>JBMFVY010000112.1:0-6972 GCA_049965755.1 Phycisphaerae bacterium | reverse complement strand
TGAAATACCACGGCCGCTCCGCCGGCCACGCTGCGCCGGGTGATCTGATTGACATAGTTGTCGTTGCGCTGATCCACTTGCGCAGCGGAACCCACCGGCATAAAGCCGGTGGCTCGCCAGTTTAATAAACCGTCCAGCGTGTAATTTCTGCGTTGATCTGTGTTCGGCAAGACCATGCAAGCCCCAACGTGTCAATTACCTCGCGGAACATAACGCGCCGGGCGGGCGGAATCAAGCGAACAGTGGGGGCGGGGCAGGACGAAACTTCCGGTGGAATAAATCCACCGGCTCGCATTTAGGATGATCGTATCCAGCGGTTGTTCCTCGTCCCCGTCTCCGCGCCAACTTCGCGCGGGAGACGACGTTACCGCCGGCAAGCCGACGGCTATATGGCGCCACGCCGTCCGTCCCTGCGTTCCCCCGCTTCCCCTGCGGTTAAAGTCTTTTTCAACGCAATGGATACCGGCGGATAAATCCACCGGCTAACATTGGCCGTAATCGCATCCGGTGGATGAGCCCATTCACACTCCCATGGGGTGCCCGGAAACATTGCTACGCCCTTCGCCAACGGCTGGGTAACTCGCGGGGATGGATCAGAGGAAAAAAACGGGAGAAGCGGTTAATCTTTTGTCATGCGAAAGACGCTGCTGTTTCCGAGCATTCTGTTTCTGGCTTTGTTCATAGCCTGCTATTGGGTATCGGCGGGTTCCACATCCCGGCGTGGCGCCATCGTCTTCTGTCAGGACGGACAGATTCACACGCTGGATCCGGCCAAGATGACCTATTTACAGGACATCCGAGTTGCGCAAGCTCTGTGGGAGGGGCTGGCGCAATATGCCCCACATACGCTTAAGCCCATACCCGGTCAGGCGAAAAGCTGGTCGATATCCAAAAACGGTCTGGTGTACCGATTTTATCTCAAGCCCAATGCGCGGTGGAGCAATGGACAACCTGTCACGAGCCGCGATTTTGTATTCGAGTGGAAACGGGTTCTTCATCCACATACGGGTTCGGGCTACGTATTTCTGTACTTTCATATTGCGGGTGCCGAAAAATACTTTAATTCCATCGCGGCTCATCCGCACCATCATCTGCCATTTTCGACGGTCGGGATCAAGGCCCCGAATCGCCGCACGCTGGTGGTGACGCTGACCCATCCATGCCCCTATTTTCTTGATCTGATGGCATTTCCGCCATTTTTCCCGCTCAATTACCGGGTCATGCAACATTTCCGGGAGAACGAGGACGGGCAGACCGGATACAACCCGATCTGGACACGTCCGCCCCACCTGGTTACGAACGGGGCCTATAGACTGACCGATTGGAGATTTCATCAGTATCTGGAACTTACGCCGAACCCCTACTACGATCAGCGGTCGCAGGTACATTGCCATCTGCTGAAAATAGTCAATTACCAGGATTCGACGTCGGCCTTTCTGGCGTATCAGAGCGGGGTGATCAATGTGGTGGGATTTGTCCCCAATTCACTCGGCCCGGCGCTGGTGAAACAGGAACAGGCCGGGCTGCGGCACGATGTACACATTACCCCCGTCTTCGGAACGATGTTTCTGGATTTGAACTGCCAGAAAGGGGTATTAAAAAATCGCCTGATACGGGAAGCGCTGGATATGGCCATTAATCGCCGGGCGCTGGTGCGTCATGTGGTGCGAATGCCGACTATTCCTGTACACGTGCTGATTCCGCCGAACACCATTCCGGGATATCGGAGTCCGAAGGGCGTGGGATTTAATGTCGCTGAAGCACGGCGACTGCTTGCGCAGGCGGGTTATCCCGGGGGCCGGGGCATGAAACCGCTGCGTTATCTGGTGGTGGCGGGTTATCCGCTGATGATGCCGCTGGCGGAGGCGATAGGCGCGATGTGGGAAAAAAATCTGGGAGTGAGAATCAACATCATCTCGGAGGAAGGGAAGATTTTTCACGAAGAGTGCCTGCACGGGCGGTTTGATGTTGCCGGTGATGGGTGGTACGGTGACTATCCCGACCCGAGCACATGGCTGGATTTATTTCTTATCGGCAACCCGAATAATATGTCGCATTACGAATCCCCGATGTACGATCGTCTGCTGCAAAAGGCGAGTCAGGCGCCCGATCCGCGGGTAAGATTTCATCTGATGCATCAGGCGGAGGCCTATCTGATGGAGCGGGCATTTCCCGCGATTCCGCTCTTCCAGGTGCCGGATGGGATGGTTTATAATCGTGCCGAGATCGGCGGAATCGAACCGAATACCCGCCTCGTGACGCTCTTGAAGTATATTCACCGCAGGTGATGTGACGATGCTGGCATTTATATTTCGACGTCTGGCTCAATCGATGGTGGTGCTGTGGATCGTCTATACCTGCACCTTCTGGTTGCTGATGGCAACGCCGGGAGATCCGTTCGTCGGACAAAAACAGCCGCCGCCGGCCGTGATTGCGGCACTTAAGGCCCGCTACGGACTGAACGACCCCTGGAAGGCTTATCTGCGATACCCGGTGGATGTGATTCTGCATGGGGATATGGGCCCCACCATCAGCTACAGCAACTGGTCCGTGGCCGCAGTTATTAAAAACTCCCTTCCGGTGTCGATGGCGCTGGGCGCATTGGCCCTGCTCATCGCGATGTGGCTGGGGACGGCGGCCGGAATTCTGGGGGCCGTATTCAGGCGGCGATGGCCGGATCACCTGATCACCGTCGGAAGTCTGGCGGCGATCAGCATTCCAAACTTTATTCTCGGTTCCGTTCTGCTGATTATCTTTGCCGTCGACACGTCGCTGTTGCCGTCGGGGGGATGGGGAACCATGCAACAATTGATTCTGCCGGCCATAACGCTGGCATTGGCATATCTGGCCATTGTGGCGAGGCTGATGCGGACCAGCACCATGGATGTGCTGCATTCCGATTACATCCGCACGGCCAAGGCGAAAGGGAACACGCCGATGCGAATCATCTCCGCCCATGCGGCGCCCAATGCCTCGCTGCCGGTGCTGGCCTTTTTGGGGCCTGCGGCGGCCGGTGTTTTAACGGGTTCGTTTGTGGTGGAGAAATTATTCGCCGTACCGGGCATGGGAGATGTATTTGTCAACGCGTGTCTGGATAAGGATATCCCGCTGGTGCTGGGGATTACCATGGTGTACACGGTGATATTGATCCTGATGAATCTGCTGGCGGATATCGCCTGCGCCATGGCCGATCCGCGGGTGGCGATCAGCGGCTGATCATGGGATGATATCGAGCGCCGTGGGCAGGCTTTGAGGTTGTTATGATTGTTGACACCCACACACGCATCTGGCACAGCCCGACCCAGCTCGGCCCGGATGCGATTGACAATCTCGCGCGGCCGGTGGACGTGGCCGGTGAGCGGGTACGCGTGCTTCCGCGTGCCGACGGGGCCAGCCATCTGATATCCAGCGAGCCGGTCGACTACTGTTTTGTGCTGGGGTTCAAAAGTCTTTATCTCAAGGCGGAAATCCCCAACCGATGGATCGCCGACTATTGCGCTGAACATTCTGAAAAAATGGTCGGCTTTGCGGGGGTTGATCCGACGGACCCCGATGCGATCGACAAAATATCCCTGATTGCCAGGGAACCTTCGCTCAAGGGAATGGTGATCTGCCCGGCAGCGCAGGACATTCACCCGTGTGACACGCAGGCGATGGAGGTGTATGAGGCGGCGGCGCGGCAAAAGCTGCCGATCATCATGGATATCGGGCCCAACTTGTGCCCGGGTGTCAAGCTGCAGTACGCCCGGCCCGACCTGCTCGATGAAGTCGCGCGGTCCATACCTGATCTGCACATCGTCATCACACAGATGGGGTATCCCTGGGTGGATGAGGCGCTGGCCATTCTGCAGAATCATAAAAATGTATCTTCCAACATCGGTGCCCTGCTGCGGCGGCCGTGGATCGCCTACGATGCCCTGCGACGCGCATGGGAAATGGGCGTCATGGATAAGCTGCTCTTCGGCAGTGATTTTCCGTTCATGTCGGCGACCGAGGCGGTGGAGGCGGTTTTTAATATCAATCAACTCGTGGCGAATACCGGCCTGCCGAAAATTCCGCGTACCGCACTCGAGCAACTCGTCGAACGGGATGCAATCGGCGTCTTGCAGATTGATATTCCCCGGGCGAAAATTCTGGCCAATCTGCCGCGCCACCGTCGTGTAGGGCGAGCCGGATAGTGTCTGCAACACCAGCAGCGGGGAGTTGTGTTTGAAGAAAGAACGCATGGGAGTCATCGGCGACGGAGCGATGGGCACACTCTGCGCCGTCATCATCGGTGCCGCCGGGTTTCCGGTACAGCTCTGGGGACGCGATGCTGTCAAAATCGCTGATCTGGCCCGGACGCGGGAAAATACCCGATATCTGCCGGGGATTAAACTTTCCACCGAAATACGCTTTACCGCCGATCTTGATGAAATCATCGCAAACTGCGATGCGCTGATCTGCGCGGTTCCCACCCAGCACATCCGCTTGGTGTTGCAACGGTCCGCCCGAAATCCAGCTACCTCCATGCCGGTCATCAGCGTCGCCAAGGGTATTGAAAACAGTACACTGCTGTGCCCGACGGAAATTATTTCCGACCGGTGGCCGCAGGTACGGACGGGGTGCATATCCGGCCCGGCGATTGCTCATGAAATCGCGGCGGGTCTTCCGGCGACGATCGTGGCGGCCAGTGCGCACGATGACATTCTGGCGCTGATGCATCGACTTTTTACCACGTCGTCTCTTCGCGTCTATTCCAATACGGATGTTCGTGGGGTGGAACTGGCAGGAGCCACTAAAAATATCATCGCCATAGCGGCCGGGATTCTTGACGGTATGGAAGCAGGCACCAATGCGAAGGCGTCGCTGATGACGCGGGGACTGGTGGAGATATCACGCCTGGGAATCGCGATGGGATCGCAGGCGGAAACGTTTAGCGGGCTGGCGGGCATGGGGGATCTGATCACCACCTGTTTTGCGCCGGAGGGAAGGAATCGGTGTTTCGGCCAGTTGATCGGATCAGGCATTTCCGCGTCCGATGCGCTGGCTCGCTCGCGCGGTGTGGTGGAGGGAATGCCCACCACCCGGAGCGTTGTCGATCTGGCCCGGCGCTTGGGCATCGAGATGCCGATCAGTCAGGGCCTCTACGAGGTTCTCTTCTTCGGCAAAAGCCCACGCGATGCGATTGCATCACTCATGAGCCGACAGCCGCGGCATGAGGGGATTTCCGGCCCTCAGCACCCGGCGCCACCCGCTGCAAATGCCTGAATGCGGTCAAGCCCCCGGTTAATCTGCTCCATGCTCGTCGCGAAACTCAGCCGCACATGGTCATCAAAGCCGAAATCATTTCCCGGCACCACGGCGACATGCGCCTGTGCAAGCAACTGGCGGGAAAATTCAACTGCATCGCGGCACACGGCGGCCGACGGCCCCAGCGGTCGATTTAATAGTCCTTTGACATCTGCAAAGCAGTAAAACGCCCCGGTCGGCCTTACGCACCGGATACCTTCAATCGCATTGAGCCGCCGCCACATATGCTCACCGCGTGCTTCAAACGCAAGGCGCATCTTTTCAACGGCCGCTTCATTGGAAGGATCATTCAGGGCGTTGACAATGGCGGGCATGCAGAAACTGGTGATGTTGCTGGTCATCTGGCTCTGAAGCTTGTTCATGGCCGCGATGAGTTCCCGGGGGCCGGCGGTATAGCCGATGCGCCAGCCGGTCATGGCGTAGGTTTTACTCAGGCAGTTGCAGGTGATGGTGCGGCTTTTCCAGAAGTCCCAGTTCAACGCCGCCCAGGAGCAGCTTTTCTGGCCGTTAAACAGCAGACGCTCGTAGATTTCATCGCTGCAGACGATGATCTGCGGATGCTTTTCCAGAACGTGTGAAAGTTCATGGAGTTCCTGGCGATGATAAGTGTGGCCGCCGGGGTTACTGGGAGAATTCATAATCAGCATGCGGGTGCGCGGTGTGATGGCGGCGGCGAGTTGCTGGGGCGTTATTTTGAAATCCCGGGCCGGGTCGCCGCGGAGGAAGACGGGTGTCCCACCGGCAAGTTTCACCATTTCCGGATAGCTGACCCAGTAAGGCGCGGGAATGATGACTTCATCTCCCGGATTGAGCGTCGCCATCATCGCCACATACAGCGAATGTTTGCCCCCCACCGAGACAATGATTTCTTCCGGCGAATAATCCAGATGATTGTAGCGGCGTAATTTATCCGCAATCGCGGTGCGTGCCTCCGGGGTTCCGACCGTGGGTTCGTATTTGGTTTTACCGGCTTTCAGTGCCGCAATCGCCGCCTCTTTAATGGGTTCGGGCGTATCGAAATCCGGTTCACCGGCACCGAAACTCACCACATCAATCCCCTGCTTCTTCAGTGCATTGGCCTGCGCGGTGACGGCAAGGGTGATGGATTCGGCAATGACATTCAATCGATCTGCAATCTGCATGAAAAACCTCCGCAGCCCCGGCTCAAGCACCGAAGCCAAGCACGGTATTCTAACAAAAGAAGAGGACGGTTAGTATCGCCATGGGAAGCTGTGCGAGCCGGTTGCGATGTTGGCATTTCCGCATGGCGACGTGTCGGGCCGAGTTTGTGAGAACGGCTTTACACCAGAATCTGGTTTTGGAGTCGTCTGAATCCGCGGGTTCCGCGTGATGCAGGCCCCATAATGAAATCCGGCCGGAATTTTTACACCACACCTCACTTAATGCGGGCATCGATCGCTTTGTATAATGGCTGACCATGTGGCGGACGACGGAAACGTCAAGGGAGCCAAACGCTTCCATGCCCATGTTGCCACCATCATGGTGGCGCATGCGATGTTTGCCACCCTTCTGGCTGCCGCTCCCCGTTATGAAGGTAAAAGTCTCTCGCCGGTGAAACTCTCCAAGATATCATTGGCTATTTATCGGATGTTCCATCAGAATTTGATGCTTCGCAGGGCCATATGAGGCCGTAAAATCAACGGTTTTTGCGTCTCGACG
>JBMFVY010000111.1:0-7188 GCA_049965755.1 Phycisphaerae bacterium | reverse complement strand
CGGAGGGAGGGGAGACCGCATTAAAAGCGGTCTTCCCTACCCCTATTATGGCGCCACGCCGCCCGTCCCTGCGTTCCTCGGCGACCAATGCGGTTAAAATCGTTTTCTCCTGCGGTTAATATCTTTTTCACTGTAATGACCACCGGTGGATAAATCCACCGGCTAACATTGGCGATGATCGCCTTCGGTGGATGTTCGCCGTTCAGATCGGCGCCGGGCGGAGGGGGGGTGAGGACTGACGTTTCATCAAACGGGTGCTCCCGATGTCGGCAAGTCCATCCGTATCCGCTTTGCGGCCTGCACCATGTTGGTCAAGGCCGGGATGACCTCTTCCCATCGGCGCGTCTTCAAGCCGCAGTCCGGATTGATCCACAATTGCTCCGGCCGGAGCACCTTGAGCATCACCCGGATGAGCGCGTCGATTTCCGCTTCGGATGGCACCCGCGGCGAATGGATGTCATAAACGCCCGGCCCGATCTCGTTCGGATACCGACGCTCTGACAACACCTTGAGCAGCTCCATCGAACTCCGCGCCGCCTCGAGTGAAATCACATCGGCATCCATCTCGATCACGGCATCGAGAATCTCGCCGTAGTTGCAATAACACATGTGCGTGTGCACCTGCGTATGGGCCGAAGCACCAGCGGCTGCGAGTCGAAACGCATCCACCGCCCAGCGCAGATACGCCGGCTGATCCGCCTTGCGCAGGGGCAGCCCCTCGCGCAAAGTCGGCTCGTCAATCTGAATGATGGAAATCCCCGCGGACTCCAAATTCTTCACCTCATCCCGGATGGCCAGCGCAATCTGAAAACACGTCGCCGATCGCGGTTGATCATCGCGGACAAAGGACCAATTCAGAATCGTCAGCGGGCCGGTCAGCATCCCCTTTACCGGCTTTTGCGTCAACGATTGGGCGTAAAGCGTGTGTTCAAGGGTGATCGGTTGGCGGCGATACACATCTCCAAAAATGATCGGCGGCTTGACGCAGCGGGAGCCGTAACTTTGAACCCATCCGAATTGCGTGGTGGTGAAACCGGCAAGATGGGCGCCAAAATACTCCACCATATCGGTACGTTCATATTCCCCGTGAACCAGAACATCCAGCCCAATCTGCTCCTGCACACTGAGCGTATGGCGAATCTGCTCGCGGATGTGTTTTTCGTATTGACTTTGATCCAATCGCCCCGCCAGGTATTGAGCCCGTGCCTTGCGGACATCCGATGTCTGCGGAAAGGAGCCGATGGTGGTTGTCGGCAGCCGAGGCAGCCGCAGCCGCTGAGCCTGAAGGCCGCGACGTTGATCGTACGGCAGAGGCCGATGGAACATCGCGGATTTCAGCGCCGCAACTCGTTCGCGCACGGCCGGATCATGAAAGGCACCGGGTTGGCGGCGCTGTTCCAGTGCGGCCGTGCAGGCGTCCAATTCATCGATGATCGCCTGGCGTCCGTACCGGGCCCCCTTCGCCAGCGTCGCCACTTCCTGCAGTTTCTGCACGGCGAACGAAAGCATGCTTTGAACCTCCTGCGGAAGGCTGGTTTCAAGCCGGGCATCCAGCGGCACGTGCAGCAGCGAACAGGACGGCGCGATCATCACGCGATCCGCACCGAAGGCTCCAATCGCCTGCTCCACCCATCCCAGCAGATGGTGAAGATCCGCCCGCCAGACATTGCGGCCGTCAATGATGCCCAGTGATACCGCCGGACTGGTTCGCTTTCGGGCGATCAGCTTCTCAAGCAGATGGGGTGCACGGACCAGATCCAGATGCAGCCCCGCCACGGGCAGGTCGGCCAGCCGGTCCAGGCGGTCGCCGATATCCGCAAAATAGGTTGTTAATAAAATCTCAATGCCGTAGTTCCGCCCGCCGATTTGCCGGCAGGCCGTTTCAAAGGCATCCATCGAGGCATCGTCAAGATCAATCGACAGGCACGGCTCATCCATCTGAACCCACGTCGCCCCCGCCTCGCGCAGCCGCTGGAGAAGCTCAATGTAAACCTGCGTAAGTTCCGGCAGACGGTGAAGAACCCCACCGCCGCTCTCGGCATCCCGGCCGAGCATCAGCAGTGAAAACGGCCCGAGAATCACCGGTCGAGTGTGAATGCCCAGCGCTGCCGCCTCGAGAAATTCACGCACCGGTTTGTCATCGAGCAATTGAAACGGCCGGCCGGAACTGAACTCCGGCACGATGTAGTGATAATTCGTGTCGAGCCATTTGGTCATCTCCATGGCAGGCAGATCGCGGAGGCCGCCCCCACTGACGCGCCCGCGGGCCATCGCAAAATAATCCGGAAGCGTGACGGGCCCCGTGATTCCAAATCGTTCCGGAATCGCACCGACCATGACGGCGGCATCCAGCACATGGTCGTAGAGGGAAAAATCATTGCTCGGGATATGATCGATCCCCGCCGCTTTTTGCAGCAGCCAGTTTTCGCGACGGATCGCCGCGGCCGCCGCCTGCAGCTCGGCCTCATCGGTTTCGCCCCACCAATACCGCTCCAGACATCTTTTCAATTCCCGGCCGGGGCCGATGCGTGGAAAACCCAGGTTGGAAGCTATAATCATGATTCTCAATACTCCAAATCAACAATGACTGACGCCAGTATCACCAGACCAGCAATCCGCCGGACTGGTATTCAGTCACGCGCGTTTCAAAAAAGTTTTTCTCCTTCCCCAGATCAATCGTTTCGCTCATCCATTTGAACGGGTTGGAAGAACCGAAATGCAGCGGCAGGCCGATGCGCTCCAGGCGCCGATCCGCAATGTGCTGCACATATTCACGAAACAGGCCCTTGTTGAGGCCCAAAATACCCTCGGGCAGGCAACTTTCCGCATACTGAACTTCATACTCAACCGCATCGAGGATCATCTGCACAATCTCACCCTGCAGGTCGCCTCTCCACACGTCCGGGTTTTCCTCTTTTATGGCGTTGATCAGATCGATGCCGAAGTTCAGATGGATGCTTTCATCACGCAGAATATACTGAAACTGCTCGCCGATGCCGGTCATCAGATTGCGGCGGTGCAGCGAGAGAATCATCACAAATCCGCTGTAGAAGAAGATGCCCTCCATGATGACGTAAAAACCGACCAGATTTTTGATGAACTCGGCGATGCCCTCGGGCGTGGAAGTGGTAAAGTCAGGTTCCAGCACGCGGCGTGTGAGGCGCATCACAAATTCATCCTTGCCGGCGATGGAATCCACTTCATGATACATATTAAATACTTCGCGCCCGTCGAGCGCCAGCGATTCGCATATGTAATGAAACGTATGGGTGTGCACCGCCTCCTCATACGCCTGGCGCAGCAGATACTGGCGGGCCTCCGGATTGGTGATGTGGCGGAATATAGCCAGCACGATATTATTTCCCACAAGACTCTCGCCCGTGGAAAAAAAGCCGAGATTACGCTTGATGACCAGCCGCTCGGCATCTGAAAGGGTGTCGGACTTCCACAGCTCGATGTCCTTCTGCATGGACACCTCACTGGGGAGCCAGTTGTTGGCGCAACCGTTGATGTAATGCTCCCACGCCCACTGATATTTGAGCGGCCAGAGCTGATTGACATCCACGGCCGTGCAGTTAAGCAGCCGCTTGTTGTCGGCGTCTATTTTCCTGGACAGATCGTGGGGCGCCGATAGGGTTCCTGTGCAGCAACTCATGAGGTGTTCTCCTTAACATACGGTATTACTTATTAAATCTTGTATTCCGCCTACTGGCAGGCTTCACAATCCGGATTATCCACCCGGCACGCGGGGGTTGAGGTTGCCGTGGCGAGAACCGGCTCGGAGGGTGCGGCACTGCGGCCGATGGCCACCTCCGCCGACGCCGAGCGGCTTTTCATCCACCGCGGCTGAATGCCGTGGCGATTGATATCCAGACTCGATTTTTCAATCTGCGTCGCCGCCTGCCCGCGCAGATAGTACGTCGTCTTAAGCCCTTTGCGCCACGCCAGAACATACATATCGTGGAGCGCCGCACCGGAGGGGCGATCAATATACAGATTCAGCGATTGCCCCATGTCGATCCACTTCTGGCGGCGGCTGGCGGCTTCGATGATCCACCGGGGTTCTATTTCAAATGCGGTCCGATACAGATTCCGGATGTTCGCAGGAATGCGATCAATGGCGGCAATCGAACCGTCGTGATATTTGATTTCATCCAGCATGGCCGTATCCCACAGGCCCAGCGCCTTGAGGTCTTCAATGAGATGTTCATTGACGATGGTGAATTCACCCGAGAGATTGGATTTGGTGAAAAGATTCCGGTACTGCGGCTCAATCGACTGCGTGCAGCCCGCGATATTGGAAATGGTGGCCGTCGGGGCAATGGCAAGGATTTGGCAGTTGCGTATCCCGTTTTGCCGTACCGCCTCGCGCACCTGCTGCCACGGCATGGTGGTGGAGCGATCCATATCAAGATCGCCGCCCCGCGCCGCTGCAAGCAGGTCGATGGTGTCGATCGGCAGCAGGCCTCGATCCCATTTCGATCCCCGATAACTGGTGTAAACTCCCCGCTCTTTCGCCAGTTCGGTCGAGGCGAGAATCGCAAAGAAGCTGATCGCCTCCATGCTGCGGTCGGCCAGGTCCACGGCCTGCGGATCGGCGTAGCTGATCCGAAGCTTGAAGAGCAGGTCCTGAAAACCCATGATCCCCAGCCCCACCGGCCGATGTTGCAGATTCGACCGTTGCGCTTCCGGTGTCGGGTAAAAATTAATGTCGATGACGTTATCCAGCATCCGCATGGCGGTGCGGACGGTGAATTCCAGTTGCTGCAGGTCCAGCCCGTCACGACCCAGATGCTCGGCGAGGTTAACCGAACCGAGATTGCAGACGGCGGTTTCCTCGGGGCTGGTATTAAGAAGGATTTCGGTGCACAGATTGGAACCATGCACGCGACCGATATGATCCTGCGCCGAGCGGATATTCGACGGGTCCTTGAAGGTAATCCACGGATGGCCGGTTTCAAAAAGATGCGAAAGCAGATGCCGCCATAATTTTACGGCGGGAACGGTTTTGTACTGGCGGAGCAATCCGCGTGCGGCGAGGTTTTCGTAGTGGGCATAACGGGTTTCAAATTCGGTGCCGTAGAGGCCGTGCAGATCGGGCGCTTCGTCCGGGCTCAGGAGCGTCCAGTCGCCGTTGCTCTCGACGCGTTTCATGAACAGATCGGGAATCCATGCGGCGGTATGCATGTCATGCGTGCGGCGGCGATCGTCGCCGGTGTTCTTGCGCAGTTCAATAAAATCTTCAATCTCAAGATGCCAGATTTCCAGATACGCACACACCGCCCCCTTGCGCTTCCCTCCCTGATTCACTGCCAGGGCCGTATCGTTGACGATTTTAAGAAATGGAATCACTCCCTGACTTCGGCCGTTGGTGCCGCGGATAAAGGCGTTGGCGGCACGGATGTTGGTCCAGTCATTGCCCAATCCACCGGCCCATTTGCTCAGCGCCGCATTGTCGCCGATGACCTTGAAAATGTGCCCCAGATCGTCGCGAACCGTCGACAGATAACACGAACTCAATTGCGGATGCACCGTCCCGCTGTTAAAGAGCGTCGGCGTGGCCGACACAAAGCGGTAGGTGGAAAGCACCTCATAAAATTCCATGGCCCTTTGATTGCGGCCGTCCCCCTCGCTCAGGGCCAGCCCCATCGCCACGCGCATCCACAGGTATTGCGGAAGCTCCAGCAATTGCCGATCGTTGCGAATCAGATAACGATCCGCCAGCGTCTGAAGGCCGAGATAGGTAAATGTTTCATCCCGCTCCGGGCGAATGGCCCGGGCCAGCAATGTCAGGTCGAATTCCGCCAGCCGCGGATCAAGCAGCCCCGCAGCCATTCCGGCCTGCACATACGGAGCCAATCCACGCTCGATCATCGGTGGCTCAACGCCGGTGTCTTCAGCAATTCCAAGCACCTCGCGATAAAGCGTTTTCAGCAGGAGGCGTGTCGCCACCCGGCCATACTCCGGCTCGCTTTCAATGCGCGTCCGCGCCGAGAGAATCGCCGCCAGCATAACCTGCGATTCCGTGGCCCCGTCAAAAAGCGACGCCACCGTGTCGGCAATGAGTTCCTCCGGGCTGCAATGCGTCAATCCGGCGCAGGCGGCGTAAATCGTCCGTTTCAGCGCGTGGATGTCCAATGGACGGCGATTGCCGCCAGCATCCAATACTGCGATGCCCTGCCCCGGCCCCCGCGATTGGGTTCCGTCGCCCGTAAGCGTGCGCACCCGGGCCCGCTCCTGACGATAGAGAATGTAGCGCCGGGCCACGTTGTAGCAGCCGGCCTGCATCAATGATATTTCAACAATATCCTGAATATGCTCGACATGAAGCGCCTCGCCGGATGCGCCGGCTTTTCGAACGGCGTCGAGAGCCCGATCTGCCGATTCCTGCACCAGCTTTTCCATTTCCGCAGACGGCGCCTGACCGTCCTGCCGTCCCAATTCAGAATTGAATGCAGCGCGAATCGCCTGCACGATCCGCTGGGCGTCAAATTCCACCACGCGACCGTCGCGTTTCCGCACCGACATCGTACCGATTGCATCCATCATTGCGAACCACCTTTCAATACCGCCGCCCATCGGCCGCCGTGGTCGATGAAACAGGCGTTGATTTCATGCTTCGGGAAGATGGTGGATGAGCGCACGGAGATGCAGTTCAGCCTCCGGGCAAAAAACGCCCGTGCTGACTGCCTATGCAGACATCGACCATCGCTCCCGCGAGCGAAGCAGACCTGCAGATTGGTTTGGCGCTGAAAATGCCCAAGCGGAAAGCCCATCACGAAGCGTTGGGCGCAAAGCACAGGCAATTTAGTCCGAAACCTTCCCGCGAGGTTCTGGTAAAAAGCCGACCCGATCAGGGGCGGTCGCCGGCAGGTCTTCGGACTTACAGGCCGATGGGCGCTGGTAAGAGCAACCCATTTTCCTACTTACCGTCACTTCCCGTTCCATGGGGATGGAACAGTGTCGGGGCTAAGGCACCACCGGACGGCGTTCGTTCCTGTTTACCGCTGCGGGGCAGTTCCGGATTCTCACCGGATTCCCTCTTACGTTGCCAATCAACACTAAACGTTGTTGGCAAACCAGCTATAGGCACATGATATAGCGGTATCGATTCTTGTCAACTCTCAGCGGAACCGCCCATCTTCAGGGGCTTTGTGGTGGAAACTTTTGGCCCTGGTTGCTCAATAA
>JBMFVY010000110.1:0-7226 GCA_049965755.1 Phycisphaerae bacterium | reverse complement strand
TTTTTCGGAAGATAACGCGCGGGGCGGGCGGAATCAAGCGAACAGTGGGCGCGGGGCAGGACGAAACTTCCGGTGGAGTAAATCCACCGGCTCGCATTTGGGATGATCGCATCCGGCGGTCGTTCGTCGTCTCCGTCTCCGCGCCAACTCCGCGCCTCCGCGCGAGGTATGGTGTATCTTCACCGCAATGGCCCCCGGTGGAATAAATCCACCGGCTCGCATTCAGGATGATCGCATTCGATAGATGGGCACATCCGCAACCCCCGCGGATGCCCGGAAAAATTATCGCGCCCTGCTCATGCCTCGGCCCGGGCCCGCACGATATCCGGAAAATCCGTAATCACCCCATCAAGACCCATCGCTCCGCACGCTGCCGCCGCCCCCGGATCGTTCACGTCATACGCCCAGACGTGCGGCATCAACTCTTTCGCCATCATCGCCCGATCCAGCGCCCATTGATCAAACTTCATCACCACCCCGGTTATGCCGGCTGACCGGCAGGATCGAATCACTTTCGGCGACCAGCGATCCAGGAGCTGAAACAGCACCACCTTCCGGTTTTCGGCCCGCAGAGATGCCAAAATGTTCTCATCAAAGCTCATCACC
The DNA here is from genome assembly GCA_049965755.1 of Phycisphaerae bacterium. Classification (GTDB taxonomy): domain Bacteria; phylum Planctomycetota; class Phycisphaerae; order WQYP01; family WQYP01; genus JAJZGD01. The sequence continues at coordinate 6,620 of JBMFVY010000110.1, read as the reverse complement.
ACCGCATCGGTCAGGATGTCGTAACGTGTCAGCAGGTCTACAACCATGGATGGGCTTATTGGCACCTTGATTTCAATCACCGGCTGCGCACAGGGGCTGATCGCCTGCAGAGCCTCTTCCAAGCTCGGCACCCGGCTGCCGGCAAATCGCGGGTGTTTCCATGACCCCGCATCCAATCGCAGAATATCCAGCCAGTTGGTTTCCGCCACCCGACCCCTGCCATTCGTGGTGCGTTCTAATGTTTCATCATGAATCACCACCGGAACGCCGTCAGCCGTCAGCCGGACATCAAACTCAACGGCCCGACATCCGACCTCCAATGCGGCGTCAAAAGCCGCCACGGTATTTTCCGGCGCCCATGCCGAAGCACCCCGGTGGGCAATGGCGATCATGCCTCGATTTTTCATGGACGTAGTTATACCCGGCCAAGTTGGGCGAACAACCTACCGCTTGAAGCAGGTTCTGGACAGCCTATCCCTATTTTTGATTATTGCGTAAAAGTGATTTTTGGCGTTTTCATTGGACTTCGGCCACCGATATTAACGAATCATATGAGGGAAGGTTTGAGATTTTCTCGGTCCGGTCCCCGGTGTGCGGGGGCAATGGGGCAGGAGCCTCCGGCTTTTTGTCACCTTGCGGTGCGATGTGGAGCCTGATGACATGGACGTGATGGAAAGAATTTCGAACGATGTTAAAAAGTCTTTTCGGATTGTCTTCATGAACGGTTTCCTTCAATCTCGCCAGCCTACGGCCATGATCGCGTCCTCCAACGTCGAGGACCAGGCCGTGCTGCAGCTTACTCCCCCCGGTGGGCGGGGTGAAGGATGTACTCTGGTCGATGCCGGTTCACTCTTTCCCGGTTATTCCCTTCGAGTGCCCCGCCGATGCGTTAAACCACTCCGGGCAAAAAACGCAGCAGACATACGCGTCTACGTGCCGCTGTTCAAAACGTCTACCGGCCTTCAGGCCCAGTTTCAGACTCCGATGTTAATTAATGAGGTCAATCACCGCGCCCTGCAACTTGACGAATCCATTTTAGAGGGTGATTTATGCCGTTATTAGGTCTAAAATATTCATACGCGGGTAAATGGCTCGGCAATCTGCTGCCAGCTCGCCAACTTGTTGGAGTTCATGCCGGCCCCGGGCCGGGCAAGGAGTGCAGCCATGCTGGTTCTTTCCAGGCAGCGCGATGAAAGCATCATGATCGGGGATGATATCCAGATCACGATCGTCGATATTCGCGGCGATAAAGTGCGGCTGGGCATCAGCGCCCCCAATACGGTGCCCGTCCATCGCAAGGAAGTCTATCAGGCGATCCAAAAAGAACGTACCGGAGGCAAAACCGCCGAAAATAATCCTCCCGGCACCGCCTCCGTTCCCGCGCCCGCTGATTAGTCAATCCGCACCCAAAGCCCTATGATATCGCCTGCTGAATAAGTCGGAGGCGTCTCATATGGTCAACGTCGCAACGCTCGGCCTGGCGGCCCTCCTTGCACCCGCCGCTGCTCATCCCAAACCTCATCCTCCCATTTCCTGGTCCATCACCCCCGTGGCTATCATTCGTACGGCCGCCGACATACTCGACCCGGATCAAAAACCTTATCTGCATTGGCTGCATGACCGCGCCGGGTTGCAACTGTTACTTCGATTCAATGGGCCGAAAAAAATTCGAGCCTTCAATCAGATTGTTATTACCCACGCAGGGGTCAATACAGGTCTCAACCTGCGGGTTTTGTCGCCCCAAAATGGTGCATTTGTCCAGCCGGCTCTCTCCCGTCTTGGCCGCATTGCCCGGCAGGCGGCGCTGCCCGGACGCATTCTCCCGCTCCTGCTCTCCCTGCCGTCGCCCAAGGCGAAAATGCTCACCCGCCTGGTGGGCCATTGCGATCTGGTGGTCGGCGGGCATGTCCGACTTATCGAACTCAAGCATCTTCAGGCGATGCACTTGGGAAGCGTGGAGTTACCAACAAAACTCTTTCCTCACGTCGGCCTTCAATTGCTGCAGAAACCCAAACCCGGAGTGGCAGGACTCGTTGTCATTGAAATCAGGGGTGGGCCCGCCACATTCCGATCGGCATCCGTGACCGATGGTAAAAAAGAGATCTCTCGCGGATATCTCTCGATCGGCTCACCCGCGAAGAGTCAAAAAATCCTGCTGTTTCTCCGGCATCCGCTCAGCAACCGATCCGAATTGAAATTGCGGCTGCTGACCGACCAGAAAATAATCGAGGTTCATTTTTCGCTCCACCCTATCAAGCTCCCGCACTGAACCGCTGGCGTGGCTGCCGGTTCACTTTTTACCCCGACAGTCTGTTTTCTAAGCCCGCCCGGCTCGAACCAAGCACCGGTTTGGTCACAGCATTCACTCCTATCCGCGCCCTCTTTTCGGATGTTTGTGAGTTGACTATATATGCATAGGCATATATAATGTAAACATGAGTAAGCTTGGTACCCAATCAAAAACGCCGTCCCTCTCCCACGCGAATGCCCGCCGGGCGGCGTCATGCGGCTGCGGGTGCCCGACGCCGACGACTACCGGCACCGGAAGCCCCAACCCCGCGCCCAAGACAAAAGCATCCTTCGTCGATGTAAGCCGCATGTTCCGGGCGTTCTCCGACCATACCCGTCTGCGGATATTGAATCTGCTTTCCGGCGGTGAGCTTTGCGTATGCGATATTGTCCGCGTGCTGGATATGTCGCAGCCCAAGGTGTCGCGCCATCTGGCGTATCTGCGTCGATCTGGCCTCGTGCTGGCACGTCGGCAGGGCCTTTGGATGCACTATCGGCTCGCCGCACCCCTCGGTACATTCCATAAAACCTTATTGACCTGCCTTGCCGAATGTTTCGCCGATGTGCCGCAGCTTGCCCTCGACCGGGCAAAGCTCGACCAGATTCACTCCGGCACCGCCGGCCGCGGATGTTCATCTCCTGCCGACGATTTCGGCACTTGATACCCATTGAACCGCAAACGCGGTGTATGAAAGAACCGCAAGCTTTGAAAGAAGGAACCGACATGACAACCAAACCGAAATGGAAAGTATTATTTCTCTGCACCGGCAATTCCTGCCGCAGTCAGATGGCCGAGGGATGGGCCAGAAAGCTCAAGGGCGACGAACTGGAAGTCTGGTCAGCAGGCATCACAACCCACGGCCTGAATCCCCATGCCGTGCAGGTGATGGCGGAGGCGGGCGTGGATATTTCCGGCCAGAAATCCAAATCCGCCGCCGAGGTGGCGGATGTGCCGTTTGATTATGTGATAACCGTCTGCGGCCATGCGCATGAAACCTGCCCCACATGGCTGGGGGCCGGCGCCAAGGTAATCCACCGCGGGTTTGACGATCCGCCGAAGCTTGCCGCCTCCGCCTGCACCCCGGAAGAGGCATTGAACCATTATCGGCGTGTGCGGGATGAAATCCGGCAGTTTGTCGAAACGCTGCCGCAATCGCTTCATGCCGTCGCATCCGCCTCGCCGCAGGCCGCGGGAGAAAGGCAGTAGCCATGTCCGCTATTACCCAAAAATTATCGTTTCTGGACCGCTATCTCACCCTCTGGATTGCTCTTGCGATGGCCGGCGGCATCGGTCTGGCGTTCGTCTGGCATGGGTTTGGAGCTGCGATGCAGAATGTCCAGGTGGGGTCCACCAACATCCCGATCGCCGTGGGCCTGATCGTGATGATGTATCCGCCGCTGGCCAAGGTACGCTACGAACAGCTTTGGCGGGTGTTTGTCGACTGGAAAATATTACTTCTATCGCTGGTACAGAACTGGCTCATCGGGCCGGTGCTGATGTTCGGGCTCGCGGCGCTGTTTCTCCACGGCCATCCGCTGCTCATGGCGGGTGTCATCCTCATCGGTCTGGCCCGGTGCATCGCGATGGTGATTGTCTGGAATGATCTGGCCGCCGGGGATGCCGACTACGCCGCCGGGCTCGTCGCGTTCAACAGCATTTTTCAGGTGCTCTGTTACGGCCTGTACGCATGGTTTTTTATCAACATCCTTCCTGCCATGTTCCACATCCCGATGACGCACATCGATCCATCGAAGATATCCATTCCGAACATCGGCCGGAGCGTGCTGATTTTTCTCGGCATTCCGTTTGCCGCCGGCGTGCTCACCCGGTTCGCACTGGTGCGTCTCAAGGGCGTTGAATGGTATCAGCGGTCGTTTATCCCCCGCATCAGCCCGATTACGCTTGTCGCTTTGCTTTTCACCATCGTGGTGATGTTCGGCCTGCAGGGGCGGCAGATTGTGGCCCGACCGGGCACCGTCATGCTCATTGCGATTCCGCTGCTGATCTATTTTGTCCTGATGTTCGGCATCAGTTTCTGGATGGCCCGGCGGCTGGGGGCGGATTACCCGCGCACCGCCACCATCGCCTTTACCGCCGCAAGTAATAATTTTGAATTGGCCATCGCCGTCGCCATCGCTCTCTTCGGGGTGGCGAGTCCGGCCGCGTTTACCGCCGTGATCGGCCCGCTCGTCGAGGTGCCGGTGATGGTCGCTCTGGTAAAATGGTCGCTGGTTCTGCATCGGCGCTGGTTCGGCGGCAGCCACACGGCCCCGCTGCCACTTTCGCCGCATACGGCCCCGGCGATGTCGGTAAAAAGATAAACCGTCGACCGCGCAAACCGCATGCGCAGAAAAATAGGAGCCAACATATGAAGCCATCAGAAAAAACCGATGTCCTTTCCACCGTGCAGAAACGCTATGGGCAGGTGGGGGCCGCAGGTCTGGGTGATCAGGCCGCCGGTGCCGACGCCGTAGCCAAGGCCTTTGGATATTCCGCCGCAGAACTCTCAAGCCTGCCCGAAGGGGCCAATCTGGGGCTTTCCTGCGGCAATCCCACCGCGATGGCGAGCCTGCGGCCGGGCGAAGTGGTGGTGGACCTGGGGTGCGGCGGCGGGCTGGATGTATTTCTCGCCGCGCATCAGGTGGGGCCGACGGGCAAGGCGATCGGCATCGACATGACGCCTGAAATGATCACCCGCGCCAAGGCCAACGCCCGCAACGGTCCCGACGGCCGGCCCTATACCAACGTGGAATTTCATCTCTCCACCATCGACCGCATCCCTCTTGCCGACGCGACCGTCGATTGCATCATTTCCAACTGCGTGATCAATCTGGCCCCTGATAAAGCGGCGGTCTTCAAGGAAATGTTCAGGGTGTTGCGCCCCGGAGGGAGGCTCGCGATCAGCGACATCGCCCTGCGGCAACCGCTGCCGATGGAACTGGCGGATAATATTTCCGCCTGGGTGGTGTGCATTGCCGGTGCGATCAGTGTGCAGGATTACCGCGACGGTCTCGGCGCAGCAGGCTTTGCCCAAGTGCAGGTGATCGACAGCGGAGCGGACCTCAATGCTTACAAGCATGTGGCGGGCCAGAGCGGGTGCTGTTCGCCGACGATGGGCGATCATCCGCAGACCGACAACCAGGCGACTTTGCAGGCGGGAACCGGTAGCGACGCAAAACCGCGCGTGTCGCTTGCGGTGCAATCGGCAGGGTGTTGCGGCCCGGCCCAGTCCGGTGTGCATGGCGATCTGGCTCGGCTCGCGGAACAGTATGATCTCAACGCCTACGCCGCCAGTGTAAAAATATTTGCGATAAAGGACTCTGCATAACAGCGGATCAAACCCCGGATCATCATGATTTGCTGCGATGGCTGAACCGTATCCCGGCCGAAAGCGCTTCGGTGTAAATCTGATGTATCCGCTGCGCGGACGTTCCGACATGCTGGCCTATCTCGGCAAACGTCATCGGTGTGTTCTCCAGCAGCGCCACAACGCGCAACAGGCGACGACTGGAATCCTTCAGCGGCTGCGTCCGGGCGTTATCCAAAATGGTGCGGATGCGGTGATATCCAACATGATATTTCCGCATGAGAGACATAATGGTGGCACCCTTGTGCGCTTCATGAATAATCGCCCTTCGCTGGGCTTCAGAAATGGATGGTCGCAAGGTAATTCCCCCCTTTCGGCAGATGGTGTAAACAAAAGTTACGGATACGCCGAAGTGCGCAGCAATCTGCTGCACCGTTCGGCCGCTTCGGAAAGCTTCTCTGACAGCCTCAATTTCAGGCCCATGACGCGAGCAAATCGCACCTTCGGTTGATTGCGTAGAAATCGTTTCGGAGGCGTGCGGCCTCCGGGCCGGCCGCTCTTCATCGTCGGCGATTGCCATCCGCATGGGTAAGGTCGGCATGAGGGTGTTGCGATTATCTGCCATCATAACCTCCATAAAATGCACTCGTGCGGGCGGCTTCCACTCCTGCCGTCATCCGCTGATGCCCATTCAAACGCATGCGGGGAAAAATGTGATGAAAAAAATCCCGGGTGATGACAGATTCTGACATTGAACTAAACCCTAACGCGATATGAATCGTGTAAACCGGCTGATCCCGGGGCCCGCTAGCCGTGCGGTGCCAACGCCGCATTTGGCCGCGGGGCTTTGCCCCGCGCGGGCCACGGTGAACACAACGTCGACCGCAGAGGAGAAATGGGGTCATCCGCCGCAGACGCAGGGGTACGCCGTCAACCGGGTGAAATCCCTCGCGGTGGCGCGGTTCCGAAACCGCCCATCTTCAGGGGCTTTGTGGTGGAAACTTTTGGCCCTGGTTGCTCAAT
>JBMFVY010000109.1:0-7612 GCA_049965755.1 Phycisphaerae bacterium | reverse complement strand
GATTGATCGGAAATTGCCAGTAGGTCTGTCGCGAAAATTCCCGTCGTTGCCAAACCGCACCGATATCCTCCGGTGAGATGACCCAGAGATATCTTACCCCGTTTGACATGGCCATGGTTGGCAGGAAAACATGGTAGTAGGGCTGCATCTGCATCAGTTCACTTTTGGCCGTAAGCGATTTGAATTTATACTTATGCCGGACGACTTCGCCTGCATATTTGATCATCGCCTGGCGGAATCTAAATGATCCGTTCACGGGTGCACAATAGATGAGCCCGCCATCGTCAACATACTCTCGCAGCCGATCAATCTGCGTTTTGGTGAATTTCGGATCGCGATCTCCGGAAATATATAAAATGGGTGAATTCAGCCATTGCGACACCGGCGAATTGATGTTGACAACCTGCCAGCTGAGCGATGATTCGGTATGACTGGTCACGTATGACGTCATATTCGCCACATCACGCGGGTAGATATTCCATCGTCCGAAGTAATTCTTTCCATATTCGAGTTTGCTCATGAAAATGGGATTCAAGCCACGATCAAGGATAAGCAGTGAATAGGCCGTGCCTATGATCTGCCCGCCGACAGCTGCCTCGGATATAAAGTGAGACGCCCAAGAGCCGCTGGGCGTCGGGCGGGCGACCATGGTTAACGTGTGTGCGAATGCCTTATACCAATTCTGCCCCCCAAACTCAGCCAAGCCGCTCGCCAAGCCAACACGCTCATAACCGTACATCTGGTATTGGTCATTGGTGGTTGCCGGAAAGTGTTTGTTAATCCAAGCCAGGCCTCGAATTACCGCCGGGTCAGGCGGAAGACGCCCGCCACCTTCCTGAGCCCCGAGGAATTCATCACATATCAAAAGACTCGCAACTCCCGCAGGAGTAAAGGTGGACGGTCTCTGTTGAGGGGACCGAAGTGCGAATCCACTGCCGCGGAAATAGCCATAGCCCCAGCTTCCGTCAAGACTCTGCTTGCGCCGCCAATGGCTCGCCGCGACTTCCCAATATCGACTGGGTATACCGATTCCGTAGTGAGCACAAGCCCAAACACCCAGCACACCATACTGCGTGTTCGAATTGTCCCATATCTGATTGGCCAATCCCCTTGCATAATACTTCTTGATTGCCGGCGGACCCCACGCATAGGTATACCCGCCATCTGGCCTGATGCTTTCAAGCAGAAATCGGCCGTCGAGGACAAGGGACCTCCGATATGCCGATTTGTGCGGCAACAGCGCCAGAGCATTGGCGGCAAAACTGGAATAATAAGTTGTCGGATAATGATGGGTCACCAGATATTCGATCGCGCGATGCATGGCCGGCTTGAAAATGTTCAAGCGGTTCAGATGCAGTGTTTGTTCTACATCCAGCAGCGCCTCGGTCGCGAGCGCCGTTTTTCCCCCGATATCGTTCATATACTTTATACCGGGCCCCTTTTGCTCCCACAAAGTTTTGGGATCTTCCTGAGACAGCAGGAAATTCACCCCCAGGCGGATATCCTTGATGATCAACTGTGGTGTAACCCTGGCTACCGGCTGGGGACTGGGCGGGGGGGCATTATGCGGTCCAGGGAGAGCAAAACAATGATGAACCCCAAAGATTGTCCCCATAGCGGCAATAGCCGCGATGATAAGTCCCCGCGATAACCGATTTTTATTCATTCTTAAAGGCCTCCGCTGACATGATTGAAGCATAACTTGGAATTGTACATTTTCAAACCCGCATTTACTCGTCGCCGCAGACCAAATCGAATTACTTCACTTGTGTTCATTGAATCGGAATTTCGAAAATCGCATTCATTGATTAGAATACAGAAATCTGACATATCAGTTCTCTGGCACTATCATCTTCGCAGTTTTTTCGAGGAGTGTGCTGCATGGCTGAACCCGGAACCAAAAAAGGGCGCATCGACTTCGACATCATTGAACCTGTCGGATGGCGTGTGCTGGTCCGAAAAGATGACAATCGCCGCGAAACCAAAAGCGGTATCGTGTTGCCCGGAAATCATGAAATTCCGACGCTCACCGGCCGGGTGATTGCAGTTTCCAAAATGGTGGAAAATGATCCGGACACCTCATTGCGACAATATGACAAGATTCTCTTTGATCCCCGAGAGGCGATTCCAGTTGAATTTGACCCCGATAACCGACTTTTCGTCGTCCCTCTCGAGAAAATCCTCGCCATCTTCCGCAAGTCTACCGCCAATAACCCTCCGCCGACCGAGCCTGCACCCGACTCCGACACCGATATAGATTCCTCGTCGTTCTGATTGATTTGCCGCCTTTTTCCCTCCGGAGGTCCCATGGAATATCATATTTGTCAAGAAAGTGCTCAACTTGCGTCGGTCGCGGCAGCTCGAATTCGCGACATTGCCATGGCGGCTATTCATACCTCCAGCCGATTCACCATCGCTCTTACCGGAGGATCGACTCCGGAAAAAACCTACGAATATCTCGCACAGCACTTTGGCGAGGACAGTCACTGGGAAAAATGGGCGGTATTCGTTGGGGATGATCGCTTCGTGCCGCCCGATCATGCGGCCAGCAATTTTGGAATGGGTCATCGCCTGCTACTTTCGCGTGTACCTATCAAAAAAGGACAGATATTTCCGGTGCCTACTCATCTGGCGTCTCCCGAACGGGCCGCAGTTGAATATCAGAAGACCATTGAAAAATATTTTTCACCGCACCCGTGCATTTTTGACCTCATATTGTTGGGTGTGGGAGATGATGGGCATACCGCGTCGCTCTTTCCAAGATCGCCAGCCCTTAATGCGATCTCTCTTGTGACACACAGCCCGCCGGGAACTCTGCCGCCGCCGATTGACCGGGTTACTTTTACCTATCCACTCATCAACGCGGCGCGTCACGTCATGTTGATGGCGTCTGGGGAAAAGAAACGGCCGGTGATATCCGATTTGATCGCAAGAAGAAAATTCACGGTGGACTGTCCTGCAATCGGCGTAAATCCATACCCGGGAAAGCTGCTTGTTTATGTCGATCGTGATGCGGCAGCCACCTGACCCGCGCCACCGCATGCTCGAATTCTGATAAGTCGATGCGAAGCATGCGTGTTCTTCCTCAGATTCAGGATTGCCAAGCGGTCACTTGAAGCCGACGCCTTGCTGCCATAGTCTATGGCCATGGAAAAAATTCAATTACCTCGAATCCCTCCGCGAAAACACGATGCACACAAGGGGGATTTTGGAAGAGTCCTTATTGTCGGTGGAAGTGAGTGGATGATCGGCGCCCCCGCACTGGCAGCTAATGCTGCCATGAGGTCCGGAGCCGGCTTGTGTCGAATATCAGCGCCGAAGGATGTGCTCCTGACTGTTCTGACGCTTTGTCCGACAGCCACCGGTTTTCCCCTTCCGGCCAGAGATACCAAGCCATTCCTCGAATTTACCGATACCCATGATGCGTTGGTGATCGGTCCCGGGCTGGGTGTCAGCGCAACGACGCGTAGACTCGTCATCGATCTGATTGAACGCCACCACGGACCCATGCTGCTCGACGCCGACGCGCTTAATATCCTCGCGGGTTTGGAATCAAGTGAATGGCCGCATCGAAGGGATTGGTCAAATATCGTACTTACCCCTCATATGGGAGAATTTATGCGGCTGATGGCCGCGGTGGCTAAACGTGGAGCCACCCTGACTCCTGAAGCTGCGACGCGATCCTCAGATTCGACGCCCAGTGGTCGCAGTTTGGTCGATGATGAGCCGTCAACGGCCGATGGTGTACCCTTGGAAGTTGACCCCGCGGCAGCTCCGACCGTGGCGTCGCCGCCCGCTGCCGAGCCCATGGGCACCGATCGATCCGCTTTGGCTGAATTGCTCAGTCGCGCAACCGGTTGCGTTGTAGTGCTCAAGGGGGCCGACACGGTCGTTGCCTTGGGAAGTCGCTTTGCCGTGAATCGCTCGGGAAATCCCGCTATGGCAACCGGTGGAAGCGGGGATGTCCTTTCGGGTGTGATTGGCACATTTCTCGCGCAGGGGTATCCGCCGGATGAAGCCGCACTGCTTGGTGCTCATATTCATGGGTTAGCCGGTGATATTGCCGCTCGTGAAGTCGGCGATATTGGTGTTTTGGCAACGGATTTGATCACCCGACTGCCGGCTGCGATCCGACAGCATATGAAGAGTTAGTCCTTCGCTGTTGATGGAATCACGACGGTACGTTTCTACCGGTGATCAAAAAAAACAATCGTGACGCGTTCGCGGTCTTAACCCGACTTTCGCGCCGCTTAATGCCTTTTTATCTCTGACACGGGCTTTTGAAATGTGTTATAGAATTCCCATCTTGACGAATAAATTTAGGTCGCTGATTTATTTTTGATGAGACGGCAGGCAACTACCGGCAACTGGGAATTACACCAGAGAACCACACATGATGAGATTTTTCAAAAGTCGGAAAACGGCGTTGGCTTCACCGTGTCTCTCCGTCTTGCTTTCAGTAGCCGGAACGGTAATGTCACAACCCGCTGAGAGCCTCATGCCGGCTCTGCATTTCCGTCCCCCCGCAGTACCGCTGGTCACATTTGATCCGTACATGAGCATCTGGTCGGAGCATAATCGCCTGGCCGATCACGCTACCGTCTATTGGGACGGACGCCGGCAGAATCTTGTCAGTGTGATCCGGGTTGACGGCCGCATGTACCGTCTGATGGGAGGGCGGCCGCGGCATAATCCATCGCTGTATCAGATCAGCGTGAATGTTTTGCCTTTGGAGACGGTATACCGGTTTTCCGGGGCGGGCGTTCATGTACGGCTTTCATTCCTCACGCCGCGCATCCCGCAGAATATTAAAGATTTAACCCAGCCGGTCACTTATATCCGGTGGACTGTTCGATCCATCGATGGAAGAACACATCAGGTGCATATCTTTTACAGCACCAGTTCGGCCGTTGCGGTCAATACATCCAGTCAGCGGATTGTCTGGGCCCGGAAAACGTTCGTCCCATTGACGGCCCTGAAATGCGGATCGCCGTCCCAGAATTTTTTCAGCATCTCCGGTGATCCCGTCGGCCTGGATTGGGGTTACATCTATACCGCCGCGGCGACCGATCAGGCCCGCAGCGCCTTTCTACCCGTTCGTAAGGCTCTTAAGGAATTTCGTTCCACCGGGTCGTTGGGGGCATCGGAATCATCACATGGCCCGCAGCTCGTGAGCGACGGTCGGCCCGCCGAGGCGTTTGCATTCAACCTCGGCAATATCTCGGCCTCGCCGGTAAGCCGCCAGGTGATGGTGGCGTACGACGAGATCTGGGCTGTTGATTATTTCGGTGAATATCTCCGCCCCTACTGGCGCAAAGGGGGTGTAAAGCCGGGGCAGATGTTTGAAACGGCGTGGAGCCGGCGTGGCAAACTTCGCCTGCAGTCCGCCGCCTTTGACGCCGAAGTTCAAAAGGATGCCATATCGGTGGGAGGGCGCAAATACGCCGTCATTGCATCGCTGGCCTATCGGCAGGCGCTTGCGGCAATGGGCATGGCGGCCGATCGGAACGGCCAGCCGATGGTCTTTACCAAGGAGGAAACCAGTAATGGTGATATTGCAACGGTGGATGTGATATTTCCGGCATCGCCGCTGTTTCTGCTTTTTAACCCCCAGACGGAGGCGGCGTCCATCGCACCGGTGCTTGCGTCAGCCGACACGCCCAAATGGCGATTTGCCTGGGCGCCGCATGATCTGGGCACCTACCCCATCTGCCGCGGGCATTACAAGACCGGTGGCGAAAATATGCCTGTGGAGGAAAGCGGTAATATCATTATTATCTGCTGCGCCATTGCGGAAGCGGAGGGAAATGCAAATTTCGCGGCCAAATATTGGAATTTGCTGCAGCGATGGGTGGCGTTCCTTCGCAAATCAGGTTTTGATCCCGGAAACCAATTCAGCACCAACGATTTTCTTGGTTTCATGGCGCATAACGCCAATCTTTCGGTTAAGGCGATTATTGCCATGGGGGCTTACGCCAAACTATGCCAGATGCGGGGTTTCAAAACTGAAGCGGCCGATTACCGCTCACTCGCCCATCGCTGGGCGATCAAATGGATGCACATTGATCGCGACGGAAACCACTACAAAATGGCTTTCAATCAGCCGGGGACGTGGAGCCAACTTTACAATCTGGCATGGGATCAGGCACTCGGCCTGCATATTTTTCCGCGGTCCGTGCGGCGGCGCGAGATGAAGTTCTACATGACGCAGCTCCATACCTATGGACTGCCCGACCGCAGTGCCGTAACACAGACTAAAACCGATTTTTCCATCTGGACGGCGACGATGGCCACCCGCCGATCGGAATTTAACGCCATCATCAGTCGGATTTATAAATTCCTCGACAAAACCCCCATGCGCGTTCCCTTGGCCGATCAATACGGTACCAATCGTGCATGGGGAGGCATGCACGCCCGCCCGGTCGTGGGGGCGGCTTTCTTTCCCATGATGGCCGATCATAGCATGTGGATGAAATGGGCCCATAAATGGGCGCAGCAGGCCGGGCCGATCAGCAATAACTGGGCAAGTCTTCCCCCATCACCGATTAAACGGACGGTTGTCCATACGGCTCGCCACATGCCGGTTGACTGGCACTACACCATCCACGAGCCTACAGGTCGGTGGTACAGCAAAAATTACGACGATTCCAATTGGCGGATCGGACCGGCGGGATTTGGCACCCCGGATCCGGGCGTCACTCCGCGAACTCGCTGGACAACCGACAACCTCTGGGTTCGCCGCCACTTTACGCTTCACACGAACAACTTCTCCCACCTCGCGCTGATTACCTACCATGACCAGGGAATTCAGGTTTATATCAATGGGGTATTTGCAGCGTCCGTTCCCGGCTACTCAACTTCTTACATAACCTTGCCGATTTCAAAAAAGGCCTTGGCAACCCTCCATCGCGGCAGGAATGTGATTGCGGTGCACGTGCATCAGACGGTCGGCGGCCAGTTTTTTGATCTGGGCATTGTCCGGACTCATAAATGCGTTCAATGGTAAGCCCGGCGCATACTCCGGAATGACGCCTTCTGACTCATGGAGTGGTCCGGCCTGAACGGGCGCGGCAACCTTTCCCGGCACCTGCGGGAAGTGCGGATGTCACCATCCACCGAAATACATCCTGCCTCGCCCATAAAGCCGCCACCCTTGCCATGCTGGCTATCGGCGGCATCGGCCTGTTGACGGCCCGGCGGCGTGCATAAACTTACTTTGACCTCCTCCTTTCTTATGCACCACCCGCGGGAACACTTGTTCCCCCGCGGGTATTTTTTCTCCAATGGTTTCTCCCAGCGGCAATCAACGTCATCCACAATTTGCCGGTCAGGGTGCATGTTGATCCGACCGCCAATTGCCGCGGCTATGTGAACAAATACTACAGCCTCGCACATGAGGCACGGGCCGCAGGTTGCACAAAATTCGTACTGAATTTAATTCGCAGACCGTGGGATCATAGCGGCAAAACCTGCAACTCACCCAGGAGCCACACTGCCCAAGAAAGATATCGACTGGCATCTTAAAAAGCAAATTACCGAGCCGCTTGCGTTGTAAGGTTTTCCGAACGGCATGATATGAACAGATGTCGATATGTGGCTGTGTCCCGGGTCG
>JBMFVY010000108.1:0-7785 GCA_049965755.1 Phycisphaerae bacterium | reverse complement strand
CAGTCAAATACCCGGCCCGTCCCGCCGAGCTTCCCCGGCGCGTGTGAATCCAGCAGCCAGGTGACATCCGCACCAGCCACCAGCGGCAACTGCTGAGCGACTGCATCCAGCGATTGCGCATCCGCCACCCGCACGGGCAGGAAGAGCGGCATCGGCAACCCCGCAAACCGCATCACGCACGGGTGATCCAGCGGGCCGTAATATTGCACGCCCGCCAATAACCCTGCTTCCGGCACCCCAGCATCCCACGCATTCGGCCAATCATGAACCAGTACCACCGCCTTGCCACGCACAAGAGGATCGGCGGCAATTTCCATAGCCATTGAAAGAGTGATTTTTCGCGGCCCGGCGACGAGATTAAGTCCGATCAGATCAGCCCCCAGATCAATCGCCATGCGCGCATCCGATGCGCTGGTGATGCCGCAGATTTTTACCTGTCTCGTTCGCCGTTCTTCGATAGCGGAATATCCCATAGGCTCATTTTAGCCGATCCGCTCAGCCTTCATGCCCGCGACGTCCGCAAGCGTCGGCGGTCCGGGGGGGGGGTAGGTCGGGCGTTTGCCGCTTCGCAACACATTTCACGCCACGATTCCTCCTATCATGCTATGCCCGGCAGATGAGAAAGCGATAGCTGTGCGATAAGATATCGCAAGTCGGCATGAAACCGCCGGATTGAAGGATGCGTAATGGTTGTTGATGGTGAAGTAACTTATCTCGATAATGCCGCGACCAGTTGGCCCAAACCACCTGTCGTGGCGGAGGCGATGTCCAATTTTCTGGCTCAGGAGGCTGCAAATCCCGGCCGTGCCGGGCACCGGATGGCCGTCGCTGCGGAGAAAATGCTCGACAGTGTGCGGAAGATTCTCACCGATTTTGTCGGTGGAACCGACTTACATCGGATGGTTCTGGCGATGAACGGAACCGATGCGTTGAATATCGCTTTCAAAAGCATCCTGCGACCGGGCGATCATGTCATCACCAGCATGGTGGAACATAACAGCGTCTCGCGCCCGTTGCAGGCGATGGCCGATGCCGGCTTTATCGAATTGACCCGCGTCGATTTTTCTCCGCAGACCGGCGTAATCGACCCCGCCGATGTCGCCAAAGCAATCACACCCCGCACCCGCCTCATTGCGCTGACCCACGCCAGCAACGTGCTCGGCACCATTCAGCCGATCCGCGAGGTGGGCTTGATTGCCCGGGAGCGTGGGGTGCGGTTCTTGGTGGACGCCGCCCAGACCATCGGCGTGGTGCCGATTCATGTCGTCAACGATGCGATTGATATCCTCGCATTTCCGGGGCATAAATCGCTCTTGGGGCCGACGGGAACCGGGGCCCTTTATGTCCACACCACCATTGATATTGGCGAATTAGCGGCGTTTCGTGAAGGGGGTACGGGTGGGGATTCCGGCAGTCCGACTCAGCCGCGGCTCATGCCTTATTTCCTGGAGGCGGGCACGCCCAACACGGTTGGAATTTGCGGGCTGGGGGCCTCGGTTAAATATGTGACCGACCATGACCCATTGAAAACGCTCCAGCATGAGCAGCAGCTCGTGCAGAGATTCATCGATGGAGCAACAGAATTGGATCAGCTAACCCTATATGGCCCGACCGGTTCAGATGCATCGCGCTGCCGCGTTGGAACCGTCAGCTTCAATCTGCCCCCATATTCCCCGCAGGAACTTGGGGCGATTCTGGATGATTCCTTCGGCATCGCCATCCGCCCCGGTCTCCACTGCGCACCGTATGCCCATAAAACCCTCGGCACCTATCCCGATGGTGCGGTACGCGTGAGCCCCGGATTTTTTTCAACCTCCGCCGACATCGATAAACTGCTCGCAGCACTTCGACAAATGGGTTAAATTAACGGCTGCAGGCCGGATGGGGCCACGCAATTTTTGACGCCCGGCTGGCTGACTATTACCATGCCTGCCAGTGAGTTTATGTTGCAGTCCAGATAGAATGGGTTGAGATTAATGAAAGTAAGTATCCACAGGCAGGCTTTATCGGATGTTCTTTCGCTGGCGACCGGTATTGTACCCACGCGTTCTCCCAAGCCGGTTCTCAGTTCGGTGCGGTTAGCCACCACTTCAATCCCCACGGGCCGCGTGGTGCAGGTGGTCTGCACCGATGGAGAGATGACGCTCGAAACTTATCTTCAGCAGGTGGATATCAAGCAGGACGGTGTGCTGCTTCTGCCGGCAGCGAAACTTGCGGATATTGTTAATAACTCGCCCGATGAAACCATTTCCATCACCGCCTCCAATGAAAAAGCCACCATCACCGGCCGCGACAGTTCCTACACGCTCCTTGGGTTCGGCGCTGAAGGGTATCCGCCGATTGAATCATTTGATGGCAAGACCAATTTTTCCATTCAGGCCGGGCCGCTCAAACGCATGTTGGATTGCACCCGTTTTGCCGCCGCCAAGGAAATGAGTCGCTATGCCATCAACGGCGTGCTTTTTGAAGTCAAGGGAAAAAAGCTTTCGCTCGTGGCCACCGATGGTCATCGCATGGCTCATGCCCGCGAGGATGTCAGCGGGCCGGAGGAGGCCGGGTCGGAAAGCCATGACATTTCGGCGGTGGTGCCGATCAAGGCGATCACACACATTGAAAAATTACTTAGTGATCCGGATTCCACCATCGCCATGCAGTTCCGGGAAAATAAGCTCTTTGTGCAGGTTCTCGCGGCCGATCCGGATAAGGGAAATCGGACGGTCAAGGCCAGCTTCAGCGCCACACTTGTTGAAGGGGTTTTCCCGCCGTATCAGGATGTGATTCCCAAAGACTGCGACCGCAAGGCCAGCATCGATTCCGCACCATTCAGCAGTTCGGTACGGCGTGCATCGGTGATGACCAGTGATGATTCCCGCGCCATCAAGGTGGCGTTTACCAATAATCAGCTTGATCTCATCGGCCGATCCGCGGAACTCGGCGAAGCCCGCATCACCATGCCGATCCAATACACCGGTCCGGCGACGGAATTGGGCTTTAATCCGGCCTATCTGCTCGATGCAGTCAAGGTCGCACCGACAGATAACTTTACCTTTGAATTCAAGGCGTCCGGGCCAGCCCTCATGCGGTTCAGTAAGTCGTTCATGTATGTCATCATGCCGGTGACTATACCGTAATGATCCATCATCTGAGGCGTGACCATGGGTGGAAATCTTCCGAAAAAGCCCACCGTTGCTTCCATCGCACGGATCATCAGCTATCGAAAGCCCAAATCCGCCCGCACAACTGAATCCTTGGGTGATATCTTGCCCACTTGGTTTGCACGAGAGGTGCTCAAACCCGCCAGGACCATGGATTTTCTTACGCCGACCTGGAACAACCTGCCCGAATTGCTGCGGCGATCATGCACACTCAAAGGGATTCACCGATCGGTCCTCACGATCACCTGCGAACAGGCCCCCGCTCGAACGGAACTGGAGCGATTGCTGCGGAATGGATTGCTGGCCCGGATTCAGGCCGCATCGCATGGGCGGATTAAGCGGGTTAAGGTCATCCTTGGGCATCCGACAACACCATCCGAATGAGGCTCAAGCCGTCGCTTATTTAAGGAGCGTGTGAACGCGAGCGTAAGATTTCGCAAATCAGAATTACCGCAAATGCGTATTGGATATTTGACCCTGTTATTCACAATTCTTTCACCGTGCGAAATTTTGACCCATTCTGCGCTGGTCGGCAGTTTGGCTCGCTGTTGCTCGGTGATCGCTCCGAGATCGTCCTCTATGAGATATATAAATCGTCGTCGTAATAGTAGGCCCTGTCTTTAGCGTGAATAAAGCAGGTCATAATGTATGTAAGAACTTGATTAAAATACACTTATGACGTTATCCACAGGTTTTGCTTGTAGTTGATAAGCTGTCTCGCTACCGGCGGCTCGACCTGTCTATAAACAGCCGTCTCGAAAAGAAACCACCTTGCATAGTTCAGGAGCCAATCCAAGCACCCAAAATTATCGATGCAAAACGCCCGCGCAAGACATTTTGTCAACAGGTTACCCACAGGCCCATCGACAGGGGGGTGGATTGCTTGGAGCGGCCGCTTCTTGCCGCGACATTGTTACACTTCCCCCCCCGATGTTACTTGGAGAGACTCTGCGGTGAGATTAAACTCTGGGGATGATATTACTGATCGACAATTACGACTCGTTCACATACAACCTGGTGCAGCGGATCGGGGAGATTTCAGATGTTCAGGTCGATGTGCGGCGTAATGACAAAATAAGCATCGATGCGATTGAAGCGCTCAAGCCTGAACGGATTATTATTTCCCCCGGGCCGTGCACCCCGCGCGAGGCGGGCATCAGCAACGACATTTTGCTGCATTTTGCACCCAAAGTACCGATCCTGGGCGTTTGTCTGGGGCATCAATGTATCGGTCATTCTTTTGGTGCGGTGGTGGAGAGAAACTGGCGTCTGATGCACGGAAAAACCTCGGAGATTTTTCACGATAATCAAGGCGTTTTTGCCGGCTTGAGTAACCCGTTCGTCGCCGCACGGTATCACAGTCTGGTGATCCGGCCGGGCACGCTTTCCAACGATTTTGTGGTTACAGCGTGGACCAAAGAAGACGAAATCATGGGAGTGCGGCACAAAAGTTGGCCCCTGCATGGTGTTCAATTTCATCCGGAGAGTTTTCTGACAATTGAAGGGCATCGTCTGCTTCAAAATTTTTTGGCGATATCGACGCTGTCCGTTGCTGCGTGAGCCAGCCACAGCCGGGTTGAAGTTCGGGGCGCCAAGCCGAAGCGGAGCCGCTTACGGGCCCGGGCCATCCCCGAAGAGTTCATCACGAACGATTCGCGTGGTACAGACGCGAACATATCGGATCCCGCCACGCGAGCGGTCGGTGCTGTCCTCTCGCTCTCCGTCCCCAGGCCTTAAGAGACGGATTGCTCCGTCGTTGACACCATCCGTGTAGATATTTGGAAAACAGTTTACCGCTTCCCTGCGGTAAAGGTCAGTTCCGTTGCCGGTCATGGCGTGATGGGAATGGGAAAATTATTAAAATCGCCACGTGCTCTCATACCGTAACGGGCATCAGCATGTTGTAGCCGGGGGAACCCCGGAATCTCCGGTCAACGGGTCTGGAAGGGAGTGGCTTACAGGCACCCCGCCGTCCGGAGGATAGAGGTAGTGTAACGCATGAACCTTGAAAACAAAAATTATTATCGCCATATTCGCAATCATGTAATGGAACGGGTATCGGGCGTGTGGCCACTATTTAGGATGCGGTCTGGTTCCTTGGCGGCATGGGGCCATCGGCTTGGGAATGCACTCGCGGCTGTCCGATTTCGCCTATCAATTCAGAAAATACCCGTAAATCCCAAAGATTGACGGGGCACACAACTCGGCTACACTCACGGCATGATAACGCGGATTTATGTCAATAATTTCCGATGCCTTGTCGCATTCAAGGCTGAATTCGATTCTTTCGGCGTGCTTTGCGGACCCAATGGTGCGGGAAAAAGCTCGGTATTCGACGCATTGAGGCTGATCAAAAATCTTGCGACAGGAGACGGAGTTCTGGGTGGCGACGGTGAACGCGATATTCCGTACTTGGAGTTCACGCGGTGGCAGACGGGGTCAGCTCAGGAAAGCGTAGTTCAGGAATTTGAGCTCGGTGTGGCGGTCGGCGGCCGGGCGTTTGAATACGTCGTCCACATTGAACAGAAAGCCAGCTTCGAGAAGCCCCGAATCGTGAAGGAATCTGCTTACTGCAACGGGAAAATCCTGTTTGAACGCGACTTGGACGGTGTGCGCTTTCAAAAATCGGACGGATCAAAAACCGGCTTCCCGCTGGATTGGCGGCAGGCGGCGCTGGCGTCCATCCAGCCGCGTGGGAATCTTAGCGACTTGGCCATCCTGCAAGAGGCGATTGCCAAACTTCTCATCCTGCGGCCCAATCCTCGTAGCATGGAAAGGGAGAGCAGAGCAGAATCGAAGCGGCCCGATTCCGATCTGGCCAATCTAACCTCTTGGTACCGCGCCCTTTCCGCCGAACAGGAATGGACCGACATGCTGCGGGAGTCACTGCGGCGTGTGTGGCCTGATTTCAGGGCGTTTAAAATGGAGGATGTGGGGCTTAATACCAAGGCGTTGCAACTACGGTTTGACGCGGCCAATGGTTCTGATGCGGGACTACTGTTTTTTCATCAACTATCCGACGGCGAAAAGGCATTGCTGGGCCTCTACATGGTGCGTGCCGCCTTGGGCACCGGGGCCGCGAAAACTGTCCTGATTGACGAGCCGGATAATTTCGTCGGCCTGCCCGAACTGCAACCCTGGGTTCTTTCCATGCGAGAATTGCTCGACCATGACCACCAAGCCCTTTTGATCTCCCACCATCCGGAAATACTGAGCAGCGCAGGAGGGGATTCCGGCCGCTATCTTTGGCGCGACAGCCATACCTCGCCAACACGGATAGGCCCCCTGAAAATTCCCGAGGGCCTCAGTGCCGGGGAGGCGGTAGCCAGGGGGTGGGTCGGTGCCTGAGCGTACACAGATTGTCTGCCTTCACGAGGGCAGGCAGGGCCGGAGCATTGACGAGATTTTTATTAACTGCCTCCTCCGGGAACTCAATCCCGTTTGGCTTCGGCCTTGGAAGGGGAGCAACATTGTGCGTCTGGTGGCTGCCGGCGGGCGGGCGGAATTGGTCAAGAAAATGCCGGGGGAGCTTAAGGTATGTTTGGGCCAAGGTGCCGATACGACGCTGATTGTCTGCGCTGATCTGGATCATGATATGCAAAACGCCGAGCAGTTGAAAAACGTCTTCTGGGCCGCTGCGCAGAAGGCTGGAATTGAACGGGAGGAATTTGATCGGGTGGTATTCGCGTTCGCCAAGGATCGCATCGAGAACTGGATCGAATTCCTGCTCACCGGCGCGACCGACGAGTTGAAGGAGGGGCCGCGACAAAACCAAGAACGTGTTGTTGCACTCGCCGCGCGGCACTTGGCGAAGAGATGCCGATCAAATGCCACCGAGCCCAAACTTCCCGATTCGCTTGCATGGTCGTGCCGGAACTGGCGTGATTTGGTTCGCCGGATGTCGTAACGGCCGCGCTGCGGCCGGTTCGGCGGCCCAGATGCTACTTGGCGATGTGGTAATGGGCCAGTTGGCTCAGTATGCCACAGCAATTGCTTTCAACCAAGCCGACACCAGGGGCGTACCATGCGACGGTATGAGATTCGTAGTGTCGGGTTTGGGGGTGGCCATGGACATCGGTGGAGCTGGACACGTCGGTGGCCTGCCTTAAGCCGAAGCAGCGAAATGTCCCTGCCGGCACCTTAATCGTTTTCATGCTGGTTATTATGCATCGCGTATTGAAAGTGATGTCGATGGCTTGGTTGGACGAACCGGTCTTGATTACCAGCCGGCTGGCCAATAGGTACCTCCATGAATAGCCGGCTTTCCATAGCGCCGTTCGTGGGATCATAATGCCGGTGGCCCTGAGAATCGTTACCTTTATCCGCAGACCGCGAGTGACCTGCGTCGTCGCCTTTCCTACACCTGCAGGCATCCAGCCACCCGGAGTGCGCTTGAAGTACTCGACGTATGACATCGGCCCTGTGGTTTTTTCGGTTATTCGGTGGTGGCGGGACGATGTGATGGTCGTTGTGGACACGTGGCCATCGGAAAGCTTATACGTCCAGGTAGAGCCCCTGGTGGCCGGGAAGATGGTGGCCGCAGCCCGCGTGGTTGAAGCGGATGTTCCAGCAGCATATTTGACGTAAGTCGTTGTATTACAATTTGTTAAATGTGTTTTTTCGCATTTAT
>JBMFVY010000107.1:0-7887 GCA_049965755.1 Phycisphaerae bacterium | reverse complement strand
ACGCCTGAATACCACCCATGCATCTACACCCGTGCATGTTTGACAACCATCTCTGCGACCGTGAATAATCCGGGCTAACATTGGCGATGATCGCCTTCGGTGGATGAGGACATCCGCACTGCCCGAAGTGCCCGGAAAAATCGCCACGCCAAGTGCGGCACCCCGAACACTCAACATTTGACAGATTGCGTTTGACAAACCGGCATTTTTATCCGACGATGACTTGATGATTTCGACCCGGAACGCCTTACCTCTTATCCATCGGTGCGTTTCACGCCGGCGCCACACGGCTCACGTCGAAGTATCTTCATTTACGTCCGGATACTGGCGGTTTTATGTCCGCAAATACGCGTGACGGGCTTTGACAGATGTGCAACGAGATAGCGATCAGCAAAGCCTGCCAAAAAGCAGGCTTTTTTTATCGGCGATATGGCCGGGATTTTTTACAGTGAGGACTCCCCATGACATTGGATAAACTCGTCGCGGAAACCCGATATCGTGCAGAACTGGCGTGCGGACTGGCCGATACGATTCTCGCTCAGGCGGCGGGTTTGGATTGTCTTTGGCGATGATCAGACGAGATCGGCGGCTGTCGCCGAGAGCAGGTCAGATAGTTCAGGAGAACCCATGATTATTGTGATGGAACTTGGCGCGACCAATCAGCAGGTTGAACATGTCACCCGATTGCTGCGTGAAATGGGCATGCGTGAACATGTTATCGTCGGCACGGAACGCACCGTTGTTGCGGCGCTGGGCGATGAACGCAAATTGGATGTGGGACGCATGGAAAATGTCCCCGGCGTGGAAAAGGTGATGCCGGTTCTTGCGCCCTACAAAATGGCATCACGCGAGGTTCAGCGGGAAAGAAGCGTTATTCCCTTGGGCGGGACGCTTGGCGGATCCGTCGGCGGAAAAAAGGTGGGCGTTATCGCCGGCCCCTGCTCGGTGGAAGATCGGACGCAGCTGTTGGAACTGGCTCATGCGGTTAAGGAGGCGGGTGCGGTCGGACTTCGCGGCGGTGCTTTCAAACCACGCACCAGCCCCTATGCATTTCAGGGGCTTGGCGAAAAAGGGCTTGAGATATTGGCGGAAGCGCGTGAAAAAACCGGCCTGGCGGTCGTAACGGAAGTGATGTCGATTGATCAAGTGGCGATGGTGGGCAAATACGCGGATGTCTTCCAAGTAGGTGCCCGCAACATGCAGAATTACAATCTGCTCTGGGCCGTCGGCGAACAGCGCAAGCCGGTGCTGCTCAAACGCGGGCTCAGCGCTACGTTGGAAGAATTCCTGCTGGCGGCCGAGTACATCATGTCGCGGGGGAATAATCAGGTTATTTTATGCGAACGGGGCATTCGCACCTTTGAAAACTATTGTCGAAACACTCTGCCGCTGGCGATTGTGCCGGAAGTGCATCGGGTGAGTCATCTGCCGATTGTGGTTGATCCGTCGCAGGGAACGGGGCACGCACACCTTGTGCCGGACATGTGCCGGGCGGCGGTGGCAGCCGGTGCAGATGGCTTGATCATTGAATGCCACAGCGACCCCGAGCATGCATTGACGGACGGCGCGCAATCCATTACGCCCGGCACACTTAAGAGCACGATGGCAACATTGGCGCGGATCGCCGAGGCCATTGACCGGCAGGCGTGATTTCGGGCCATTTTTTGCCGGTAAGGCGTATTTTCGGTGCACCATTGACTTTCAGCCGAACCTTTGGCATCATTGTCACATGGAATTGCACGAAAAAACCATTGCTGACGGTTTCACTTTCGACGATCTGCTTCTTGTTCCACAGCGCAGCGACATCGTTCCGACCGATGCTGATCTGCGCACCCGATTGACGCGCCGGATTGAACTCAACATCCCCCTGCTTTCGGCACCGATGGATACGGTGACGGAGGCATCCTTGGCGATTGCGCTGGCGCAGGAAGGGGGATTGGGGTTTATCCACAAAAATCTGCCGATTGAACATCAATGCCGGGAAGTGGAAAAGGTGAAGCGGTCCGCCAACGGGATCATCACCGATCCGGTCACGCTCGGACCGGACGTGACGGTCGGGCAGGCCCGCCAGATCATGAAAGAGCAGCACATAAGCGGCATTCCGATTGTGCGAGAATCGGACGGCGAATTGGTCGGCATATTAACCCGGCGCGATCTGAAATTTATCGATGGAGACGACAGCAAGCCGGTACGCAACCTGATGACAAAAACCGGCCTGGTCACCGCTCCCGCTGAAACATCACTTGAAAAAGCGGAGATCATTCTTAACGAAGCGCGTGTAGAAAAACTGCTGCTGGTCGACGGGCACAATCGTCTCGCCGGCATGATTACCATGCGGGATATTGAAAAAACCTACCAATTTCCCAAGGCGTGCAAGGATGCCCGCGGACGCCTGCGCGTCGGAGCGGCCGTCGGAGTGCACCAGTACGATCGGGTTGCCGCGCTGATTCAAAAAGGTGTCGATGTGGTGGTGGTGGACACGGCCCATGGGCATTCCGGGAACGTCATTGAGACGGTGCGGGAGATCAAGAAGCGATTCGGTATCGAAGTGATTGCCGGGAACATCGCCACCGCCGATGCCGCGAATGATCTGATCGCGGCCGGTGCGGATGCGGTGAAGGTGGGCATCGGCCCCGGCAGCATCTGCACCACGCGAATTGTCACCGGCGTGGGGGTGCCGCAGATCACGGCCATTATGAATGCCCTGAGTACCGCGAAACCGGCCGGGGTACCTGTGATTGCCGACGGTGGAATACGCCACAGCGGCGATATCACCAAGGCGCTGGCGGTCGGAGCATCAGCGGTGATGATGGGTTCACTTTTTGCCGGACTGGATGAGAGCCCGGGAGAATTGGTGATTCGTCGCGGACGGCGGTTTAAGAGTTACCGCGGCATGGGGTCCATGGGCGCGATGGTGCACGGGAGTGCGGATCGTTACGGCCAGGCGGGCGTAAAAAACAGCAGCAAACTGGTGCCGGAAGGTGTGGAGGGGCTGGTGCACTATCGCGGGCCGCTGGGTGATTTTGTTTATCAGATGATCGGAGGCCTTCGCGCCGGCATGGGGTATATCGGAGCGCGGACTATTCCGGAATTGCAGAGCCGGGCAAAATTTGTGCGCGTTACCGCGGCCAGCATGGTGGAGAGCCATCCGCACGACATCACCATCACGCGGGAAAGCCCCAATTATTACACGGCATCAGATCCGTCGATGGAATAAGCCCACCGCACCGGGACGCTGATCCCATAGCCGAGTTGCCAATCGACCGGCGACGTCATCAGCGGACGCCCGAACCATCAGAATGAAATGGCGAGGCCTGCAAACACCTGCTGGGCATGAAACTTGTTGGAGCCCAGATCGAGTTCATAATCCACAAAGCCGCTGACGCTTTTATTGAAATTTATATTGAGCGATGGGGCAATCACCGCCACATCACTCGATGGGGATGCCGTATTAACCGTAAAGCTGCCGGTGCCGGCACCCTGCAACTGCGCTGTAATGCCCTGAGAATTATTCAGGTATTCATGCCGCCAGCCCAACAAGATGCCGGGAACCAGTGATGCCTGGGGCGAGAGGTGAATGGTGTAGAGAAACGTCGCGCTGAGCATGGATCGGAAGGAATCCGCACTCATCGAACTTACATTCAACCCCGCCGCCTCGGCCCCCGTTTCACTGAAACTGTTGAAATCGGCATGCGTGTACCCGA
Source organism: Phycisphaerae bacterium (assembly GCA_049965755.1). Classification (GTDB taxonomy): domain Bacteria; phylum Planctomycetota; class Phycisphaerae; order WQYP01; family WQYP01; genus JAJZGD01. The sequence goes on along the minus strand of JBMFVY010000107.1, from coordinate 4,183 downwards.
GCGATACCATCGGGATCAGCGTCCAGCCGCTCAATGGCGAATAGGGGTTGGGGGAGGTGGAATAGAGGCGGTATCCCAGATCGGCCGATCCGTTATAGCTGTTGCCGGAAAAATTGCCGTGCGCCGTGGCGGAAAAACTGTTGATGCCGATATTCCGTGATTCGCTGTTGTCCATATAGGTGTACGCGGCCATGCCGTCGAGAAACCAGTGTGCTCCGTGCATATCTGCATACACGCCGGGCGTATAACCATTGACGGTACCGGTGGATCCGAAACTGTCCAGATTGATATCGCTGTGATCGTAGTTGAAAAACGCGCCCACGGAGAGGAATTTGAAGAAGGCATAATCGGCACCGAGGGTCGCATTTTCTGTCGTGACATTGGAGCTGCCGATGGAACTGGTGTCTGAATAGCTGTCAAACTGCGCCGCCCCCGTAATGAACGCGCTCCAGTTCTGCCCGCTGCCGGCGGACGGATTGTACGGATTGGTGGGGGAATACCCGAGATATGACGGCAGGCCGGCATCCAACGTAACCATGCGGGATTGATTCTGCAGCATCTGATCCAGCGTCAGTGCACTGCCACCCTGCTGCCCCGGATTAAGCATCGTGAAACCCGAACTGTCGAACCCCGTTGCACCCGCATCCAGATTCAGCAGATGGCTGCTGATCGTCTGATCCAGGTTGATTGCGTTCTGAATCGCCACCTGCGGAAATGCCTGCAGATCAATCGGGGAAAGCAGGTCGAGCGTAATGGGAATCTGCTGAGAGTATTGGCTGCCGATGGCGTTGATCAGTTGCAGGTACGACGAGGACGGCTGCGATTGGCCGTTGTAGCCGTCGGTGGCATCCAGGTATTGTGCAACGGCGGCCTGGTTGGCCGTCAGGGCGTAGGGAACCAGGGACGGCATCTGTAAGGTAAACAGCAGATTAATATCTGATGATGTTGCGGTTGTGGCGGCGAAGAGATCAATCGGATGCTGGGTTAGCGTAATCGATGAGAAATTTCCAGTTACGGTGCTTGCGGTCAGCACATTGAGTGAAGTGCCGGCCGTGGGCACATAACCATTTTGCAGCGTAACGGTCAGATTGCCGTCGATGGCGGCAGTTCCATTCACAGTGTAATGATCAAATTGGCCGCTCTGATTGCCACCGACACGGACAATCATGGACCCCGACTGGCCTTCGCTGAGATTACCGGGGAAGGAGAGATTGCCCGTGGAACCGGCAACGCCGAGCGAGCCCAAATCCTGCACCGCTGCGGTGCCGAAGGCCGCACCGGAATTCACCAGCATCGAAGCGCCGGGATTGATGATGGTACCGGCGGTATTGGTGTTGCTGCCGGTGAGGGTGAGCGTCCCGATACCGCTGAGCACCAAACCATTGGTGAAGTCGATCGGCGCGGAAATTTCATCATTGGAATTGGCCAATATCGCCCCGCCGGTAACGGTGAGCGTGTCAGCGGGGGCGGCGCTGGCAATGGTGTAGTAATTCTCGCCGGACGGTGGGCCGCCCGGATTGAACGCGATACCGGCCGCAGAAACCGCCGCCTGCAGCGTAATGGTGGCGGACGATGTGGTACCGGCGCCAAACGCTGCGACGTCGCCGTTGGTCCAAGCACTGCTACCGGTAGCTCCAGACCAGTTGGTCGTCGTGGTATCCCAGTTGCCGGAAGTATCATTTCCAGTGGCGGAGCCGTTCGGGCTCCAAGTAAGGGTGCTGGCTTGTGGTGGCGTGACGGTTACGGTGAAACCCTGCCCGTTATTAGTCAGCGGAAATGGGTAGGCACCGAGGTCGGCACTGGACGTTGGTATTAATTCGACCCCCGAGTAGCCGGGGAGCGAACTGATCGGAACGGGGGAAGCGCCATTCACCGACGCCGTCGCGCTGTTGAAAACGGCAGTGCCATAATTCGCCATTGCGCCGATGACTCCGTTGACTTGGGTGTCTTCGGCGATCCATTCAACGGTAGAACGGGGTGCGCTCGGATTGGACTGAGTGGTTGAGAAGGTCGTGTTGGTGGTGAGATCGTCGAGGCTCAAAACGAAGTTGCCGCCGCCGATGTACCGCACGCTGGCAAACATCCTGTCACCCGGTGATATCGGCATGCTGGTGATGACGGTCTCGGGGGCGGGGATCATCTCCCACCAAGCGTGGTAGTGCGGAGAACCGTTAATATAATCTCCCTCGGTACCGGTCTGTTCGAGCGTGTTGTTGTTGAAACCGTCGATACCCACCCAGATGGATGAATAACTCCCCCCGGATGCCGACCCGCTGGTGACCGCGGGCACGGTCCAGCCGCCCGAGATATAAGTGAATGCGTTTCCACCGGATGCAATGGCCTCGTAGCCCGCCCAGTTGGCTGTAGTTGTGGTGGACGCAAGAGCCTGATGGTCATCGGGAAGAAACGCGATGGTCAAAACTGCAGCCCCAAGCACGATGGCAATCGCCGCTCGGCGCCGTGCCGCGGCCGTAATAGCGAACCATTGGCCGCCCTTTTTACCGCTATCCGACGCAAACTTGCGAATCATACGTACCACCCTTCTGAACCAACCCTTATTGACTACTCACCAACAGCTCGATGCCGGAATCACTGCTGCGTCCGACGGAGTATTACTCTGTTCATTTCTGTGCAGAGGGACCGGGCCCGATACGGATGGAGGTTATCGCGGTTCCACCGCGGAGTATCGTGCGCCGGATATCCACTGTTTAAAAGCATCCACGCCCGCCAGCGGGCCGGCCGCCAATTACAATCACGGCAGAAAATACTTCGCTTCGGGGCTGCTGTCAAATACCGTGCGTGATGCGAATCAGGCCGCCGAGGCCGACGGTGAACTTCCTGAGCGATCAAGTTCCAGACCCGCGGGCGCCGTGGGGCGTCCCAACCGCTAATACGATGCCGGGCTGGGATGATAATTGACGAAACGCGTGCTTTCGGAAAGGAAGGTAAGCGTTACGGTATCGCACGGCCCGTTACGCTGCTTGGCAATAATAAGTTTGGCCTCGTTGAGTTTATCAGGGTTTTCCATCGCCCAATCTTCATCGCCACGATGCAGCACCGATTCCCGGTGCAGCAGCATGACCACATCGGCATCCTGCTCAATACTGCCCGACTCTCGCAGATCGCTGGTACGCGGCAGGCGCTTATCTTTTTCCGATTCGCGGTTGAGCTGCGAAAGACAGATCACCGGCACATCAAGTTCCCGCGCCAAGGCCTTGATACTCCGACTGATGGAGCTGATTTCCTGCTGGCGGCTTTCTTCCCGTGGGGCTTCCATTAATTGCAGATAATCAATCACCACCATCTCAATCCCCTGCTGCTGCTTAAGCCGCCGGGCTTTTGATCGCAGGTCCAAGGCGGTGAGACCGGGGGTATCGTCAATGAAAATTTTACCCTCGGAAAGTTCGCCGACCGCCATGGTGAGCTTGGTTCGGTCTTCCTGCGAAAGGGTTCCGGAACGGAGCTTATGGGAGTCCACGCCGCTGCGTGCACAGAGCATTCGCTGGGCAAGTTGCTGCTTGGACATTTCCAGTGAAAAAACCAGAACGGGTTTTTGCAGGTCCACACCGACATTTTCCACAATATTCATCGCCAGCGCGGTCTTGCCGACGCTGGGGCGGGCGGCAATGATGATCATTTCACCGCGCTGGAAACCGCAGGTGAGATTGTCCAGCTCGACAAAACCGGAAGCGATCCCGGTCAGATGTTCGCCAGTATGGCGATCGAGCATCTCAAATGTCTCTTGCAGCACATCCGAAAGGGCCGCCGCATTACCGCTGATCTTCTGCTGTGCCAGATCGAAGATGCGTTTCTCACCACGGTCGAGGATCAGCTTGGCCTCGTCCCCGGCCTGATAGCAATCAGTCAGCGTGCTGGTGCAGACGGAAATCAACTGCCGCAGAAGGGCTTTGTCGCGAACGATTTTGGCGTAATAGGCGGCATTTGCGGCTGACGGCACGGTATCGATCAGCCCTTGGATGTATTCAGGCGTTACCTGTTCAAGGACGCCGTTCTTTGCAATTTGATCCAGCAGCGTAACGGCATCGATGCCGGTATTCATTTCAAAGAGTTCCAGCATGGCCTGGAAGACAATCTGATTCTGCCGCGAGAAAAAGGTATCCGGCTTATCGAGGATCATGCAGACCTCACCGATCACCTGCGGATCAATGAGCATGGATCCGAG
>JBMFVY010000106.1:0-7892 GCA_049965755.1 Phycisphaerae bacterium | reverse complement strand
TTATCCTCGCTTTCCACGAGGTAACACGCAACACCCAATTATAAGTTACAATAATTTGAATTCACTACACTAGGATATCGGTGGATTTTTGTTGGCATTGAGCCTTGTCGTTCCAATGGTCTACTTCGCGGTAGCGTCCGATTTCAGCAATTCCGCGAGCGTTCGATAGTCGGTTTTTCCAGTGCCAAGGGTCGGCAGCGCATCCACATGCCGCACCGCTCGAATGTTATGCAGCCCGGAGAGGCCCGCCGCCCGGATCGCTTCGTTGGCTGCTGCGCGGTCGATTTCAGCAGTTGTAAATAACACCAATTCCGGTTGATCGTCATCCGGCGTGGAAACAACCGCGACGCCGGGGCCGTCCTGATGGCCGGGAAAGCACGCTTGAATCGCTTCCTCAATCGCCGGTAGCGATACCATCTCACCGCCGATCTTAACGAATCGCTTCAATCGCCCGCGGAATGTCAGGTCGCCGTCATCGTCGATGCTCACCAAATCACCCGTTCTATACCACGGCTTGCCCCGCCACTGAACAAATGGAGATGGTCCCTGATAATTCATATATCCGGAAAAAATACTCGGCCCCCGCACCAACAGCATACCTGTCTGATTCACCGCACACGGTTCCTCGGTTTCGGGTTGGACGATGGCACATTCAACGGACGGAAGCGGCCGGCCGATGGAACCCGGTTTGGGATGTTCCGCCCGCACAACCGATACAATTGGCGAGCATTCCGTAATGCCGTAACCCTCCAGAATGGTGGCTTTGTTGCATCGCGACCGCAACAGATCGTAGACGGCAGGGGGGCACTTCTCGGCGCCCGTGACACACAGTCGCACGCTCGACAAATCTTCATCCCTAGCCGCCCGCAGAATATTAGATATGAACGTCGGTGTACCGAGGAGAATCGATACTCGCCAGCGGGCCGTAAGCTTCGCCAGCGTGGTCACGTCATTGGGATTGGGATAATGAATGACGGCAGCACCTGCGAGCAGGGGAAGAAGCATGGCACCGGTAAGCCCAAATGAATGAAACGGCGGTAGCATTCCCAGAAAGCAGTCCTGTTCATACACCTTGAAGCTCTTCAGTGCATCGCGAATGTTGGTCAGCAAATTCGTATGCGTTAGCGGAACCGCTTTGGGAAGCGATTCCGATCCGCTGGTGAATAATATGACGGCCGGGGCATCGCCGCTGACCGGATCGGATCGCATGCCGCTTTGAAGGACTCGGCGGGGAGCAACTCGGGCGGCCACGGCGGCAAATATCTTTGCACCCTTGCCTATGGAAGCGGCAAAAGTTTCCAGCGGTACGAGGGCAGTTTCAAGATCGGAGAGATCAATGCCCCCCGATCGGAGCTTTTTCACCAGCATCTCCGACGTGAGAATTCTTTTAACGCCGAGCAGATCCATCGCATGGAGGATGTTGCGCTGCCCGGCAGTCCAGTTGATCATCACCGGGATCTTGCCCGCGAAGAGGCATGCCAGAAACACCACATCCGCCGTGGTCGATGCGGGCAATAAAACACCAATATATTGTCCGTCCAGAGATGCCACAGGTTTTCGCATGGCGATGATGGCCGTGATCAGGTCGCGGTATGTTTTGACGCCGCGCTGCAGATCGGCAGCCGCTCTCCGGCGCGGTTCACTCAGTGCCCGCTTTAGAAAAACTTCCTGGATCGTACCGCCCGGCGGCAGCATGGCTCTCTGCGTGACGTCTAAATGCCAATCCGGGGGCGGCGGGGGGACACGCACATCAAATGCCTCGACGGAGAGCCGCCCGCGGGCGGCGTGCATGACATCTCCGACCGTTTGCAGAGCTTCGACACTCGGCACGCTGACGGCAAATTCCCGTTCAAGGAAAATGATCAGATCGGTAACCGCCAGAGAATCCATCCCCAGATCAGCCGACAACTGTTGCTGCGGATCGATCCTTTCGACACCGGTCTCATCCCGCAGGTACCTGGTAATAATCTCACGGGTTGCCGGGGGAATGTGCAAATCACCACCGACCGCAGGTTTGAATTCCGGCTCGGGCAAGTCTCTCGGCCCGCCGGATTCCCATCGGCTGTACGGGACGTATCGCGCCGGGGGAGCCTCGGCGAGATAGTACCGGTCCAAAAAATCATTAAAGATTCGACGGTCGGCGGATCGGGGTAGATCGACAGGTTCATGAAATGTGAGGATCACGTCGCGCCTGGGGGCAAAAAAGATCCCGCTTGCCAGCAGGGCCGGAAGGTGTTCAATCAGGCCCGTTTCCAGTTGTGGCGGCTTGCCTCCCGCCCAACCGAAACAACTTCCCCAAAGTCCGGTGGTCCGTACCAGCACCACACGCACATCCGGCAGCGCAGAAACAATCTGGTGGGCGCCGCTCACTGATCCGAGTTTGTCCTCCCTGGAACGGATAAGCCGACCGGCAGGGTACAGCAGCACATTTTCGCCACGTTTCAGGGCCGCGATGCACGTTTGGATTGATTGCTGCGCCCGATCCGCCGCACCCTCTTCGGCCCGGCCCACATCCGCAATCGGCAGCACGCCAAGCATCTCAGCAATCTGCCGGATAACAGGCTTATTAATCTGCGTTTCCAGTGCCAACGGCCTTACCGCAAAGCGTGCATGCAGATGCGTGGTAACGATGACCGGATCGATCAGGGCCGGATGATTCGGCAGAAAAAGAATGCCCGTCTTTCCGTGTGCGGCGATTTTCTCTATGCCGTTGAATTTGATGCGATAGCGCAACGGCAGAATGCAACGGGCTGCGCCGCAGAGAATGCGGGCCGGCCAGGACGGTATTCCCGGACGGTTACGGACAAATACCACCGCCAGCCAGAGTGCGATTGGAATGGTTGCGCACCCCGCCACCATGAATATGGTCGTCGGCTGAAAATAACTCAGCGGGGTGTACACGAGACTTCCGAGCAAAATCCCTACATAGCCCAGAAACCATGCGGCTGCAATCACCCGTCCGCGATGCTCAGCGGCCGGCCGCGTCTGAAAAAAGCTCTCCAGCGGCACCATCATGATGCCGCCGGCGATGCCAGCGCCCGCGAGTATGACAATACAGTAAGTTAACCGCGATGCCGACGGAAGAAGCGGGGCGGCACCGATGGCGATGAGAAACACGGCCAGAGCTGCCGCCGCCGGCGCCGCCGCCCAGAGCCCCGTGTCGCTGCGCGTGATCCGACCTGCCACCAGCGATCCGACGACCACGCCGATGAGTTCGGCAAGCGCAAGATAACTCGTCTGCAATTTACTGGCGTGAAACTCCGCAATTCCCACCTGATTAATAATTAATACCTGCAGGACAGCCACCAGCCAGAAATAGGAGTCCGCGATAATGGCCCAGCGCAGCAATCGATCCGGCCAGAGCCGACGCAATTCACTCACGGAATCAACCGGGCCGGCCCATGGAAAAGGGGCATGGGGATTGGCGGCGGGGCGGCCCGGTACGCCGAGGCTAACCAGAAATCCAAGTCCGGCAACCGACACCAGTGCGGCGGCAGCTATAAGGCGACCGAGCGACAATTGGCCTCGCGTCACGATCCACGCCGACCATGCGGGCAGATGGATGATATGGCTGTTATTCAGTGCCACCCCCGCTGCAATAATGCCGACCAGAATCGCCGCCGTGATGACCGATTTCAGGCGTGAATTGGCCTCCACCACGAAACATTCGGGGTACACATCGGGAATACCGCCCACCAGCGCCGGGCCGAAAATATTGGCCTGAAACGCCATAAGAAAAATAACCGTAATAATCACCGGCCAGTTGAGGCTTAAAATGGCCCATGCGCCGAGTGAAAGAAATACCAGTTCCATCAGCTTGGCCCCGATCACCACCGTCCGACGACTGAATCGATCGGCCATCCAACCGGCCGGAGCCGCAAACATCAGAAATGGAAGCGTGTAAAAAACGGAAATCCATCCCTGCAACCCTGCCAGATGGTGAGAGACCGCCAGCAGGCTCACCGATTGCTTCATGAAATTGTCGTTAAAATTGCCCATGGCGTAGGCCAGGGCCATCGCCAGAAAACGCGTCCGTCCCCGGCGGATCTGAGCCTTAATTTCAGCCTGATCCAGCGTTTTAGCCGCCGTGGTGCTCTCGGCGACGGCTGAAACGTCATCGGAGGGGTGCATATGCTGAGTATCCACCATCCTGCCTATTCTCCACGTCCACCAACTTATTCGCCACAGCAAAGGGCGCTGGCATCATATCCCTAACGCCCGAACGCGGATCGAATTGCCTTGGGAGCCCCGGCGGCGGGGTGGCTGTTCGCCGAAAACACCTCATCGCCATTCTTTCGATAGATTCGGTGGGGGCCGTTCGTGGAGATCAGGTGCGTTCAATATCCACCCGCAACTCGCACCGTCCCGTGCAATCAATAAACGCACTGAATACCTCCGCAGCCGTATTGCCAAGGCGATGACTGTGAGATTTCACCAGCGGCCATATCACATCACGGTCGGTTTTGGGGATGTTCAGCGAGTCAAGCGCAGCGAGTTCAATCCACCGCATGGCCCCTTCGGGCATTTCGCGCTCGGCTGGTAGTATCGGATTCAGGAGTTCAAAGCAAAACATCAGCCAGTGGCCGGTGCCTTCAAATCCACGCTCCGCAATAATACCCATGAGTCGCAGCGCGTTGACGGGCAAATGAATTCCCGCTTCCTCCGCCAACTCACGGGCTGCACACTGATATGGGGATTCCCCATGCTCCTGTTCCAGTTTTCCGCCGATCGGGGAAAGTAAGCCCAGGTTCGGTGCTCGCCGCCGCTCGAGCAGAAATGTTTTTCCACGACCGTCAAAAATGTAGATTAAAGTTGCTATGCGATACGGAAGTTCAGACACAATTTCTCCGCCCGGAGCGGACGCGCTGGCCGGGAGCGGAGGCGGAGGGATTCGAACCCCCGGACGAGTTACCCCGTCACCGGTTTTCAAAACCGGCGCATTCAACCGCTCTGCCACGCCTCCGTCAGATCACCATTTTAACCGATTTTCATGGGGCGAACAGGGCGTGACGAATAGCGTGTCCTGCGATAACCTTGGAGGTTTGGTAGTCGCGCAGCGCGGCTCTGACCGCTGGTTTGTCCGGGAGTAACGCTTTTGTCTATCCTTACGGTTCGTGATCTTAAAAAAGCCTTCGGTGCTCAAAGCGTTTTACATGATGTCTCAGCTGCAGTTGAATCCGGCCAGCGCATCGGCGTTGTCGGCCCCAATGGTTGCGGCAAAACTACACTCCTGAAGCTGATCGCCGGTGAAATCGAGATCGATTCCGGCCAGATCAACCTTCAGCGCGGAGCGATCGTCAGTTATGTCTCGCAGCAGCCTCGCCTCGATCCGGCCCAAACCCTCTCCCAGCAGATTAAGGCCGCTCTGGATCATGTCCACCAGATTGAACACGAAATGCAGACCGTCGCCGAAAGCCTCTCCGCTCATCCCGACGGGCCGGAACATGATGCGGCGATGAAACGGTTTGATCATCTCCAGCATTTATTTGAACATGCCGGGGGCTGGGAAATAGATCGGCGGGTGGATGCCGTTATTGAGGAACTCGGCTTCCGGCCGACGGACATGGGCACACCGGTGGGGCAGCTCTCCGGCGGACAAAAATCGCGCGTGCAACTGGCACGGATGCTTCTGGAGGCGGCCGATCTGATCATCCTCGATGAACCCACCAACCATCTGGACATGAATATGCTCGGCTGGCTGGAGGAAAAATTAATCGAATTTTCCGAAGCCGCCATGCTGATTGTCAGCCACGATCGCTACTTTCTCGATCGGGTCTCGACCCATATCTGGGATATGACCGGCGGTACATTGGGCGTGTACAACGGCAATTACTCCGCTTACGTCGAGCAACGGGAGCTGCGCCGCTTGACGCAGGAGCGGCAGTGGCAGCAGCAGGCAAAATTCATTGAAAAACAGGAAGAATATATTCGGCGGTTTCAAGCCGGCCAGCGATCCAAACAGGCCCGCGGTCGCAAAACCCGGCTCGAGCGCTACAAAGCCGAGGATGCCGTCGCCCGTCCGACCGGGCCCGGCGATGAAGTCATTTTGAACCTCAAGGTCGATAAGCCCAGCGGTCGCGAAGTGTTGAAGGTGAAGGGGCTTTCCCACGGCTTCAGTGACCAACCCCTGTTCAATAATGTTGAATTTGAATTGCCGCGCGGCCGGCGCGTCGGCATCGTCGGGCCCAACGGGTGCGGCAAATCAACCCTGCTGAACATCCTCGCCGGCCTCACCACCCCCCGGCACGGTGCGGTAACCTGGGGGCACGGCGTCTCCATCCAATACTATCGCCAGGAACAGCAGGACCTCGACCTGACACATACGATTTACGAAGAACTTCAAGCCACACGCATCCGGGCCAATCGGCAGCAGATTTATGATCTGGCGGCAATGTTCCTTTTCTCCGGCGACATGGTGGATAAGCCGATCTCCGGACTCTCGGGCGGTGAAAAAGCGCGGGTGTGCATGGCCAAGATGCTGCTGAACCCGGCCAATGTGATTTTAATGGACGAGCCGACCAATCATCTTGACCTGATGACCTGCGAAGTGGTGGAAGATGCGCTCCAGACCTATGACGGAACGCTGCTGATCGTGTCGCACGATCGCTGCTTTCTGGATTCCACCTGCGATATGATCCTCGCTATTGAGCCTTGGGATACCGCGGGACCGGGATGGCGGCTGGTGGAGGAAAGTTGCTCGGATTATCTCGCCTCCATGCAGGCGCGGATGCACGCCATCGCCGAAAAGCAGCGCAAGGCCGAACAGGCGGCTGTCAAAACGCGACCGACTGCTTCCGCAAAGCCCGCATCGGCACGCCCGCAATCTAAAATTCCGCATCACCTGCGCCAACTCTCCGTGCATCAGTTGGAGGAAGAAATCGCCCGGTTGGAAAAGGCGATCGCCGATACCGCCGCCGCCATGGCCGATCCGGCGGTTGCCCGGGATCAGAAAAAATTAGCCACGTTCAACTCTGACTATGAAAAATTCAAGGCCGAACTTTCCCTCTGCTCTCAGGCATGGGAAGAGAAAATGGCGTCAGCATAGTGACGCCACCAGCTTGGTGGGGTATCCCGGCGGAAAGTCCAGCATGGCTTGTCAACAAACCGTTGAGTAAAGAGCATTTTCAGAAATTTTGGATTTTCTTCTTGATTTTTTTTTTTTTTTGCGCGGTATTATCCTTAAGGTGTTTTTGGCAACCGCGGCTCCGGCGGTGCTGTATTGCTCGCCAGAGTCCACGTGGCGGCGGGTATTATTGTGCCGCATTAGCAGAAGCGGTTGCCGACTAACTTGCAGCGCCGGGTGAATAACGGGTCACAGCGGATCACCGCTCTACCCACGCCTTGGCCGCGTGCTATTATCCGGGTCGTAATGGGAGCGACAGGAACTTGCAGCCGGTTATCGACATGTTAAAACCGCACCTTTGCGTCCGCGGCATCCTGTGCCGCAGTCGCCGGCCTACGGACCCACCCGATCTTGGGGCCACCCCCGGCCGCCGCCGCTTTTGCATAGCCATCGCCACGGTCGCCGTGATTATCTTCGCCATCCTGTCCCGGCTTACCCCCAATCCCGCAACGGCATCGGTCAAAACGCCGCCGCCCAACCGCATAAAAACTTCCCCCACACCGCTGAGCGAGTTCACGACTCACTGTCCGCTGAAATTCATCACCGGCATCTGCACCGATGGCCCGCACCTCATCTGGGTTGCCGGCGAGGATAACGGCCTCTACGGCGGCAAAATCACATACCACCGTCCCAGCACCAGCAACGGCCAGCGGTCGCCTGGCCCCCGCTCCGATATCATCTCCAGCCGCGATCTGCATTGCACACCTGTCGTATCTTGTTTTTTTAGCAAGTTAGGGGGCTGCATTACGCAGCCAGTGCCGTCGCATCA
>JBMFVY010000105.1:0-7913 GCA_049965755.1 Phycisphaerae bacterium | reverse complement strand
CGGTTCCTTCACTATGAATTCAGCGGCGCTTCAAAATATGTATTCCGTTGGAGATTTGTCAGCTCGCTATAATGTATCTCAGAATGTGTTGGCGGATAGCGGCTGCGTCAGTTTATCGCTTATGGCTCCTTATGGTTTGCCCGCCCTGATGCCGCAGTACATTGGTTCCGATATCGCGAGAACGGCTGAGTAGCATCCTGCATGACTCGGTCTCTTGGTCCTTCCTCTGCGAACGTTTATATTTTACCAGTTGTTCATATGAATGTGCAGGATATGAGAGGTGCGTACGCGAGTAGAGCGAGCTGTGGCCCGTCTCTGTCTTTTGTTTTTGTCGTGGCCGTAGTGGTGAGTCTATTGGCCACGGGATTTACTGGAATGACTCTCCAGTCTGCTTCACCCCCTCCCCCTTCAGACGGCATGGCGCTTCCTGCCCCTCCCCTCGCTTCCCCTTCAGCGGATCCGAATGCCCCCATAGCTTCAGGTTCCTCCCCCGACGGACTGAGCATATCCGCGCTGAATGCAACCTATTATAGTTCGTTCCCTGTCGGCGTGCCCTACGCCGCATATGGAACCACGAAAGTCATAGGGGCCGATAGAGGGATGGGGGTGCTCACCACTTCCAACCTCACCCGGGGGATCAGGTTCATGGTCTATGTCACGAGGATGTACCCTCCAGGCATTTACGGCAGTGCGACAGGCGGCCTTCGCCCCAACTACAGCCTCCAGTCTAATTTCTTTGTCAACGGCAGCGGACAGGGCGGCGAGGGGCTGTACTGGACACAGTTTGGAACATATTTCATGTACGATGGGATGACAGGCAACCAGGATTATTTCGTTGCGTCGCCGTATCTGGAATGGTGGTGGCCGGCATTTTCCCAGACGGGGTTTGCCAGTTTCAGTGGATATCCTGAGTATGAAAGCCATGTAAGTATTGCCAGGATAGGGCCGGGTTCCCCCTACATGGTGGAAGGGTGGGAGTTCACGGGAAACAACGGTTCGGGCGATTACGTGAATGTCACGCTGATGGCGAGGGGCTACATCGAGAGCTTTGGGAACGGAACTCCCGCTCCCAATGGTTTCAGGTACCTTACCGTCTGGTCTAACGCAACCTACAGCTTCGGAGGCAACGGGACCGTGAATCCATCCTTTGAGCTTCGCCCCGCGAGTGACACGGCGGACCAGGGGGTTGGCATAGTCGGCGCCGGCAACCACCAGGCTGTGTGGGGAAATTACACGGCCTATATGGTTGTAGAAGAATTTATGAACGGGTCCTTCGTATTACCACAGGTATCGAGTGTTGTCGGTAACATTTCCGGTGAACAGGCCGTGGGTACGAGGGGTGGAATGGTGGTGAACCAGTCCTTTAATCCCTTCGGCCTCCCTGCTTATACCCCTTACGCGTACATCACCAATTCCTCAGGGCGCGGCAATGGCATGGGGGCGGCATACCTTCCCACCGTCGTTCAGGGTTATGTTTTCCCTGCGAACGCAGCGATAAGTGCATACGCCATGGGCGCTGACCGTTATCTGGCAGTGAGCAGGGAGGGAAACGCATTCTACGTGACCTCTATTGGATACCAGTTCACCTCACTGGTCTTGAATTTCTCGGCTACCGGCTACAAGAACTATTCCATCACGTACTATCCTTCCGCTGTGAACGTCTCGGTCGGTGTTGAACTGCATAACCCGTTCGTTTCCCTAAGGCCCCTGTCTGGAAATGTTGTATACGGGTTCGTTGAACTTCCCTTCCCCTACCTTGCGTACCTCATGGATACCTATATCCACGCCAACGGCGGTCTCCTACCTAATGCAACGTTCATGAATTCTACGGTGACTGCGTGGAGGGAGTGGTTCCCTCTCAGTATAAGCACGGACGGCAATGCCGCGAACTTGTCATGGTACATCCCCAGCCTCTTGCATGAGTATGCATCGGTCATCTACAATTTCACGAGACAGTATCCGAATCCTTGGGACAGGTATTATTACGGCAATATTACGGCTCTCTACGTTGATTCCCCCGTTTATCTGCCTTACTCGTTTGTCGCAGGTGCCAATGCCTCGATTGCTGTCAGGTCGCCTCTTCTCAACCAGTCATTCGCGGTGCCCTTGCCGGATTCCGAATTCAACATAACCCCCTCAATGTTTGTTTTCCAGGTGCCCGTCACTATTACCAGTACGTCTCCATGGTATCTTGACCCTTATCCAATAGGCGGTGTTGTATGGGACGGAAGGAATGTATGGGAGGGAGACTCCCTGCAGGCTTCGTTCACCTTCCCCTATTCGATGAATTCGAGCGGTGGCAGTTTCAGGATCCTGAGCCACCCGTCGCTCTATCTCAACAACACCAATGCAGCTGGCATGACGTTCCTGGCATCTGTGGATGTCTACTCCTACAACGGCCTCAGGGACGAGAACCTGACGGTCGCCGTCCAATCATTCAATTATTCCGTGGCTGCGCTTGTTTCACATACGGGTGCTGAACGTTTCCCGCTCCGTGTGACGGCAGAATTGGGCGGTACCCCGAACATTCTATATCCAGGCGTGGCAGTGATGTCTGCAGCTGTTCTTGCGATAATGTTTTATTCCAGGCGCAAGCATGTCAGGGAGGTGAAGGGCTGATGAAGCATGTTATCGTATCCATACTTCTGGTGGCACTGTTGTTTACTGCGATACCGGGCGCTGTGTCTGCATACGGCCATCAGGATGCGCCTGTGGCAGCGGCTGCGGGAACCGTATCTCCGACCTATACCGTTACATTCCAGGAATACAACCTCACCGCAGGGGTCCTGTGGGGGGTGGTCATCAACTCATCGGCCTTTTACACCCAGGCGAGCCAGATGAATGTCAGCCTCGCGAACGGCACGTACAACTACTCCGTCGTGGTCAAGAACACTTCCTTCACTCCAGTCTACTCGAACGGTGCCTTCCTGGTATCCGGGCACCCCCTTGAGATTCCCGTGCAGTTTGAGCCGGTCACATATTCTGTGGTGTTCAATGAGAAGGGTCTTCCCCTCAATTATACCTGGACAGTTGTGCTGGGCGGCATAAGCCTCAAGGCTGAAACAGGTGGGAGGGGCTCCGGCGAGTACCTGATATTCAACGTTATCAACGGTACGTATAAGTGGTATGCCGATGCCTCTGGTGATTACATCCCGTTTCCTCAGAACGGTACTGTCATGGTCAGGGGTAACCTCAACGTCGTGGACCTGCAGTTCGAGCGTGCATATTCGCAGGTGGTGTTCGAGGATTTCGGCCTTCCGGCAAACGATTCGTGGTTTGTCAGCCTGAACGGCACCATAAAATATTCCACGTCCTTCACGATCGTGTTCATAGTCCCTTATGGTAATTATTCCTATTCTGCAGGAACCAACGACACAAGCTATCACTCCTTCGCCGGGTCGAAAGTCCTTGACGTGAACACTCTCAAGGATTACGTGGACGTCCACTTCTGGAGCGGGAACTATACAGTGACATTCTTCGAGAGGGGGTTGCCTGCGGGTGCCCAGTGGTCCGTAGGCGCGGGACCTTATCTTGTCAATTCCACGAATAGCACGGCGTCACTCGAACTGCCGAACGGCACCTTTGGCTATTTCCTTTCCTCAGGCATACCATCGTACGTCCCCATCAACCGTACGGGTACGTTCACGGTCGAGGGGCATGGCATCAGCGTCGATGTCTCGTTCAGACCTTTGGAGTATCTGGTATCATTCAACATGTCCGGTCCGCATGGCCTTGAATGGTCCGTTTCAGTCGACGGGACGAACAGGACATCCAATTCGTCCACAATCCTCTTCATGGAGATATACGGAGAGCACAATTACACCGTGTTCATCCCCGACAGGGATTATTCCCCTTCGCCTGTCTCCGGGAGGGTATACGTCTGGTCCAACACAACTGTCTTTGTCACTGCTTCCCCCGTCCTGTTCAGGGAGATATTTATTGAACGCGGACTGCCGTCCAATGTGACGTGGAAGGTCAGCCTCGGCAACATGACGCTCGAGTCGTCGGGGGATTCCATAACGTTCAACGTGACCAACGGCACCTACGACTTCTCCGTCTCCACCGCAGGCAACTACAGCGTATCCCCGTCGTCAGGCACCGTAGTCGTGTCCGGGGCCCCCAGAGTATTCGACGTAAAGTTCATACCGTTCGTCTCCATCTCATTCGAGATGTCGGGGATCCCGGCAGGAAGCACATGGTCCGTGGCTATAGGCGGCAGGCAATTCAACACGTCCTCGTCCGTTCTCTCCATGAAGGTTCCCGCCGGAACCTACTACTACGTCCCTGGCGCAGGGAGCAATTCAACGTATTATGTCACCCTCCCCGCAGGGTATTCCCTCACGTCTGAGAACAGCTTCAATGCAACATCAGGCGCATCGATACTCTTTGTTGCGCAACCCACGGGTGGCACGGTCGGGTCGCACACTTCCTCGTACGGAGTCTTCTTGATCATTATAGTCGTTGCAGTTGTCGCCATCGCCATATTCCTCATGATAAGCAGGAAAGGGAGGGGTGCCGGCAAATGAGAATGCCTGCTGTCCTTTCCGGAAGCATGAACGGAGTGCATCCAGACCGTGGGCGGATTGTCGTCATGGTCGCCGTGACGCTGGTAATCCTCATGGTCTTTTCGGCCGTCCCCACGCAGCATGCTAATGGTCCATCGCCGGTCAGCGCCACGGGCGCGTCGGCTGTGCCGTCGTCCAGCGCTCCGGTCACTTCAACAATGAATGATTCGGGACATCCCCCGGCTGCTTCCCGTGCAGCGTCCCACGCGACCGTGTTCAACAATAGTTTCGCAAATTCCCAGCAGGCCGGCACAACGCCTGCGTTCTTCAGCAGCGGGTCAGGGCTGTCCGGCCTCTCAATAGGTGCAGAGAATACTATGACGGGAATGAGGTATCCCATGGTCTATCCGTATGATTCAGCAGCACTAAACGGCACTGCTCCGGTTTTTACCCCTCAAATGGTATACCAGAATGTGAGTAATGCGGTACCCGTCTACGCGTATCAGGGGAACAGCCAGTATGATGCTCTGTTTGCCACCAGTCTGCACTGGGTTGCCAATTTCACGCGGATATACCCGCCATCCGTAGATTATTCGACGGGGTATGCGGGAGCCTCTGGTGGCTTGGGGCCGAATTATTCCCTGCAGTTTAATGTACCCTTCTTTTCCTCAGTGCCGGGTGGAGAGAGTGTGAGCTGGTATCAGAGCGCTTTTGAGTTTATAACGGTGCTTGGTACCGGCAATCCGCAGGATTCCAACGCTTCTTATTTCCTTTTGCCGAATAGCCAATGGTGGCTCAATTATTCCAGGAGGTACATTGTTTCATATTCATACAACTACTCGAATTACAACAACCTGTTCGTGAACCCCGAACACCCCCTCCTGTTTTCATCGTGGCTCAACATCTCCTTCGTTCCGGGCGCCAGCATGACCAGCGGGAGCGTCTTTATTACCGAGGATGACAGGGTCACGGGGCTCCTTTCTAAGGGTTACTGGAATCCTGTCCCCTATTCCGACCACAGCTACAGGACTGTCTGGTTCAACACCACGTTCCAGATCATAAACGGCAGCAAGGAAGGTGTTGACCCCTTCCCGGTATTCTTCACAGGCTACGGTTATACATTCGATGGGTCACCTATCGGCACTGCAGGGCTGGCGTTTGGTGGTGTCGGAAACGCACAGTTCGTGTGGGGGAATTTCACCGCAACATTCGGGGTTGCGGAGGACGTTCAGGGTACCCTGCTGCCGGTATCCGGTGTTGCCGCATTTCAGTCCAGTACTGGGGAGACTTCGGAGGGCGATGAGGGCGTGACGGTCCTCGGGTCTCCGACCAATCCCTCGGGCTTACCGGCCTATTTTCCCTATGTCTATGACTCAAACCAGTCCGGAGGACCTCTGGGTGATTCGCAGTACAACGCGAATCACATGTCTGCAGGCTCCTCGCTTATAGTCGGCAGTGTCTTCCCTTCTAATGCATCCATAACAGCCTATTCCGTCTATACGCACTCCTACGTCCCCGTAGTGAAGAACGGTTCTTCCTTCTACGTGGATTTCCCGGGCCTTTATGGAATGAACTCTTCCTCAATATTCATCGGGCAGTTAAGCCTCGACTACTGGTCCCCCATCCTCCTGAATTTCTCCCTGCCCGGGTTCCAGGGTACTTCCACCACCGTTTCGCCTTATTTCGAGAGAACTCCCTTCGTGGAGGTGAGGTCTGTGGTGACTGTTCTTGCACCTATAGACCAGAAAATGGTCTACGGTTTCATTTCTTTTCCCATGAGCTACTTCGCATATTTCGCCGACAGTTATGTGTTCTCGCACTTCAGCGGGATCGGTAACCTGAACGGGAGTTATTATTCACCCGACCCCTCAAGCGCCTCGGAAGCCTGGCAGCTCCTTGCAGACATCTGGGAGATATCGGCCAATGTTTCGTCCTACTTCTGGTTGAACGTCACTACAGGTTCGCACTACTATAACGAATCGCACTACCTACCTTATGTCATACGGCCTCTTCTGGAGACCATGTGGGGTTCGGAATGGACACCATTTTACTATTCAGCATTCTCCTTCTTCGTGAAACTCTTCTTCAACGGTCCCATTGAGGTCCCCTATTACGTCCTCGCCGCCCCCTCCACCCCCTCCGCCAGCGTGTCTGCCCCCCTCCTCTCCGGTAATGTCCCCCTGCCTTCCGGCTCGGGTGCGTTCGAGGAGAACATCTCCCTCTCATCCCTTGACTTCCCCCTGACCGTCCGGTTCCCCAGCGTGCCGGGGACCTATGGCTCCGCTCCGCCTTCCATCTCCTCGGTCTCCGTTAACGGCGTTACCGTCTGGTCGGGCAACTCAACGTACGCGAACGTCACGCTGGAGGTACCCCTCGGGGTGGTTGCAGCTTCCAACGTTTCCGCGTTCCTTGACGACGTTTACGCTCGCACATATTACCCCGGGAGTTTGTCATCGTACCTGCCTTCCTTCTACTACAACGCCACCTTCACCATATCCCCGTCCTCCGACGTCTATGCACCTGTGACCATTTCGCGCAACATGATGGTGTTCAACTATTCCCTGTATGCGCTGGAATTGCGCACCGGGACCGATGCAGCGAACGTCAGCCAGACCTTCCCTGTCGAGTTTCCCAGGGTGCAGGTGGGGGTAGGGGGAGGATACTATACCGACGTGCAGGGGTATGTCTACGGCATCTACAACCTGACGGGGCAGAGGTTCGTGCTTGGCGGGGCGAACATCCAGTTCGTCCGTAACAACATCGTTATAGGGACTGCCACAACCAGCGCCAATGGCTATTACAACTTCAATTTCACCCTCGGGCCTGCCAGCGCATGGGGCTACAACAAGACTGTTGAGGTTACGGTGCTGGCCATGGACGCGCAGTTCAGGAACTTCAGCGGCATCCTTTACCTGCACGCGGACAGCGTGGAATGGTTCAACGCCACGGAGGTGTTCATAAGCACCATGATCGTATTCGGCTGGAACGTCACGATACCGTACTGGTTCCTGCAGGCGGCTGGGGGTGCGCTGCTGACTTTTGCGGACGGAGGGCTGTACATAGTGCTGCTCTATTACGGGATGATCGCGGGGCTTGGAGCAGCAGCTGTGGCGGTCTTTCTGGCGGTCAGAAAAATGCTGAAGGCTCGACCCATCAAGGTAGCTGAAAGCGACAAGGGAGCTCAGGGTCAGGTTAAACAGAAGAAATAGGGTGCTGAGCACTACTGGATGCTGAAACGTTTGTCTGATTGAACAACTCACTTTTTACAAGTTCAATTGATGCCTCTGAATGTTTAATCCTTAACTCTTCAATTTTTACGGTACAGATTCTGGCTACTATATATCCGGTTCTCAAAATACTTCGTATTGTACTGGGTTTGTTACCGGACCTGTCTCTAGAAATCTTTAC
>JBMFVY010000104.1:0-8023 GCA_049965755.1 Phycisphaerae bacterium | reverse complement strand
GCGGCGCAGCCGCCGAGAAAAGAGTTTTGAGTGAGTAGAGAGTAGAGCAGTGTGCGCGGATTGGGCGCTGGGTTTTTGGGGTGGCTTTATTTAGTTGTCAAAGAGCCTTCAGCAGGCAGCTTTCGGCGTTCGGCAACAATATATAGTTTGCTGCCGAGGGCATTGTAGGCGGGGCTTCGCCCAGATAAGAGTTTTTAGAGAGTTGAGAATAGAGCGGGCGGCTGCGCCGCGAGGATTGGGGGAGAGCAAACATGCATGGATATTGGTTGGTTTTGAAGGATGCCAAGTTAAAAGTGGCAAAACATTGAGATTGTTTTGAAGGATGCCAAGTTGTGGTTTGGGCGCGAGAAAAAACAGTGTTTTTTGAACTTTTTGCTGTGAGCAAACGTGCATGGATATTGCGCGGTTTTGAAGGATGCCAAGATAAAAATGGCAAAACATTGGGGTTTTGATGAAGAATTGCCGGTTCGGGCGTGGATGAGGGGTAAAAAGGGGTGTTTTCGCGTGCGAATGCTGTGAGAAAACCCGCATGGATATTGGTTGGTTTTGAAGGATGCCAAGATAAAAGCAGTAAATCATTGGTGTTTTCCTGAAGGATGCCAAGATCGGTTTTTGAGAAAGTGGCAAAACGTTGGGGTTTTGCTGAAGGATGCCAAGACGCGCGCGCACAGTGTATTGCAGAGGGGTTAGACCACAAGATTGGCAAAAAGAGGCGGATGAGATAGGCGAGAGGTTGGGAAGTATGGCTGTGGTTGAGCATGGAGGCCCTTTAGGCGGGGCATGCGTGGGGATAATTTTGCGGGCTGGTATTCTTTTGTCACACAATGCGGGCCAGGACGCCTCGCTGTTTAAGCAAATCAAAATGGTCCGAGAGTCTGGCGGCTACCGACTCGGCGCGGATGAGTACGCCTACTTCAATATTTCTTTTCTGAGCGGCGGCGGTGAAGTTGGCCGAGGATATCCAGGCAATTTTGCGGTCAGCGACGATGCACTTGGCATGCAACGCGGCTCGTGTCGCGGTGGAATGATCAAGCGAGGCAGGAAAGTAATAAATCGCCGGAAGTGCTGCCGATTGCGGCCATTGATCGCGTTTAATCCGATCACGGAAATTAGCCACCAGTTCCCGCTCCGGCTCAATGTTCCCGGGTGGTCTTTGGATATCGAGAAACATTTCAACGGCAAGTGCGGGCTTTCGGCTCATATTTTCGGCCAGTGATTGAAAGATGCTTTCGCCCTGATAGACGGCATAACCGACGACGAGAATTGAGTTTGCCGCCTGAGAAAATAATTCGTTCACAACCACCAGTGTGTCGCGACTGGCAATTGCAATACCTTCTGGGCCGGAGAGCACCAGATCAACTGTGTCCTCGACTGATGGATGGCTGCGGCGATCTTCTATGAGCAGATCGAGAATTGCCGCGATCTGTTCGCAGTTCATGGCGTTTGCGGTCAGCTCGCGCAGGGAGCTGATGACCGCGTGGGCCTGATCGGCAGGTACCGTTGATGGCAATGCGGAACCGGCAAACGGCGGCGAGAGTCGCCCGGAGCGCAGCGCGTGGCAAATATCGTTAAGTACGGATGTTGAAATAGCCGGCCAGATTGCCATATTCATGGGACATACTATACATTAAAAAATTCCGCACCGAGCTGTTCCACTGTCGGTACAACCAGCGAACGATCGAGAAAGTCGTTAAATTGTTCACAACATGTTTCGGAGATCAGCAGGCAGCCATGGCAAGCGGCCCCTTGCAGATAACGCTGAAACTCCCGACTGCCTGGATTGTGTTGGGCGCAGACGGGATCGTTGGAGCAAAGCTTGCCGGATTCAAGGGCGTTATGCACCTGCTGGGCAATGCGCCGGCCCGCTTCAACCAGTCCGCCGAGGGTACCTTCAGAATCGGACGATCCGGTATAAAGCAAAATGCCATATCCGGTGCGTTCGGAGCCGTAGATGCGTTCGCGGATGGCGCTCGATGAATAGCCACATTCCAGCGATATTTCAGTAATCAGCAAATGGGCGAGGGAATGCAGCATGATGTATGCCGCGCCGGGAAAAATGCGGCTTTTAAGTTCATGTTCCTGCTGCCAGTGGGTGAATCCATTTTCCAGTTGTTGCTGCCGATTCTGCACGGCTTCTTTTTTAAGCCAGCTTTGGACGGCATCCCGATGCAATTGAAGAAAGACACCTTCGCCGGGATTTTCGACGGCAGGGATCCAAGATATTTCATCGGCCAGAGCGGCAGGAGTAACACCAATCTGTAATTCTCCATCCATATCAACGCCAATGGACTCAAAACGTGTAAAACCTGTAAGAGCAATCACTTCCCGCAGTCGGTGAATCAATACCACACGCTCAATGGGTTGCATCCAGGGCTGATCCCAGTGGTGCCGTGGCAGGGATCGGGCGATGAAATTGCCGTGAGGCGTGTCATTAAACAAACCTTCAGGGCTATTGGCCAGAACGCGGAACTCTTCTTCCTTGACAGCAGCCGGCGGAGAAGATGTGGTTTTTTTTCTGCGTTTGATTTCATCCAGGATCTGCTCGAATTTGTAATCAGCAAGCACGGATTTAACGCGATCCTTCTTAAGCTCGTGTGTGAGTTCTTCCGGCGTTTGAACATATTCGAGAAGGTCCCGCCATACCTGGCTGACGGCGGCGGCCAAGCCTTCATCTTTCGTGGGCAGCGAGATAACGGAAAAGGGCATGGGAAGATAGGTGTTGCTGGCGCTGCGGATCAGCAGACGGCTTTTATTAACGCAGGATTCACGTTTTTGCCGTCCCAACCATGGGCGGCTGCCATTGCAATTGCCCAGCGCGCCGGGTGTGGCGGCATCAATCATGTAGCGGCGGGCGCCACATTCGCAACGGATTTCAATGGCAGAGAGATCGGTGCTTGCGCCATGCTCGGTTATTAAAAGCTGTCGGCGACACTGATTAGGTCCATTATGAACAAAATAGCCCCAGTTAATATCGGATATATGCCCGCGCGGACATGCGCAGACAAAGCGAACCGGAGTGGTATGCAGTTTTTTACCACCTTCGATTTTGTATTGTCCGCTTTCGAGGTCGCGTTGGTGGACCAGACGACGTGTCCCCGAGTTTTGCTCCGTGGTGGTCAGTGTCCGATCTATTTCTGTGAGAAACCATTCAGGAAAAATAAAGGCCCTTACGCCACTGGTGCCATTTTGATTATGGTCTTCATGCTCTGGTGGAGCGTAGAGTTTTATGCTGGGAACATTAAGAAACTGGCCCACCGCCGCGGCAAGGCGAGGCTCGATAATTTCTGTGGTTGGGCCGCGGTCTAGTTTCCAAAATTCCAATCCTGCAATAATGACCGAGCGCTTGGGTAGATCCAGCATGGCACCGGGGCCAAAAGTGGTGATGAGCTGGCGTTGGCGCAGCTGACCTTCAGGCCATTGTGGGCGGGTCGTTGGCATTATGCCTCTCCGAAGTTGTTAGTCTGTACCCAAATATCAACAACCGGCTCCACATCGCGCAGAGAGCGATTGGCACGGAAGTTTTTATGGCGTGGAGGAAGATTGACCAGGTCGGGGTCAAGAAAATCGCGCAGTAGCGGCTGACCGGTCTCGTCCTCCCATTTTTGATAGATCAGATTGCTGCGATGTTCGTCAAGCGCTTCCCGGGCGATGGTAAACCAATCATCAAGCAGACCGTCAACCCGGGCCGAAACCCGATCACGGAATTCCTTCTTTTCCGCAGCGGTGGCTCCCTGACGATGGTTTTCGGCACGGGCGATGAGCGCTTCGCAAAGCTGTCGTAACTCCATGCGCCGAGCCGATGCACAAATCTCGCCTGCACCACGCGGTGGTGTCATGCGGGCATCTCCCAGGCGGGTCAGGGCCACCAGGGTGCCGGCCAGGCCGCGATCCAGAGCACGAGGCGAAAAGGGCGTTACACTGGTTGCTTCGACGGCGCGGTAAAAGCTTTCATGGAATACAGTGAAGCGTTCATAGTGCGATCGGTCGCGCGGGCGATGGATATTGAGCAATGTGACCACCAGGCCGGGTTTATTTTCTCCACGACCGATGCGGCTGGTGGCTTGAATGTATTCGGCGCTGCTTTTGGGTTGTCCCTGCACCACCATCAGGCCAAGGCGGGGTATATCGAGACCAACAGAGATCATATTGGTGGCCAGAGCCACATCAACATATTCTCCAACACCGTGTGGATGGGCAAGTTGCCGCTTCGACTCGGCGACTTCGCCGGTGGATTCGCGCGAGGTAAGTTCTCGAAGCGGCAGCTTAATGGGCCGATCAGCAAATTCACCTTCGGTTTCGCCTACACGCTTGCGCAGCGCGTGGCGAAGCAGGTTATTGCGGACCTCATCCTCAACAATTCTACGGGCGGCTCCCAGTTCGCGGAGGCTATTGAAATATCCGAGCAGGGTCATGTACGGATCGGCAGGATTATTTTCACCTTGCGAGGTGCCGTTTTTCCAGGCCTTTTGGGTGGCGGCCATCAGTGCCAGGTATACGCGTAAGAGAATAAATTTGGGATTGCGGCCCTGAGCTGCCACGCCCAGGTAAAGACGGGCGGTATTACGCGTGGAGGAAGAGGATTCAGCAAAGAAAGAATCACGCCGATCCGGGCTGATGGGTGGAAATATTTCAACATTGGTGCGGCCAAACAATGCTTGAATCTGACGTTCAGCGCGGCGAACCGTCGCGGTAGAGGCGATAATTTTTGGGGCGATGGATTTTCCGGATTCTGTGAGGGTGGATAATTCATCAATGGCCGATTCGTAAAGACCGACCATGGTTCCCAACGGGCCGGAAATTAAATGCAGCTCATCTTGAATTACCAAATCCGGCGGTGCGAGGCGCCCCTTCGGAAGCGCGTTACGAGTGCCTGGCTCGGCGGGGCCATAGAAGCCGTTGTGATCATAGCGATCCACATGGCCAAACAGGGCGCCAGTGCGGCCCTCCCAGGGCAGAGTGGCGAATTTATCCACAGTGGCAATCATAAAGCAGGGCAGGCGGCGATAAATGCAATCGTCTACGGCCTGAATGGGCAATGAACGCCTGCCTAATTGCGCAAAGGTACAGTCGCGGTTGATGCATGAGATGCGCAATTCCGTGGGATAATCCTTATTGGGCCAAAGAGAGAAAGAGTGCTTGTTGAAGTGGTGCCCGCACCAGGGACATTCGCTGATAGGAACAGGTGGCGGATTGGAGGTATTATTTTTGTATTTTTCAACGATGGTGCAGGCGCACCGGTCATTTTTTTCGCCTTTTTTACCGAGTTTGTTGGGCGTAGCTGCCTGCCCCACCCAGAGGCCGATTTCAAAGGGCCACTTGCCAAGTTTTTCCGGTTGCTTTTCGCGTTCAAGTTCCAGGGCACAGATCAGCGTGGCGGCACGGGATAATTGGTCGAGGGTGAGCAGCCGCAGGGTATAGCGCATCAGCACGGTCAGCCCGGCGGAGCCAATGCCCGGATCGCGCAGGCGGCGCAACACCAGTGTGAATGCGGCAAGGCCAAGATAAGCCTCGGTCTTTCCACCGCCGGTTGGGAAAAAAAGCAGATCAACAGTTTGTCGGTCTCCATGGCCGGGGTTCGCGATTCCAGGCAGGTTCATGAGAATAAAGGCCAACTGGAACGGTCGCCATGTCGGATTGATTGTGGCAGGGTCTATTTTCAGCCAGACGCCCCGGCGCTGACGGCCCTGCGCGGCCATGGTGCGGTTGGCGAGGCGAAAGGCTTCAAGACAATTGGCATCCGCCAGCAGGTCAATCCCCTGCTGAATGCGGTCGGCGGCCCGGCCGGCGCGCTGTAATAACTCCTGGGCAACGATCAGGCGGCGATCGCTGAGTTGAGTTAATTTTGCATGCTGTTCGTGTATCCACTGGCGGTATTGCGTCACAATGGGGCCGAGTTTTTGTTTAGCGTCATCCGCGCCGGCAATTTCCGAGAGTGCATCCATGGAAAGTTCAACATTATTAATCTCCGCCGGGCTGACGCGCTCAACTTCAGCGTCGGGAATCCAGGTTGTGGCCACACGGGTACAGCGGCCATTTTGAATAGTAGATCGGACGGAGACGTTGTGCCCGGCAGCATATTCGCAGGCATCGCGATATTGCAGGTCGGCAATTTTTTCGTCCGGATCATCCGAGCGACTGCCGCGGAGGTTGGGCCGGGGAAGAAAACCCTCGGCAATGCCGACATCCAGCCGGGCTTGGAAGGCAAAAAGCTCGTCGGCACGGCCACGTTGTGCGCCGGCTTCGGCGGTTCGATGGTTGACCAAAAAAACGGATACGACGCAAGCTCCGGCGGGTATATGGTCTGCAAACGCGCCCGTTGTAGGAGCGGGACGGATCGAATAAAAAAGTGTGAGGTTGCCTGAGTTCGGGATTTCAATATTTTGGGTTCGCTTGTTGGTGGTTTTCAGATGTAATGTGATGTGTTCGCTGCGATTTCTCCGATGCCATTGGAACTTTGCAGCCTTGGTGCCGGAGGCGTGTTCCATAACTGGCAGTCTGGTTGGCGGCGCCTCCTTGCGGATGTAGTCTCCCCATGAGATTGTCACATCAAGGGTTTTATTTTCAGCGGGGATGATGAAACTCAAACCCATGGATGCAGGGAAAAATTTCTTTTTGGCCGCAGGCCGGTCGGGAGCATCGGTTTCGTCCCGACGTAAAGAGTTGGTGACTTGATCGAGGGCGTCGTCATCGGTTTCTTCCCCAGAGCGTCGTTCGCCGATGGCACCGACCGGCACAAGGAAGCCGGTAAGGTAAAAGCGGGAAGGGGCCTGGTCGAGGATTTCATCAGCGTTACCATAGTTCTCATGTGGGCCAACCAGATCCAGGCGAAGGGTTTTGATGAGTTGATCACGAATTTCGACTGAGTTCATGAGATCGCCCTTTTTACGTTTATGTCACGAATGATAACGCAAGTTGCGCTTTGCCGGTAGTAAACACGGGCGGACGCGCGGCCCTACGCCGGCCACCCCAGGTGGCCGCTAAACAACATACAAACCTCCGGCAGCGTGTTTCCAGTCGTCTATGGTCTACCGCACATTTGCGGGGCTGCGGGCTGTGGCCGGGGAATGCGGATGAATGGTTGGTGAATTACGAACGGCGAGTTACGAACGGCCACCGGGGGTGGCCGGCTTAGTTATTCCATGGTTGGATAAATTTCCATTCTTGGCGTGGTAGGCCCGCTTTGATTGGATTATCTCGCACATATTGCACGCATCTTGGTACATCGGCGGTTGTTAAAAAGACGTGGCGGAAGCGGTCTGCCCAGATGCGCTGTCCATCCCTGCCGGGCAATGTCGCGTAGGGGTTCAGGCCACGGCGGTTTAATTCTTTGGTGCCAAAGCTCTTGAGATGGGCCACAATTTTTGAAGCTAAATCGGGAGGGTGCCCCAGAACAACATGCACATGATCGGGCATAATTGCGCAGGCGTGCAATTTATAATGACTGATGGTCACCGCTGCGGCGAAGCCATCGGCAATCGCTGCAATTTGCTCCGGATTAAAACGCATCGCCGGTTTCTGGAGGGCGGCCTTACCGGCTATGCGTAAATTAAAGTCGTGTTGTTTTCCTGCCACCGACCGATCGGTTTGCACCAGGGTAGCGTCGCCGCCGGCATTCCATAGGGCGTGCGAACCGACATAGCTTGAGCCTGATCCGCGCGGGTCGTTGGGAAGCCAAAAGCCATAAGCGCCCCAAATACAATGCGTTGCGACGATTGGCACATATATCTCCCGATTGCGTTTGACCGCCATGCGAACCCGATGCCGTCTGCTGCCTCGATGGCCGCTCTTCGCATACGGCGGGACGTAATATAACGGATGGCAAGGGGAGGTGGCCATAGGACGAATGGCCGGCGATGGGGTTATGTTTGTCGGTTACTGCGAGCCGTATTGCCGGTGTTGGCGTCATTAGGAGGCTGGGCTTCGGTGGGGAACAGGGTTGGCACAGGTGCGGCTGATTTGCGGGCGCGGCGATGGGGAGCGGCCACCGGGGTGGCCGGTTTATGGGGGGTTGGGTTGGGGCTGG
>JBMFVY010000103.1:0-8041 GCA_049965755.1 Phycisphaerae bacterium | reverse complement strand
CAGGTTTATTCGCCATGACACCACCATACCGCAGTTCGTACTATATGTCAAGCTAAATATGGGACAGTACACTAGTTATTTGAGTTTCACGCATCGTAATCCGGTTCATATGGACTGCTCTGGGCTGCAGGTTAGCGAACTTTTCTTCTGCTGCTTAATCGCACAAAAAGCGGCGATAATCTCAAGAGTTCAGCACCGCCTGATATCGTAAAACTCGTAGGGCGATCAGTCGGCCCTGAGCTGATATTACATGCCTAAAGTCTTGAGAGAATCTTTGATGATTCCTGTCAAAAACCGCCGTGCCGACCAAATTGGCTGTTTCTGTGGCAACGTGGGTATTTGTTCCCGCGAAGATGAAAATGTTGTTATTATGCACGATTGATTAGACGCTTTTCTGTATGAGGAACCCTCAATGAGCTTAACACGCCGTGAATTTCTTGAAGCCACGACCGCTATGGGGCTCACAATTCTCAAAACCGACGCTTCGCCAATACCGGCAAAAGTTTCCTCTATCGAGTCTTCTTTATCCATGCCTGCGATGTGGATTTCGCTCGATAGGCAGACTCATCTGGATACTTACGGGGCGTTTCGCGGCACGTTTATTCTCTCCGATCCGCAACGCATCACCATCCGAGTTTTGGGCAGTAACTGGTTTAATCTTCTTCTGGATGGCGAATTCCTCACGCAGGGCCCCTATCGATTTCCTCCCAGCCATCCGGAATATGAAGTTCTCGATATTGACCTTTCTGCGGGCCGTCATGTTCTGGCGGCGACGGTTCGAGCTGAAGGTGTTTCCACACGGCTGATGCAGGGAAACATTATCCCACCCTTTCTCATGTGCCAGGTGACTGTGGACAACTCTGAGGTGGCCGTGGATTGGAAATGCCTGCATCTGAAAGGTTTTGTACAGTCGGGTCAGCGTATTAATCCGCAGTTTGCATGGATTGAATGGTGCGATACCCGGAAAATTCCACAGACTGGCATCTAACAGACTTTGATGACACCCAGTGGATGCGACCTGTGCGGATGACGGCCGTGGAATCATGGCAACTTCGCCCCATCTCGGTGGGATCTGTGCTTCAGACTCCAATTTCACCCAAGCTCATTGCTCAGGGGGTACTGACCGGACCATTTAACGGCGCAGAAAAGCCTCCCTGGAAAAACGAACAGGATATCGCGTGGAATTTACGAAATTTATATCCATCCACCCCTCCCACTGGAATCTGGCGGCGTTATGACTTGGGCCAGGTGCGGCTGGGACGACCGGAATTTACGCTGGATGTTCCGCCAGGTACGGTGATAGAGTTCGGGTACAGTGAATCGCTGACGAATCACAACATCATCAGCGGTTACAGCCATAAAACAGTTGTAAAATTGTCCCAGGACTTCTCCACGCTTCAAGGAAGAGTCATTCCCTACATTCCGCTTTCTGCCGGCCTGTCGCATAACTTGGTTCACTATATTGCCCGAGGCGGCGTTCAGACATTCTGGCCTGTAATTCCGCAAGGTGGACGCTACCTGGAAATTCACATTCAGGCGGATGAATCGAAAGTGCGTTTTCTAGCCGAACAATATCAACAGCGCTCATACTTTGGTGACTCGGCCGGCGAATTTGAATGTGCAGACTACCGACTCAATCGGATATGGCGACTGGGTGCTGACACTATTCGAAGTTGCTCAGAGGATGCCATTATTGATAATCCAACACGCGAACGCGGCCAGTGGATTGGTGACGGCCACGTTTCCATATTCATCGCGGCTGCGAGTTTTCACGATCTGCGGCTGTATCGACGTGAAATTCGGCAATCCGCTTGGTGTGCCCGTAACGATGGGCTTGTCGCCGGCCTATGCCCGGGCGGGACGGCCTATCTATCGACTTACGCAGCACAGTGGTTCAGCGCGACCATGAACTATTACCGCTTGACGGGAGATCGAGCGATTCTTCAGGAAATGCTTCCGTACGCCCGTCGCAACGCGATGGCTTTTGAGCGTGCCATGACGTCCCGTGGAATCAAACCTGCACTCGCGTGGCCATTTATCGACTGGGGTTTTGGCGGCGATCTGCAAATGGCGGTGAATCTGGAGGTTTTGGCAGGTTTTAGGAATTTGTTCCGATGGACGACATTGCTGCACGAAAATTCCACCCGCTATCAACAGGTTGTCGATCAATTGAAAACGATCATAGCACGATGGCTTCATCCCATGCTGGCTGACGAGAATTGGAATAAAATTGGCTACCATAATTTGGTATTCGCACTGCGCAACTCTTTCATACCGAGGCGGCAGTACGCCTCGGCGATACGTTATATCAAGTCGCATATTCTCTCCTGCTTTCCCAACAATGCTGCTGCTCCGCGCCTCAGTAATCCGGGTGTGCGATCGCATCAGATCATCACTCCCTATTTCTCATATTATGTTTTTCCACCACTGATTGAAAACGGCGAGATGGATTTTATACTGAATCAATATCGAGTATGCTGGGGCTGGGCGTTGGATCAGGGTTTAACCACCCAACCGGAAGTTTTTGATTTGAATTGGAGTCATTGTCATGGATGGAGCGGATCACCGACCGCACAACTGAGTCAATACGTTCTCGGCCTGCAGGCTCGCTATGAATATGGACACCGCCACTTTGATCTGCGACTTATTCCCGGAAGCCTGAAGTGGGCCGCCGGAAAAGTGCCTTTGCCGCTGGAAGATAGCACTGTGGACGTGGATTGGTTACGTACTACCGATGGCGGTTTTTCCTATCACCTCCAGACTTCCGGACCGATCTGGCTCCATACACCCGGACAAATTCAACCCATCAAGATTGAAGGACATGGCAAACTGATTTTGGCTGCCGATGGCGCACTCAGGTCTCCACAATGAAACGAACTACACATTGAGCTTTTTCAGCTTGCAGATAGACGCCTCACTTTTAAAACCTACACCCGTCGTCTATAGAAAGCAGGACACAGGACCAGACCACATGATCAAGACATGACGGTAAATCGTCAGGTTGTGGCATTGGTGGTATGGTCATGAGTTTCCCTTCGCAGTTCATGGATCCGCCGCTTCAATTGTTCTGCCAGTGCTTCATAACCCGGCTTGCCGTAAACATCGTTGAGTTCTTTAGGATCTTCCTTCAAGTCGTAAAGCTCGAACTGATCCGGCAGTTTTGGATACTGCGGCATGGCGTAGAAATGCATCAGCTTGTAACGTTCCGTGCGAACGCCGCGATGGGGACGCACATGCTCGTCCCATGGATATTCGAAATATTCATAGTACCAGTCTTTTCGCCAATCGGTCGGAGACTTACCCTGCAGCAACGGAACCAAGCTCTTCCCCTGCGCATTCTCCGGAATCTTAACTCCCGCCAACTCCATCATGGTCGGCATCGTATCAAGATTGAGAACCATCAAATCGCAGACGCTTCCCGCTTTCACCAGCCGCGGATAGCGAACCATCAGGGCAACCCGAATCGAAGGCTCATACATGAAGCGCTTGTCGTACATGCGCCATTCACCGAGGAAAAAGCCATGATCGGAGCTCAGAATGATGGCGGTATCATCGAGCGTACCGGTTTTCTCCAGTACATCCAGCACACGACCGACATTGTAATCGTTGTCCACAACCCCGGCGTAATGATCTTTGACCAATTCCTCCAACGTCCGTGGATCATCGTTACCTATTTCGGTGGTACCGATTTTATTATTCGCCATTGCAATGGCGGAATTCCGGGGTTTACCGGGATACGGAGGATTTTTCAGATCGTCATTGAAAGTTTCCGGCGTGGGAATCTTGACACCATTGTACAAATCCAGAAGCCGACGGGGGCGGTAGAACGGTGCGTGTGGCGCATTGAACCAGACGAAAGCACAGTAGGGCTTTTCACGCTTTTTCTCCATCCACTCAACAGCCCGGTTCGTTACGAGATCATCCACATAGCCCTCGTATTGCCGGGGGGCGGACCATTGTCCGGCGACACACTCCCGAAGAATCGGCTTGTTATAATTGCCGATCCAACCTCTGAATCCGAAGTAGTAATCCCAATATCGATCTTCGACATTCACGTTGGCCCGACCGAACATCGCCACCTCATAGCCGGCTTTGCGGAGCATGTCGGAAATCAGAGGTATATTTTCAGGAATGACCTGCCCTCGAGGCCCCAGTTCGCCGGTTGTGTGGGCGTTATCCACGATACCGGTGACATGCGAGTAAAGTCCTGTAAGAGTAATCGCCCGTGAAGGTGCACATAGTGCATGGACGGTAAACGAATTTCGAAATGTCATCCCCTCAAGCGCAATACGATCCATATTCGGCGTTTGAATGATCGGATTGCCCATGCAGCTGTATTCATCCCAGCGTACACCTTCACCGAGGAAGAACACAAAATTAGGACGACGTGGCGAATGGCCCTCATCAGCCACAACATTTTCCGGCGCGACCTGGCTCAGGGTCAAAGCCCCCAAGGCGCCGACGCCGGCTTTCAGAAACGCGCGGCGGGATTCATCTGCGTGATACTGGTTATCCATCGCTTGCTCCTTTTTCTTGTAACCGTTCACAGCCTTTCGGCCTGCCATGCTCAGCGTGAACCTGAGACTGACGCAGTATAGCTCACCAACCATTAAAATAAAGTCATAATACCCACCCCCTCTACCGTCCAGAGGCTTCCGATCACGCCATCTTAAAGCTGCCTCACTCCTATTTGCCCGCACGCATGTTGGCCAGATCCGTCCCCCGGATTTTAGTGTTTCCGCTGATCGACTCGCTGATATTCCCGGCTCGCTCGCGGTCTACCGCGGCGCCAGCGTGGTTTTTTACGATTCGGACGTTTCTTGGATACTTTAGCTATGCCAGCGCACGGCTGAATTCGAAACTTACACTATCCTGCGATTTGAAATGACAAACCCATGCCAACCGTCACATATCCAGAACGATGATCGTCTGGGTCCGCTCCGGCGCCGCTGGCGGAAAATACAGGGACTGAGCCCCAACCTTGGCGTGAATATAATATTCAAATATTTCCACATCTTTCGGTATCAAGGGCAGTGTTGCATGATAGACCCCGCGGTGGATGTGCTGGAGCGGAATAGACTGGAATTTCTCAGCGGCCAATGGTCGCCACAGCAGCGAGCCGTCAATAAATGATTCCGAAGCCTCGGCAAGAATAAATACCTGTATCTCCAACGATTCGTTCCGATAGATGGCAGTACGCAGAGTTGGCACGATCACCCGCGGAACACCTTGGTACGACATGCTGAGATTGACCGAGTCGGGCAGCGCGTGTCCAAGCTCATATGATAAAACTTCGTCATGTATACTGAGAAATTGATTGTATTTTCTCGTATGCTGCTCAAGATTGGCCAGCGTACCAAGCTCACCCCGGGTTGACAGAGCGGCGAGTTGATGTCGCACCATGGTTTCCCAACTCCGAGCCATTTTCACACGAAGTGCCAGAGCTTGCTTGAGGAACCGCCTTCGTTGTGCTGGGACAGCCGCCTTAAGCAATTTTTGCATGGTAGCATCGAGTGCTCCGCGCAGGCAGCCCAGATGTGCCTGCTCACGCGCGTAGCGAAATGTGCTGAGTTGATCTTGAAATCGAGCTTGGTGATTGCGTCCCAGTACACGGGGAGCCAGCGCCGCAAAGCAATCAACAAACGTCCACTTGCGGCGAACGCGAACCCATGGCTCCGATTGCGGTTCAATGCCCCCGGGACCGAAAATCCACCTGATTGCACGCGGAAACCTAACGCCATCAATCCTGCAAAAAATATCCCTTACTTCCATGGCTACATTCGATCCAAAATGCGCTGTCGCATAATCGAGGTAAAAATCGTCAACGGGCATGGAACGGGCATGGGCCGCCTCTGTATTTTTGAAGCGTGATATGGATGAAATGGAGACATTCGGCGGAGACCACGACTGATTCCAGCCAGCGGCCGCCAGCGCTGATATGTTCGGTGCGACGGCTTTGGTTCGCCAATGAATGCCCAGTAATCCGGTACAACCATAGGTATGCGCAGCTACGGCATCAAAACGCATACGTCCCACGTAAGGCTGTGGTGCCGTCAAATGCCAGTCGTTTTCCAGCCAGGGTATGGCCCACTTGGGGCGGCCGTGAATGCCGGCATACGCCGGATCTACCGGTGTATTGCCAAGATCGCGGTTAATGGAACTCATGGCAACATCTTTGGGCAGAATCTTATCGAGTACCGACCGGTTGCCTTTAGGGCCGAGTACCCAGCCGCAGGTTGCAAATTTTATTGGACTATCAATTGCCGTCAGGGCGCGCAAGGCGGCTTGGATGTCCCGCACGACGGCGGCAAACTGCTGCGGAGTGTTGCCGATCCACGTCCAAGTTTCCGGTGTCCAGAGCCAGTAGTAATCGGTCGGGCAAGCCCGCAGGATGCGAGTGAACATTCCCTTGTAGAGTCTCTGTACGGTAGCCATGTTTGCAGGATTCATACCCGCCTGACGCAATTGCTGCTGCATGATTGGGGGGATAGTCAGAGGCGTTTCCGTACCGATACATGTTTTTACGCCATAGCGTTTAGCCCAGGAAAAGGCCATCCGAAACATCCTTCCCGTGCGATTGAACAGATCGTTACATTGCATGGGCGTTATAGGTCGAGGCATCAGGCCTCGCATAACATCCGGGCCATAGGTATCGTGGTCAAAGAGCATGGCGGCTCCGGCGCAAAATTCGCCGGTTTTCATGGCGGCGTATCCCCACATACCATTGCGTGCGGTGTTGGCCCAGGCAGCCGGGTAGCTTGCCGTTACGTCGCCGGATTTAGTGATATCTTGGGTTGGGCCAATCCATACGGTTGGCTCTGGTCCCACGGGTCCTGCGGGGTAGCAGTGCAAACCAATGAAATTCATCCGCATTTTTGTCAACTGGCCTATGATGGCCAAATAGTCCTGTAAATTCCACCAGTCCGGCCCCTCAGGAAAATCATGAAAAGGCTGAATTCCGCGCAGCGCAAACAGGGGTTTGCCTGTTTCAGACACGCTTTGCAACGGCCACTCAAGTCGACCATCAGGTATGACATCCCCGTGCAAATAAAATCGAACGCCAAGCAATTCAATGAATCGGTATGCTCCATAAAGCATGCCAACGCTGTCGCCACCGACGATCAAAACCAGCCGTCTACCGGAGAAATGAATGCTTTGCAGAAGATATTCCTGCGGGCCCAGCGCCATGACCTGCCGCCGGAGGGCCCGCTCACCGCAGAGCTTGACGATGGCGGGATTGGTTTTATCGCCAACTACCAAATCTGCCGAGGCAAGCTGGTCCAACCGCTCCCCTATGATAGGCTGGCGGCCGGTTCGCAGATAGATATATCGCCGTAGTTCCAGAACGGCGAGTTGCTGTTGAAATTCCGCCACTTTCAGATTTGGATACGGCTGAGGCCGCGATTGCGAATTCACCGTTTGGCCGAGACCCGCTGTCGCAGCAAGCACGGCCGATGTTATCAGAAAATCTCGTCGCGAAATCGTGAAAGGGGGCAGATCATCATGCATACAAAATCCAAATCGAGGAACCGTTCTTGACCTTAGTGCCTACCGGGATCACAACGCATTTAATCACTGAATAATCTACATCTTACCCCCGAAAAATCAAATGTAGTTCTTAAAATAGACGTTGATGGAACAGGTATGAGTTACCCCCGAACAATATATATCCTACATCTCCGCAAGATTGGCCAAAGCGACATGGATGCGCACGGCGGAGTAAATCGATGAACCGATGTCTCTCGGGCAAAATTCGACATGTTTTCGCACTCCGCAATCGCAGCGTAATAAGCGATTCGGGCAGGCCAACTTGAGCTCGCGGCGTCACTGGCGGGCGTTGCGGGAATACTTGGATTTGATCTCAAATTCTGTCACCAGTCGATGCCCACTTCGGGTCATTTGCCGTCATCGCCTGTCGCTTCGGGTTCAATGCCAAATAATGCGGACACCTGCTCCAGTGGCGGCGTTTGTCGCGATTTGTCATCGATTGACGCGGTGGGGCATAACGGGTCAAAAACTGCACCAGCTAGGGCTCGAACCT
>JBMFVY010000102.1:0-8064 GCA_049965755.1 Phycisphaerae bacterium | reverse complement strand
CGGGAAACATGGTCCTCTGGAGAGGCTTCACCCGCCTCATGGATATTCATCTTGGCTACTGCATCGCAGCAAAACTTGTGGGTAATTGAAAGCTTCGCCGGACGTTTACGATCTTTCCCCTCAATGACAGTAACTTTGCCAAGGCCATTAAAGCGTTTCTCGCTGCGCAACCCAACGCTCCGCACTGGATGGAAGGGAGATCGACGAGCCGACAGAGCAGATGAGAGTGATCTCCCTCGGGCGAAGGTCACGCGCTGTGCGAACAAAGCGCCCGAGTGGTTCACCGGTGGATGAGAATGTCCGGCGTTTTTTTTTGAACCGTGCCATCGTCGTGAGAGTCGGAGCGAAGCTTCCGTTGCTGTGCAGGCGCATTTGGAAACCTGCGATTCGCCTAGACGGTTTGACAATTCCCTCGCCCCTACCTACTGTCTCAAACATTGATCAAGCTGCCGGTATGGCTGGTGTAAGCCCACTTGGGCCAGATAAAGCCGCGTGGGATTCAAACACACCGGCACTGAGTGTTTCAAGTTGGGAAGGGCTCAGCCGGGAGTTTCGATCATGGTTAGCACTACAAAACGTCCGCAGGTACTGATCTTGGGAGGTAACTTCGCAGGCTTGGGCTGTGCCCAGAAACTTCGCGACTACTGTGGAGACAAGGTTGATATCACGCTGATGGATCGGCGTGATTTTTTATTGTTTGTTCCCAACATTCTCACCGATATTTTTGAGAATCGCCATCCGGCCGACAATCAGGTCATGCCACTGAGACCAATGATGGCCAAGGATCGTATTGAGCTGATTCTGGGAGATGTCACCGCTATCGACGTTGACCGCCATGAGGTGCATTTCATCCCCAACGAACGGCCGGGCGCAGAATCGAGGCGGCTTGAGTACGACTTTCTGGTTATCGCTTTGGGCACCCGATTGGCGTACGACCACATAGAAGGTTTTGCGGAATATGGTCATGCGGTGAGCGATCTTTATCATGGGGAATGCCTCCGCAAATACCTGTTCGAAGGGGGTTACAAAGGTGGCCCCGTGGCGATCGGTTCGGCCCTGTTTCATCAGGGTGATGGGGCGCGGGGGCTTACGCCGTTTCCGGGAGGTTCAATTCCGGATTCAAAGGCGGCGTGCGAGGGACCGGTGCTTGAAATTGCCATGACCATGGCAAACTGGCTGAAAGTTCATCATCGCGGCAATCCTGACCTTTTGACCATTTTCACACCCGCTGAGCTTATCGCCGAGGATGCAGGCATCAATAACGCGCGAAAGTTTCTGGGCATCGCGTCTGAGATGGGCATTGGGTACAAAAATAATATCCAAGATGTGAAACGTCTCACCGCCGATGGGATTGAATTTACCAACGGTGAGAGCCTGGACGCGGAATTAAAAGTCGTGCTGCCCGACTGGGTTCCCCACGAATTCCTGCGTAAGCTCCCTATCAGCGACAACCGGGGCTTTATTGTGACCGATCTGCATATGCGTAATCCGAAATATCCGAATGTATTTGCGGCGGGCGATTCTGCAGCTGCGACGGTTCCCAAGCTGGGAGGTTTGGCACATAAGCAGGCTGATATGGCGGCCCGGCAGATCGCCAAGGATGTAGGGGCCATGAAGCCGGAAGATGCAGATCGACCGTTTGAATATGAAATATTCTGCATCGGTGATATGGGTTCCGGAAAAGCGTTTTATATTCGATCCAATACATGGTTCGGGGGCCGCGACGAGGTGATGGAGTTCGGCCGCGTGCCTTACCAACTCAAAATGATGTACCGCAACCTTTTCTTCCTGCAACATGGTCGGGTTCCGGACTTCGGATTGCAGGTGGCACAGTTCATGGCGGAAAAAATAAGGGTTTAACCGGGATACCAGCGGAACAGCGCCGCTCGGCAAGCATGCTGAAGTCTCAGGGAAGAAAATAAATCGATAAAAAGAGTCGAGGTTCACGGCCGGGCTATACCATTGCACCGAGCCTGCATTCGTACTTTGTTAGGTATCCATTTCGAACTATAATACGGGGAGTGCCGAGATGACAGGGATAGACTCGTGGATTTAACCGTTAAACTGGCGATTCTGGCGGATGCCGCCAAATATGACGCATCGTGCGCCAGTTCCGGAGCCAAACGCAAAGGGAACAGGAAACTGGGCAACGCGACCGGCGTGGGTATCTGCCATTCCTACACTCCGGACGGGCGATGCGTTTCACTTTTGAAGATTCTGCTGACCAATTTCTGCATCTATGACTGTGTTTACTGTGTAAACCGAATTTCCTCCAACACCCGTCGAGCACGTTTTACACCTGAAGAAGTTGCCTCTCTGACCATCAACTTCTACAAACGTAATTATATTGAAGGATTATTTTTATCTTCCGGCATCATCCAATCACCGGATTACACCATGGAACAATTGGTCAGATGCGCGCACCTTTTGCGGTTGGAGCATCAGTTCAACGGGTACATTCACCTCAAGGCGGTCCCGGGGGCGTCACCTGTACTCCTTGAGCTTGCGGGACGATATGCCGACCGATTATCGGCGAATGTTGAACTGCCGACAGCGGCGGATTTGCGGCAACTGGCGCCTCAGAAAGACCTTGCGGTGATCACTGCCGCCATGGGTCAAATCGCAGAACGAATTGAAATCCGCCGTGGGCGTGCGTCAAGCATCCGTGACGCGGAAAAGACTCTGCCGACTGAAACCGGCGAAACACAGCGGTCGCGGCGCCGTACAAAAGACGTCTTTGCCCCGGCCGGACAAAGCACACAGATGATTGTCGGGGCAACTCCGGCATCGGATATGACGATACTCCGAACCGCGGACGGACTCTACCGGCGATATGCTCTGAGACGTGTCTATTATTCCGCCTTTTCACCGATTCCACATCATGACTCCCGTCTACCCGGCATCGCCCCACCTCTGCTTCGGGAACATCGGCTGTATCAGGCAGACTGGTTATTACGCTATTACGGTTTTACCGTCGCCGAAATTTCCTCAGCGGCAGTCGGCGACTGCCTCAGTTTGAACATGGACCCCAAACTGGCGTGGGCTCTACAGCATCGCGGCCTGTTTCCCGTGGATATCAACAGGGCACCGCGCCATGAGTTGCTGCGTGTGCCCGGACTCGGCATACGTAATGTGGATCGAATCATTCGCATGCGGCGGATCAGAAGCGTTCGGCTGGAGGACTTGGCGCAGCTACGGGTACCGATCAGACGGGCCCGCCCATTTATTATTGCCGGAGATTTTCACCCGTCTGCACTGAAACTGGATCAGCTATCTTCCGCGGATGTCTCGCGTGATCTGCCACTCTTTGCGCATCTGACTGCACCAGCGGGCGGTGAGAAATAAACAAACGATGGGTGGACGTGCCGCACACGAATGGAGTCTCTGATAAACATGATGGTTGACTTTGACGGAACATTTGAAGGATGGCGGGCGGCTGCCGGCCGATATTTGCGATGCGAAATAAAGCCGCACGATCTACATTGGCCTGATCCGTATCAGCGATACGGATCGCTTTTCGCACCTTTGGGATCGAACGGCAGCGGATTGCGAGGGAATGCAGACCGAGCTGATCCAGTCTCTAAACTTGCCCATTCGGCGGCCGCTTTTCGCCCGTTGGAAAAGCGATATCCGCCGGTTCCCGCCGCTCGTTGGACAGGTTTTTTGAATCTGGCGCAACGTGTGTGTTACGCCCGTTTTTCCGAACGCTTTGCGCTGCTTTATCGCGTTGCGTGGCGGATGCGTCACGGGGAGCCGGATCTGCCGCTGCTGCTGACTGATCCGGATATGCTGGCCATCATGCGATGGGACAGCAGCGTTCGCCGTGACGCCCACAAGACCAAGGCCTTCGTCCGCTTCAAGCTGGTACATCGGGATCATCGGACGGGAAGTGAGTATTTTGCCGCCTGGCATCGACCGCGGCATTATCCACTTCGATTGGTGGGAAGT
Organism: Phycisphaerae bacterium; assembly: GCA_049965755.1. Classification (GTDB taxonomy): domain Bacteria; phylum Planctomycetota; class Phycisphaerae; order WQYP01; family WQYP01; genus JAJZGD01. Next base: position 4,116 of record JBMFVY010000102.1, on the reverse strand, counting down.
TTCTTTGCCGATCGTTTCGCGTCGATGCGATGGGCTATTTTTACACCGGATGAAAACGTCTGCTGGGACGGCAGTAACATGGTCTATTCGAAGACGCGCGACGGGCAGACTCTGCAGCATGAAGATGATGTTGAGCAGTTATGGTGCATTTATTATTCGCATATTTTCAATCCCGCCCGGGTTAATCCGGCGGCGATGCAGCGGGAAATGCCCAAACACCACTGGCAGACTTTACCGGAGGGCACAATAATCCCGGAGCTGATTCGCCATGCACAACAGGCGACAAGTCGTATGCAGGCTCATATAGACGAGCCGCAGCGAAGGCGAAAATTTCCTGTTTCCGATCCGGGCACATCGCTGCCGATCAAATCGTCTGACCAACAGTCACCTGACGAAACCGAAGCCGTCAGATTGAGAAATAATCCGGGAAGAGCAGAGGGCTGAAAGATGAATGAGGCGTCGGGCGTAAACTGAGGATAGCTGAAAAAGCGTAGAAATGGAGTTTTCGTATGTCAGATCAATTATTCAAGTTCCGGATGAGCCTTCCGACATTGACTAGAGTAAGTACTCTGGTGGGCTTATGCCTTATCTTCAGCCGAGGTTTACCTCTGGCCGCGGAAATTCCCTCTGTATCTAATATGGCGGACCATCCAACTTCATCCGAGGATCGGGCAGCAGCATTCCGGTTGGAGGCGCAGTTGGATAAGGCGATAGCTGAAAGCGGATCATGGAAGCAGATTGTCCGCCAACCGAATGGACAACTGCATCATAAATACCTGATTCCCGGGGCGGGATACTATCAACTGTTTGATTGGGACACCTACTTCATGGGGGTTGCACTGAGCTATCACCATCGTGGGCGGAGCCTCGAGGGATCCGTCGAGGATTTCCTGCACTTTACCGACCATTATTTTTCCTACGTCGGCTACACGCCGCGTGAAGTGGACGGCCGGCATATGTGGGCGCTACCGGAGATGTGCAAGCCATTTCTGGCTCAGATGGCCTTGCGAGCAAGCCTGACGATGCACAGTGTGGCGTGGCTGAAGCCGTATTATCACCGTCTGGCGGATACTCTCAGGTACTGGCGCTACGCACGCCGGTCGACGGACGGTCTTTTTACCTGGTTCGACGGGGTGGAAAGCGGAACCGACAACAGTCCTGCGGTCATGTACGCCCCGGCAGACTGCACGGAGGGGGTCGATCTGGCGTGTTACATCTACCGTGAATATCTGGCGATGGCCGACCTCGATGTCATGTTGGGAAAACCCTCCGATGCGAAGCGTTATGAGCAGCATGCAGCGAAGTTAAAAAAGCTTATTCAAACCAGGCTGTGGGATGCTGCGGCGGGCACGTTTTATAATCGCAACAGTCGGACGGGTAAATTTATCAAGGTTCCGGAGTGGACGAATCTGACCCCACTCTGGGCGGGCGTGGCGACGCGCCATCAGGCGCACATTCTGATTACGCGCTGGGTGCTTAATCCGCGCAGATTCTGGACACGTTTCGGTATCCGCAGCCTGACACCGGCGAGCCCGTCGTACCACCCGATTCATGGCTACTGGCAGGGACCGATTTGGATTATCAGCAATTACATGGTGATGCACGGTTTGATGAATTATGGTGATACGTCGCAAGCCAGGCTTCTGGCCCTTGAAACGGTTCGCATGCTGCTGCGGGACTATAAAAAGACCGGGGGCATGCATGAGACTTACAACCCAAACACCGGTGTCGGCCAGAACCAGGGGAATTTCAAAAGTTGGAATCTTCTGGGTGCGTATATGATCCGCGAGGCGTACACTGGAATGGATGCCGCAGCGATCCCTGCCAAAAAATACCTTCCGAAATGAGAGCGTGTTCGCGACGCGCTGGATTTCGGTATGTCGGAATCGAACGCGATAGATTCGGATGGCAGGTTGTGAATTGTTAAGTCCGGATTCGATTTATTTCTTGAGATATTTCATAGATGCTATTGAGTGAGGAAACATGAGCAGGCAGGGTGCATGGATACTGGAAGATCAATGTTCGCTGGAGGGTAGCGCGCTGAAAGCCATGCCGCAGGGCGCACCCATTTTGCTGGTAGAGGACATTCCATGGTTGTCCGCCTACCCACATCATTGGCAGAAACTGGTGATGCTGATTTCTGCTCAACGCCATTTTGCGCAAGCACTGCGATCCAAGGGCTACGAGGTTGTGTATCGCAAATTGTGCGCTAATCCGGGTGCGGCGATTCAGAAGTTCGCGGCGGATTACCAGCTCGATGACCTGCTGGTGATGGAGCCGACCGATGAGCCTCGGAAGAAATGGATCAACCAATTATCGCTCCCCTGCAGCATGACGACACCGACGAACAACATGTTCCTGACTTCAAAGGAGGAGTTTGCGGAATTTTCCGATGACAAGAAGCAACTTGTTATGGAAAATTTTTACCGCCGTATGAGGAGAAAACTGCACATCCTGATGGACGCGCATGGCAAGCCGGTGGGCGGCAAATGGAACTATGACACCGAGAATCGCGTCGGACAGATAGCACCTCTGCTACCCCTGCCGAGCGAGTATCGCCCCGAACTGGACGACATCACGCGTGAGGCCTTTTTCGATGTGAAGAAAGCTTTTGGGGCAACGTGTTTCGGGACCATGCCGACGAAGCCGGACGGAGAATTTATCTGGCCGGTCACGCGGGAACAGGCAGAGGAACAGCTTGATTCTTTTATTAAATCTCGACTCCACGACTTTGGTACCTATGAAGATGCCATGACGATTCGGTCCTGGTCGGTGTTTCATTCTCAGCTCTCGCCGGCGATGAACTGCGGGCTGCTGCGTCCGCATCGGATTGTGGAGCGAATCCGCGAGATCGCGGCCGATACGAAGCGCCGCGACGCCATCCCGCTGAATTCATTGGAGGGTTTTACCAGACAGATCATCGGCTGGCGTGAATTCATGCGGGGCATTTATCAGCGGGAAACGGAGCGTACCGATGTGGCCCCTTACACTCATCGGAATGAACTGGGGGCTACTCAACCACTGCCGGAATTTTATTGGACGGGTAAAACGGATATGGTGTGCATGAGGGAATCACTCAAATCGGTGATGCAATTCGGGTATTCCCACCATATCCCGCGATTGATGGTTCTGGCCAATTTCGCGCTTCTTCATGGGATTGAGCCGTCGGCAGTCAATCAATGGTTTACCTATGCGTACGCCGACGGTTATGAATGGGTTACGACGCCGAACGTGATAGGGATGGCGCTCTATGCGGACGGCGGCATTGTGGCAACCAAGCCGTACTGCGCCGGCGGAGCCTACATCAACCGCATGTCGGATTACTGCTCGCAATGCCGGTATGATCCGGCTGTTGCCGAGGGTCCCAAGGCCTGTCCATTCACGCGGGCATACTGGCCTTTCATGGAGCGCCATGCATCCCGCTTTCAGCGCAATCCGCGGATGAGCGTCGTGCTGCGAGGCTTAAGCCGACTAAGCGCATCGAGCATCCGTCGCCGCGCAAATGAGTCGGCCCATTGGGTAAAAAGCCTACCGATTTATTCACCTGCCAACGGCGGAGCCCACCAGCCATGACACGCGAGAGAAAAATTTGTGAGGTATGCAGGCGGCCCATGCCATGGCGAAAGAAATGGGCGAAGAACTGGGCATCAGTGAGATACTGCTCGGATGCATGCCGCAGAAAACGCAAACACCCTTGAGGAGTCTTTTTTCATCATCGAGTGCCACTCGAAACAAGGAGTGCCGAGGCGCGGATGATTTTGAAAGCCCCCGAGCCCAATGGCCCGTCTTAACGATCAGTTGCCGCTCTTGACCGGAACAAGCAGACTGTCATCGGCGAAGAGACCGAGCTTCTTTGGATCCGCGAGTTCCTGCAATGTATGGAGACATGGCTGGCAAATATACCGTCCATCGGGCGTCTTGGTTCGCCACTCCTGCCCGATATCCCGGCGACATCGGTAACATTGCTTGGTCGGTACCGTATGACGGTTCAAATGGGAAATAAGACTACGTGTCGTACTCATCACTCTCTCCTTACTTTCTAGGCCGTGTTGACATTCACTTGATCCAACAAAGGATTGAGGCAAATTGGACGAAGGCCAGGAAATTCCGCGCTGT
>JBMFVY010000101.1:0-8489 GCA_049965755.1 Phycisphaerae bacterium | reverse complement strand
GTTCCATACCCCACCGGGATTTCGACATCCGTGCCTCAAACCCGATAGCGTGCTCCATGCCTCATCGGGATTTTGGCATCCGTGCCTCAAGGCTGGGTAATGCGGGGTTTTTTGAGATGGTTCGTATTTACTTGTCAAAGAGCGATCCGCGTGGAGCGGTCCGCTGTTGGCAGCAAACAATTTACTGCCGAGGACGTTGTAGGCTGGGCTTCGCCCAGATAAGAGTTTGCAGTGAGTTGAGAGTAGAGCAGGCGGCTTCGCCGCGAGGATTGGGGGAGAGCAAACATGCATGGATATTGGTTGGTTTTGAAGGATGCCAAGATGCGCCTGGTCAAGGGGGAAAAACAGGGTGTTTTTTCGGATGTTGGGGGTGGGCAAACATGCATGGATATTGCGCGGTTTTGAAGGATGCCAAGTGAAAAATGGCAAAACGTTGATGTTTTCCTGAAGGATGCCAAGGTCGGTTTTTGCAAATGTTGCAAAACACTGGGGTTTTGCTGAAGGATGCCAAGACGCGCGGCTGCGCCGCGAGAGCAGGTGAAAGTTGAGCAGTAGAAAGTAGAGCATTTGTGGTTGCGCGGTGAGAGTCCCGATAAGTGGCTCCGTGCCATAAAGGCCTGTCCCGGCAGAGCCGGGAGATTTCGGCATCCATGCCGCAACAGGTGAGAGTTGACCAGGTGATCAGTAGAGCACGCCTGGGGGCAATGGACCGCCGTTGGGAAATGTGAGGGCGATAAGGCATGTACTATGGTAGGCGCGGCATGGGCGAGATGATTGGACGCTACGCGACGGTTGGCGCGCAGAGCCGCAGGGTTTCGCAGAGACGACGGGCGATGATTTACCACAAAGTTTCGGAGGCGCGAAGATTTTTTGTTGGGGCGGCGTTATTTTGCCACCGAGGGCGCCGAGACGCACCGAGAGATTTTGCTATATTTGTTTAGGACGATGGGGGTGGGCACCGCAGGGTTTTTTGTTTTTTTATTTAGGGGCGGTTGGCGGATTTGTTTTCCGTGTGCATTGATTTGCGGACTAATCGGCATCGGCAGCCCGGTGGGGAAATAGATGGCTGGTTGGGCGCATCGAATGGGGGGTGCTGGATTTTGGTCAGAGGGTCGTTGTATGGCGCGGGCGTGGTTATAATGCGACCGGTCTTGAGTCAGTGTGATTTTGTGAGTAAAACTAATGCCGCAGATATTTGACAATATTGAACAACTCCTCCTGCCGACACTCCAGAATGCACTTGGTGTATCCGAGCGGGCCGATTTCTGTGTCGGATATTTTAACCTGCGTGGTTGGCGATACCTGGACGAGTACATAGAAAAATGGTCCGGCGGGGATGGACATTGCTGCCGATTGCTCGTCGGAATGCATCGCCCGACCGAAGCCGAGCTTCTCCGGCTAAGTGCCAATCCGGCCATTGTGCATGAAATTGACAACGCCGAGGCCAGCCGTCTCAAGAAAAAGATGGCCGAACAATTTCGCAATCAACTCACGCTCGGCAGTCCAACCGATGCCGATGAAGCTGGTCTGCGCCGTCTGGCAAAGCAGATTAAAGCCGGCCAGTTGGTGGTTAAATTATTTCTTCGGCACGCTTTGCATGCCAAGCTATATCTCCTGCAACGGCCCGATCCAATCAGTCCCAAGCTCGGTTTTCTCGGCAGCAGCAATCTCACCATGGCCGGCCTTTCCAAACAGGGGGAGCTGAACATAGACATCACCGATGCCGATGCATGGGATAAACTCGCCAAATGGTTCATGGACCGCTGGAACGACAAATATTGCCTGGATATTTCCCAGGAACTTGTTGAAATCATTGAAAACAGTTGGGCACGGGAAAATCAGCCGCCACCATACCATATTTACCTTAAGATGGCCTATCACCTCGCCACGGATGCCCGTTTAAGCGAGGAGGAATACGACATTCCTGATGAATTCGGCAACAGACTCCTCGATTTTCAAGTTGCCGCTGTGCAGCTCGCACTGCGCAAAATGAAGCATCACGGCGGTGTGATGATTGGAGACGTGGTTGGCCTTGGCAAAACACTCGTCGGCTCCGCCATCGCTAAAGCTATTCAAGAGCAGCTAAATCACGAAACACTTATCATCTGCCCGCGCAACCTTGTGGGCATGTGGGATGACTATCGCATTCGATACAGCATCAATGCCAAGGTGGTACCGCTGAGTATGGTGCAGCAAAGCCTCCCGGGTGAAAAACGCTTCCGCACCGTGCTTATAGATGAAAGCCATAACCTGCGCAACCGCGAAACCGCCACTTACAAGGCGGTGCGTGATTATATCGAGCGCAACGACAGCAAGGTTATCCTGCTCACGGCAACCCCCTACAACAAAACCCTGCTCGATTTATCCAGCCAGTTGCGTCTGTTTATTGAACCGGAAACACAACTCGGCGTCCGCCCGGAAAACTATATCCGTATGCATGGGCTGGATGATCTCAGCGCCAAAACGCAGGCTGATCCGCACACCATTGTGGCTTTTGAAAAAAGCAATATGGCCGAAGATTGGCGCATCCTCATGGATCAGTTTCTCGTCCGCCGCACACGCCGCTGGATCAAAAAAAACTATGCCAAAGTTGATACGACCAATGGACGCTCTTATTTGCTGTTTCACGATGGTCGCAAGTCTTACTTTCCCGATCGCATCCCCAAAAACGCCAGTTTTTCCATCAATGAGAAAGACCCGCTCGATCAATATGCCCGCATGTTCAACGATGATACTCTCAACGCCATCAACAGCCTTCATTTGCCGCGATATGGCCTCGGGAATTACGTGAAGATAGGCCTGTACCTTCCGGACAGAACAAAAGAACACGAAGAACTGATCCGTGATCTTTCGCGGGCCGGAAAACACCTCATCGGCTTTTGCCGCACCAGTCTTTTCAAACGACTCGAAAGCAGCGGCGCGGCCTTTCAGTTAACCATGGAGCGCCACATCCTGCGCGATAAGGTGGCACTTTATGCCCTGCAAAATGGCCTGGATGTGCCCATTGGCTCCAGTGACGCCACAATCTTTGAAACCGGGCTTAACGATGCCGACCCACTGCTTGACTTGGCCAATGATGCCGCGACCAGCCTCGCATCCGATGACGCACCCGATCAGATCACGGCAATCTATGCCAACTGCAAAGCCAATAAACACTTCCGCTGGCTGCCGTCGGCATTCTTTGATCCGGCACTGACGGAGCATTTGCAGGCAGACATCGTCTCGCTAGAGCGCATTAAAAACGTCATTGGCGATTGGAACCCCAGGCGCGACAACAAATTGCGCGAACTTGTATCCCTGCTTCAAAATACCCATGCACGCGAAAAGGTGCTTATCTTTACACAGTTTGCCGACACTGCCCGCTATCTTTACAGCCAGTTGCAGCGGGCCAATATCCAACAACTTGCCGTCGTCACCGGCGAGAGTGAAAATCCAACCATGCTGGCCCGTCGCTTCAGCCCGCGCAGCAATGAAGTTGCAGTTGATCCGGCGAGCGAAGTGCGGGTTCTCATAAGCACCGATGTGCTCAGCGAAGGGCAGAACCTTCAGGATTGTGCCATCATCCTCAATTACGACTTGCCCTGGGCCCTCATCCGCATTATTCAGCGCGTCGGTCGCGTTGATCGCATCGGTCAGACGGCCCATCAGATACTCTGCTACAGCTTTCTGCCCGCCGACGGCGTCGAACGAATTATCCGCCTGCACCAACGCATTCGCCAGCGGCAACGCCAGGAAGGAGAGGTTATCGGCTCGGACGAAATGTTTATCGAAGGTGATACCGTTCCCAATCCGGAGCTGGTCCAAAATTTCTACAACGAAAAGGCCGGAACAGTCGAAAACGATGATGAATCTGATGTTGATCTCTCAAGTTATGCCTATCAAATTTGGCAATCTGCCGTGAAGGATAACCCGGCATTGGCCAAAACCATAGAAGAACTCCCCAATGTTATTTATTCCACGCGCACTCATCCCGCGGCCAAACCCCGGCCGGAAGGAGTCATCACGTTTGTGCAAAGCGGGCAGGAAAATAATTCGCTCATCTGGCTGGACGCCCAGCACAGCATTGTCACGGAATCGCCGCTTGAAATTCTCAAAGCCGCCGCATGCAGCCCGGATACACCCGCGGCGCCACGGCTCCCGGCCCACCACCAACTTGTCGGCAAGGCACTCGAAATCGCCGCCGCTGACCAGAATAAATCCGGCGGCCAACTTGGCGGTGCGCGCAGCGTGCGGCGCAAAGTGTATGATCGGCTCAAGGCCATCCACGCCCGCACCGCCAATAGCCTTTTTCAACCCGCCGACCTCGACAAGCTGCTCGATGACATTTACCGCTACCCGCTCCAGCAATCCGCGGGCGACCTCTTGCGCCGGCGCCTGCGCGATGGCATAGATGATGAAGCACTTGCCAAGCTGGCCAACGACTTGCGCATAGATAACGCCCTGTGCAACATTACCGAAGCCGCCACGGATCCAAACCCCCATATTATTTGTTCGATGGGGTTACGTTCCGGTGAATAGTTTAATGCAGCCCGCCGGGATAAACCCGGCGGCTCGCGCGGTATCACTACCCAAATGTTGCACGTTCCGCGATAATTGGGTTCATGATTGCAATGCATAACAACATCAATCGCTGCTTAATGCATTGCTCTCACCGGAGGAGCGCCTGATGAGCCTGAACTTCGCGCAAGCCCGTGACCTGCTTAATGCCTTCCGCTTTAAAGAGTTGTTCATCGAGCACCTTGGATGGTCCAATCCGCCGTCGCCCAAGGCGGTTAAAATGAGCGTCAAGGATGCTCGCTTCACCCGGCAACAAATTGCCGACCTCTCTGGTGTGGGAGTATACGAAATTCAGGCCGAGGGCATCCCGGATTCTAAAACGCGCGCGGCGATCCATAAAGAAATATCGCAAATTCAGTACGAATGCCTGCTCATTTTTGTGGACCAAAACCGCACTCAAAGCGTCTGGCATTGGCTCAAACGCCATGAAGGTAAATCAACCCCGCGTGAGCATTTTTACGCCACCGGCCAGCCCGGCGATCTTTTTATCAGTAAAATCAGCGCCATGGTCTTCGAGCTTTCCGAATTCGAAGCCAACGGTCGCATCGCCATCACCCAGGTTGCCGAGCGGCTCAAAGAGGCCCTTGACGTTGAACGCGTCACCAAACGTTTCTTCGGCGAATTTGCCGCCATACACGATGATCTGGTCAACCTTATCACCGGCATCCCCAACCCGAGTGACCGCCGCTGGTATGCGTCAATCCTGCTTAACCGCCTTATGTTCATCTATTTCCTCCAGCGAAAGGGGTTTCTTGACCATAAAAATAAACATGCCCGTGACGGCAACACCAATTACCTGCAAGATAAGCTTGCGGCATCCAAGGCCGTCAAGCCTAACAGCTTCTTCAGTCATTTTCTGCAAATCCTATTCTTTGAAGGCTTTGCCAAGCCGGAGGACAAACGCTCTGCCGCCACAAGGGCTGCGCTTGGGGCGATTCGTTACCTCAACGGTGGCCTGTTTTTGCCGCACCGTATCGAAATGCAAAATAGCAAGATTACGATCCCCGATGAATTTTTCGATCGGCTGCTGAATCTCTTTGCCCATTATTCATGGAATCTTAACGATACTCCCGGCGGCGACGACAACGAGATCAGCCCCCACGTTCTCGGCTATATTTTTGAAAAATACATCAACCAAAAAGCTTTCGGAGCCTACTACACCCGTCCGGAAATTACCGATTACCTTTGCGAACGTACCATCCATCAACTTATTCTCGATGCCATCAATACGCCGGGCAACGCGCCTACTTTGCCCGGCGCCAAGGTCCGCAACTACCAGAGTGTTCCGGATCTGCTCATCGCCCTCGATGCGCCTACTTGCCGTAAGCTGCTGCATGATGTGCTGCCCAATCTTGCGCTGCTCGATCCCGCCTGCGGATCGGGCGCTTTTCTTGTCGCCGCTATGAACACGCTGATCAATGTTTATTCGGCGGTTACGGGCCGCATCAAGTTTCTTAACGATTCCGAACTGCTCTCCTGGCTGCAGAGAACTGAACGCGAACACGCCAATATCGCCTACTACATCAAAAAGCGCATCATCACCGACAATCTCTTCGGTGTGGATATTATGGAAGAAGCCACCGAAATCGCCCGGCTGCGACTGTTTTTAGCTTTGGTTGCTTCCGCGCAAACCGTCGAGCAGCTTGAGCCGCTGCCTAATATTGATTTCAACATCCTGCCCGGCAACTCGCTTATCGGTCTGCTGCGCGTGGATGACCAATCGTTTGAGAAAAAAGAGCGCCAGGGCAATCTATTTCGTCAGCGGTCTTATCGCGAAATTCTCGGTGAGAAGAACCGCTTGATAGACAACTATCGTCATGCCACCACCTATGCCGATGACCTGACCGCGTTGCGTAATGAGATTGACAAGAGCAAGCGGGGCTGCGCCGATGTGCTCGACGACATGCTGCTGGACGAATTTGAACAACTCGGCATCAAATATGAGCAGGCAGTGTGGGATGCATCGAAAAACAGGGAGGGTAAGCCCAAAAAGCGGTCAATGGCTATTGCTGATATCCAGCGGCTCAAGCCGTTTCACTGGGGATTTGAATTTGACCGGGTATTAAATGATCGCGGCGGCTTTGACGCCATCATCACCAACCCGCCCTGGGAAATACTCAAACCTAATGGCAAGGAATTTTTTCTGGAATATTCCGATCTGGTGAGTAAGAAGAAGATGCTCATCCATGATTTTGAGAAGGAGCAATCGGCGCTTCTCGCCGGCGATGCCGACATTCGTAAGGTGTGGCTTGATTATCTGTCGGAATTTCCACATCAGAGCGCATTTTTCCGTGCGGCGCCGCAGTTCCGCAACCAAATCAGCTTGGTTGACGGCAAAAAGGCGGGAACCGATATCAATCTATACAAGCTGTTTACCGAGCAATGCTACAATTTGCTAAGGCCACGCGGCCTGTGCGGCATCGTGATTCCCTCGGGCATTTACACCGACCTTGGCAGTAAGCAGCTTCGCGAAATGCTTTTTGACAAAACAAGCATTACCGGCCTCTTTGGCTTTGAGAATAGAAAGAACATTTTTGACGGCGTGCACCGGAGCTTTAAATTCGTCGTGCTAACCTTCCAAAAAGATGGCGCGACGGAGCTGTTCCCAGCCGCATTTATGCGGCACGATGTCGCCGACCTGGAGCAGTTCCCGCAGCACGGTGCCGTGCCGATGCGGGTAGAGCTGATACGGCGACTCTCACCGGATTCGCTTTCTATTATGGAATTTAAGGGTGAACAGGATGCCGTTATCGCCGAGAAGATGTTGAAGTATCCCTTGCTCGGCGAAACATTGCCGGGGGTGTGGAATGTTCAGTTCACGCGCGAGTTTGACATGACCAACGATAGCGACCTGTTCAAAACTGAGCCTGGCAAAGGCCGGCTGCCCTTGTACGAAGGTAAAATGATCTGGCAATTTGAGCACAAACTCGCTCCGCCGCGCTATTGGGTGGACGAGAAGGAGGGGCGTGCACGGGTCCTCGGCCGGGAAGAGGACGTTGGCCAGAAGTTGGATTATCAGGATTATCGGTTGGGGTTTAGAGATATCGCCGCCAACACCAATGAGCGTACATTGGTGGCGTCAGTGATCCCATCAGCGTTCCATGGGAATAAGATTCCAACGATCTGTCGCCTTGATGAATCGGGAGGGGGGATCATTGGGCTGGCAGAGCAGGTCTTCCTTGGCGCTCTGCTTAATAGCTTTGCCACAGACTGGGTGATTCGAATGAAGGTCACTACCACATTGAATTTTTTCTACATATACCAGCTCCCGGTGCCGCGCCTGACGGAAAAGGACCCGCAATTCGCCCCCATCGTCGAACGCTCGGCCCGGTTGATATGCACCGCCCCCGAATTTGATGATTTAGCCCGACAGGTCGGCCTGAAAAGCCACAAGGATGGCGCGACCACCTTTGCGGACCGTGCCAAACTCCGTGCCGAACTCGATGGCCTGATCGCCCATCTCTATGGCTTAACGGAGGCTGAGTTTGTGCATATACTGCGCACGTTCCCATTGGTGCCGGACCCGGTGAAGGTTGCGGCCCATAATGCGTACCGCGATGTGGAAAGAGGATTGATCAGTTGAAACTTTCGCAGTTGAAAAGTATTCGTATCCAAAATTTTAAGGCAATCCGCGATAGTGGTACCTTGAAACTCACACCGCTGACGGTTTTGATTGGCAACATTGGCTCCGGCAAGAGCAGCATTATCGAAGGTCTCGAAACGCTGCAAACTTTTGTTACTTCAGGCCTGGACCGGGCTATGCAGGCTTGGCATGGTATCAAGCATGTGCGTACCCGCGTTTTCGATGCTTTTGCAGAAACTCACATGATGCCACGTGGGAGCGCGGGCCGTGGGTCGGTTACATATATAATCCAGGACGCAGCGCCAGCCAGGTAGCGACTACGTGACCCATTCTGTCAGCTTGCAACGCG
>JBMFVY010000100.1:0-8494 GCA_049965755.1 Phycisphaerae bacterium | reverse complement strand
GCTAACTACATGCAATTACGATACTTATGCCCCCAAAACCCGCAACCTCCCGGCGGTTCGTGAATAATCCGGGCTAACGACCTTGGCCGCGGGAATTGCAAAAGTGCCGTAGCCGCAGCCAAAATCCGCCACATCCCGGCACAACCCCGTCAGGCCCAGTTTGGCCAAGGTCTGAGCGGGGGAGAAGAAGGAAGCCCACATTTGCTCCTCAGGCATACCGCTTTCACGAGTCTTCATACTGCTGCTCCGTGAATGATTCTGAATCCTATTTCGCTACGCTGCGCGTTTAAGAGAATAGCAAAAACGCCAGGGAAATTGACCTCAGAGCCGTCATTGCCAAGACCGCCTCAACACCGTTATAATCTTTGGTCTTGGATTGTGCCGGTGAAATTGCCCCACAGCTCAGGTGCGGTTTGCAGCGGGGCGTTTGGTACAGGCACTTTGAGAGGCGAGCAAACGTAGACGCGTACCCCAGGCGTTTTCGTCTGAAGGTACTCTCGGCGACTCGGGCTGCAAGGTGCTTGCGTGTGTTCAACACTCCGGTCCGGTACCCTCCGGGAAAATATCTCGGTGTCATCTTTTTGATCTCATCGAGTCAAGATTGTAGATAGGGCGGGCGCTATTGGGCGTCCGCCGGTTTAGCCAGAGCATTATTTAAGGACTTTATCAATGGCAAGAGACTTATCGCGATTCCGTAACATTGGCATTGCGGCCCACATTGACGCCGGAAAGACGACGGTTTCCGAACGTATTCTGTTTTACACCGGCAAGACGCATAAAATTGGTGAAGTGCACGAAGGCACCGCCGTCATGGACCATCTGGAAGAGGAACAGCAGCGCGGTATCACCATTACCGCCGCGGCCACCACCTGCCCATGGCGCATCAGTGGAAAACCGGACGGCGATGAATACATCATCAACCTGATCGATACCCCCGGACACGTGGACTTCACCGTGGAAGTGGAACGTTCGCTGCGCGTGCTCGACGGTGCGGTGGCAGTGTTCGACGGCCGCGAAGGCGTAGAAGCCCAATCGGAAACGGTGTGGCGTCAGGCCACCAAATACAAGGTTCCGCGTCTTTGCTTCATTAATAAGATGGACAAAGTCGGAGCCGATTTTGAATTCTGCGTGCGAACGATCAAAGATCGCCTCGGCGCCCATCCGGTACCGATTCAGATTCCGATTGGCGCGGCGGAAACTTTCGGCGGCGTGATTGACCTGCTGGAAATGAAGGCGTATAGCTGGGATGAGGAATCGAAAGGTCGCAATTGGGGTGAGATTCCGATTCCAGCAGATCATACCGCCAAGGCGGATCAGGCACGTGCCTATATGATTGAGAAGGCTGCGGAATGCGATGATGCGCTGATGGAGAAATATCTCTCCGAACAGCCGATAACCAACGACGAAATCAAGGCGGCTCTGCGGAAAGGCACCTGCGCCAGCGCCATCAACCCGGTGCTTTGCGGATCGGCCCTCAAGTACAAGGGCATTCAACTCCTGCTTAACGCGGTGGTCTACTACCTGCCAAGCCCATTGGACAAGCCCGCGATCGTCGGGCACGACCCCCGCGATAAGAACAAGGAAATCATCCGCCACTCGGATATCAACGAGCCGTTCTGCGGCATTGTGTTCAAGATCGTGAGCGATCAGCATGGCGATTTGAGCTACCTGCGCATCTACTCCGGCAAACTGGAGTCAGGTGCCCGCATCATCAATTCCACCCGTGATAAGCGTGAAATCGCTTCACGCATCTGGGAAATGCACGCTGCAGAGCGGCACCAGCGTGATTACGCCGAAGCGGGCGATATTGTCGGTATTGTCGGCTTCAAATACGGTCTCACGGGCGACACAGTTTGCGATCCGGATCATCCGATCATTCTGGAAAAGATGGAATTCCCCGAACCGGTTATCAGCATGTCGATCGAGCCTAAGAGCGCCAACGACAAGAACAAGCTTGGCGAAGCACTCACCGTGCTGCGGCGCGAAGACCCGACATTCCGAAGCAATTTTGACCCTGAAACGGGGCAGACCATCATCCACGGCATGGGTGAACTGCACCTGGAAATCATCGCCAACAAGCTCAAACGCGATATGAAGGTGGATGTAATGGTCGGCAAGCCGAAAGTGGCTTACAAAGAAACCATCACCAAGCTGGCCGAGGCGCAGGGCAAACACGTCAAGCAATCCGGTGGTCGCGGTCAGTATGGCGATTGCTGGATCAAACTTGAGCCGTACACCCCGGTGGAAGGGGACGATTCGGAAGACACGCTGCTTTTTGTCAATGAAATTAAGGGTGGTGCGATACCGCGGGAATATATTCCGTCCGTGGAACATGGTGTTCGACAGGCCGCCAAATCGGGCGTGCTGGGGGGCTTCCCCATGTTGAACATGAAGGTGTCGCTCTTTGACGGCAGTTACCATGATGTCGACTCGTCGCAGATCGCCTTTGAGCAGGCCGGTATATTGGCCATGCAGGCTGCGGCTAAGAAAGCCGGCCCGGTTCTGCTTGAGCCGATCATGAAGCTGCAGGTAACGACACCCATTGAGTTCGCCGGCCCGGTGCAGGGCGATTTGAGCAGCCGCCGCGCCATGATTGAAAATACCGAAAATCGTGGCATTACGCAGGTCATCGATGCAACGGTACCGCTGGCGAGCATGTTCGGTTACGCAACCGACCTGCGGTCGCTTACCCAAGGCCGTGCGAGCTACACGATGGAACCGCACAGCTACGCCCAAGTGCCAAACAACGTGAAGGAAACGGTACTGGCAAGCCTGAAGTAAGGATTAGCCGCGCGGGCCAATTTTGGGTTCGTCGCCCTAAAAAACAAACTGCCGATGCTATTAAACGTGTCGGCGGTTTTTTTGTTATCACAATTTTTTTATTCTTTAATCCGTCATATATATTCGTTATTACGTATAAATTGATGGTTTTTGGTCTTATAACATCATATTTGGGCACTTTGAGCTTTGTCGTACCCACTCCGACCGGGTAAAATCTCCTATGTCGGGGAAGACACTTCTTTTAATCAGTTGCTGATGTTTCGAATCGGTGAGTGTCTTCCTACCATGACTGTTCCATGAAAGTGGAACAGTCAGCTTTGCCAGGATGGCTGATGGACGCACGGACGCAAACGGTGGTTTTTGGAGATTTGCGACATGCGGCGATCACGGCATCTCAACCGTGGCGAATTATGGGAACTCGGGACCCTGATGGGCCTGTTGATCCTGCTATTTCTTGGGCTGAGCCTCTTCTGGAGGCTGGGCCATATTCCACGTTTACTTGCCAGTGCCTCCACCGGCAAAATGGTACCTGCCGTTGTACCACAAGCGCGGCCCGTCATCGTGCGGCAAGCCGCGCGACCTATCCCGCATCATGCGATTCAACCTGCTCGGCCGGCGGCTCATGGGGTCCGTCCGACACCCAAACGCATGGTATTTCGTCGCCCGAAACCGACACCCCATGCAAGACGGGGTTTCTGGTATCACGGTCGATATTTTGTTCCGTGGGAACACCTCCGACTGGTCGTAACAAGTTATGCTCCTGATCGATTTTGCTGCTGGCCCTATCCCGGCACGACCACGGCATCGGGAAAGAGCGTCTGGACTAATGACGGCCACCTCGTGGCTGCTGACACCAATCTGATTCCATTTGGAATGATGGTGCGAGTGCCCGGGTATGATCATGATCGGCCAGTGCCGGTGCTGGACCGGGGCGGTGCGATCACAGGGTACCGGCTGGATGTGCTTTCACCGACGCTGTGGCAGGCACAACATTGGGGCCGCAAACTGTTGATGGTGGAAATCTATCGGCCGGTTGCAGGACGCTGAATTGGGCGTGAAGATACGCGGGTGCCGACATCAGTAATCGTAAACGCCGATGATTTTGGTTTTTCCGCCGGAGTGACGGATGCCATTATCGACTCTCATCGTTGCGGAATCCTCACAAGCACCACACTCATCTGCACCATGCCCGACGCGGAACGTGCGGCAGGTATGGCGAAATATCTACCCGGCTTGGGTGTGGGCATCCACCTGTGTTTAACTCAGGGGACGTCGAAATCTCAAAATTTGAGGCTGATCGCCTCCCCCTCCGCCGACGGGCGTCATGCCTCGCTGGACCAATCCGTGCCGAACCTGATCCGAAAGGTGCAGTTCAGTCGCGCCGCACAGGACGAAGCGCAGCAGGAATGGCGGGCGCAGATTGAATGGGCCCTTGCCGCCGGAATAAAACCCACCCATCTCGACAGTCACAAACACATCCACCACTGGCCAGTGCTGAGAAAAATAGCCATCGAACTGGCGAAGCAATACAACATCGGCGCCATTCGGTGCGCACGCGAGATCCCTCTTGATGATCTCGCATGCGGCATGGGATATCGCGTGCTTTCGCGATTAGCCGGGAGGCTTGCCCGCGTGCTTGCGGCGGAGGGCATTGCGACAACCGACTGGTTTTACGGACTTGCAGCAACCGGGAAATTCAGCGAGGAGCACTGGCTGGCCATCATGCAGAACCTGCCGGCCGGCGTAGGTGAAATTATGGTACATCCCGGCCGGGCGGATGGGCTGCCGACGGGTTCCACCCGATTGGTATCTCAGCGCGAATTGGAATGGCGGGGTATTACCGCCCCGGCCGTTGTCCGGCGCCTGCGAGACCACGGCATCGAATTGAAAAACTACTCACATCTGACGGCCATGCCGTAAATCCAGATCAGGCTGATTTGACTTGGGGCAAAACGGGTGCCTACTATTCTGCCGCACCGGGGAACAATACTCTTTTAACCGTACCGTTCTGCGCGCCGATTACGGCGATCAGAACATGAGGCAAAAAGAGGATGTCAGTAAGGAGAAACCATGCGTTTACGACAGAAGGGATTCATAGGCCTCAGCAAGAGAAGCGTGGGCAAAGCCGCCATGGCTGCGGTAACGGCGGCGTCGCTGGGGATCGGCGTAACAACCGCGATGGCGGCAGGTGGATTTTCCCAATATGCCACCACGCCCAATGAATTCTCAGTCGGCAACTATCTCAACGCACTGCAGGGGGCGGGAACGCTACCGACCTCCATCTCGCCGCAGATCAACGCGATTCTCGCCGGTTCGCCTTCGCAGGTAAACACGGCACTCAATCAGCTTTCCCCGGCGGTGTATCAATATCTGCCCGATATCGCACTGCAGGAACAGGTATTTTTTGATCAGAATGTTTTCCAGATGCTTCAGGATTCTTATTACTCGCCGGGGCCATCCTCCGCGATGGGGACCATGGGCGGCGGCATGATGAATTCCAACGACATGTCTTCCGGACAGGGCACCGGCTCTGATAGCGGCATGATGGGCGGAATCATGAAATACGCCAAGGGACTTTCCGTCTATTCCTACTATAACTGGGTATCAGGTGATTTTGCGTATTCGCCCAGCGCGGCCCATTTTTCGGCCAGCAGCGTGTTCTTGGGTACCAATTACCATTGGTGCAAACCGGTGATTCTCGGCGCATCGATTTCGTACACCGATCCGCAGGCGACGTTGGATCAATTTCAAAGCTCCGCCAAGCTGCAGGATCTGGGCTTCCAAGCGTATGCGTCTTATTACAAGAAGGGCATATTCCTCGCCGGGCTTTTTGACTATTCCATTCTGGATGCGGACATTTACCGTAATATTAATTTTGACGGCTCCCTCACGTCTGCACGGGGCGACACCGGCGGCAGCGTTTACAACGTGGCATTGGAAGGCGGCTACGACTTCAAGGCGCTCAAAAAGCACCTGATCTTCGGTCCGCTCGCCGGCCTCAACTACACCCACGTCAATGTGCAGGGAACCAGTGAAACCAGCAGCCCGTTCGGCCTGAGCGTGTCCAAACAACGCGTGGAATCACTCCGGTCAGAGATCGGCGGCCACGTGTCTTACGATATGCCCGTAACGCATTGGCTTACTCTGGTTCCCTCGCTCAATGCGTTTTATTCGCATGAGTATCTCAACAACAGCCGCGGTATCAATGCGTCGTTTGTCGGCACAGGCTCCAATGCCTTTACGGTGGTGACCAATGGGCCGATTCGCGATACCGCTTTGATGGGATTTTCACTTACGGCCAAAATCGGCAAAAACATCGGCGTCTTTACCGATTATGAAGCGCAATTCGCAGGCGGGCCTCACACCTACGCCCAAAGCGTAACGGCAGGTCTGCAGATCGGCTTCTGAAGCCCAACATCCCTGGTATCCCCGGTCCCATCCGCAAATTGTGGTTGATTTGCGGATGGGACTTTTTTGTTCGCTGTAGCAGAGAGATACCGTTCCCGTCGCCGCCAAAGTCGCCAAGGTCTGACATCGGAAGACTTTACAAGGTTGTGATCGTAGACAACATGAAATTGTGCTGCCGCGCGATACTATTACCTTTAACAATGCGCTGCTGAGCTTCAATCGCCGCAATTTCAGTGGTTGACCCCACTATCCGGCATGACCAATGCCACCGGCACGGCGGCCCGCAGGAGCGGAAGCCGGCGGGTTTATTTCGCTGTCTGCTGCAACTGATATAATAGTCCTGCGTTCACAACCTTGGGGGTGGTGGGGCGCTTGATGATGGAGTTGGATTCATGACGCTGAACTACAAATGGATGGGCGGGTGGTGTGTTGCTCTGCTCGCCATGCTGCTGGCTGGCTGCCAGCAGCCGGTACAGAATGTTGCCATTCCCAGCCCGCAGGATCAGGCCGCTTACCAGCCCGTGCCGTATCAGAAGCCGCTGCCCCCGGGGGCATTTGGACAAACCGGCGGCAATCCCTACGGTGAACATGTGCCGCTCCCCGATGAAGCCGCCTATGTGCAGGCGTATCAGACCCAGCGCGAACCGCGGATCATGGTCGAGGTCCTCCGCCTGCCGACCTCCACGACCAACCGCCAGATATCCGCTTCATCGGCCGACTTTGACGCCATTGAAATATCCATGATCGACTACCTCAACGCCAATGGGCAGGTTGATATTCAAAGTGAATCCATGGCCCGCGATGTGCTCAGCCGCGAAAGCTTTCTGCGATTACAGAATGGCGACCCAAGGGTTCTCCCGCTGCTCAAGCACCAGTTGAAAACCGATGTCCTTATTGAAATCAAAGCCGCCCCGACGGGCCAATCCAGCACCGGGCAACCGGCGATTCGGATGTTGGCGACCGCCGTCTCCACCACCGACGCCCGTATTCTCGGTGCCGCTTATGTCGATATGCCCCTGCCCATGAGCAAAACGAACATCAACATGTACACCGGCTATCTGGCAGACAAGATCATGCAGAAACTTGCGTCCGTCTGGGGCGGCTCGGCCACCGCCTACAACCCGATTATCGTGCGCATTTACAACGCCGCCGGAATTGACGATCTCCTTGCACTCAAGCATTTTGTCGCCAAAGTCCCCGGTGTGCGGCTGGTGGTCAATCGCGGCATGACGGGAAGTTCATCCACCGCCTACGGGCGCCTCGCAGTTCAGTATGACGGCTCGCCGGGGAGGTTCTACGAATCACTCAAACGCAACATCGGCGTATCGACCGGGATCAAGGCATTTGATCTGCAGAATAACACCGTCGATCTGGAGGTGACCGGGCCGATGGTGCTCAAGACCGTCACCGTTAAAACCAAAACCACCACCGTACGTACCCGCACTCAGGAACGTGTTATTCAGGAGCAGCCGATCAACCCGGCGGGATCGCAGTAATCATCTCATCGGCCGATGGAGGAATATAAAAGTGAAGTACAATGATTTTCCAATAAATCACATCTCGCATCGGATATTTGATTCCGGGCGGGGGGTGGCAGCAATCGCGGCCGCAGCTCTGGTTTGTCTGCTGCTTTCGGGGTGTCAGGGGCCGGTGGTGCCGTATGCCGATTCACTTTCTCCCTATCCGCAGATCCATCTCACCAGTTACAGCCTGCAGGGGAAGATTCTGGTGAAGGAACCGATCGTATCGCGCGTGGGAGGCGGGCAACTCAATGTGGTGGTGCCGGTACGTAATCTGACCGATCACACGCTTTATCTGCAATATCAATACGCTTTTCTCGATTCCCGCGGCGTCATGATCGAGGGGCGCAGCGGCTGGATGGACCTGCGAATTCCCCCCTACGCCATGGCGCAGGCGCATTTCACCAGCATGACGCCCGAGGCGATGAATTTTGATCTGGACATCAGCCGCCTGCAGTAGGGCGAGACGCCATCCGCCGCAATTTACAGCGTGGCACAGACATTCCTGTCTGTGTTTTCCCGTCTGGGTTGGGCACAGGCAGGAATGTCTGTGTCACCTTGGGAGGCCTGCGGATGCAGGATTCGGCTACGCCCTCCCCTCCACGATGGCAATTTCATCCTCGGTCAGGCCGTAGAGCTGGTAGACGAGCTGGTCGATTTCGCTCTCCAGGGCGGAAGTATCGGCGTCGGGGTCGGCGGCTTTGGCTGCTAGTGTAGTGAATCAAATAGATTGAACATTATTCAGGACGGCGCGAGCCTTGGCAACTTTTTCCAGAATGCGTTCG
>JBMFVY010000099.1:0-8592 GCA_049965755.1 Phycisphaerae bacterium | reverse complement strand
AGCTTCCATGCCGTCATCCCGAATAAACACAAACGCACCGCCATCCATGGCGGCAAGCCTTCACTTCTACCGCGTGGTAGGCAATTTCGCCACCGAACTTATGGGTAATTGAAAGTTTCGTCGGACGTTTACCAAACACCTCTGCGAACCTTCCTTATCTCCGCGGTAAAAAAAAGCCATCACCATCGTGCGGAGCACGATTCCTGCCTTGCTCTCCCGTTTAACTGCTCAACTTTAACCCCTCTGGCCCGCCTGCCGGCCCTGCGAACTACGCTGTCGCTTGCCGTGAAACGATGATTCACCATAGAGGCCGCCGCTTTCTGTTTGGTGGGGTTACCTTTATTCGGCTGAAAAACGCTCTCGCCGTTGATCACGACGTACCGCTGCTGCGTTCCATGCCCGTGACCGCCAGCACCAGGGCGCTGATCCGCTCCGGCTGGTATTCTGCCGGCAAGGCGGCAAATGCCATCGCCGCCGCATGAAGCGTCGATCCGGTTGTGCATACATCGTCAACCAGCCAAACGTGTTGTCCCGACCAGTCGAGCGGTTTTGCAGCGATGGCCCCACGCAGATTTTCCCGCCGCTGATTTGCGCTTCCCGCAAGCGATTGACGCGGTGTGCGCTTTCGGCGCACCAGCCCGTCAACAAATGGCGTGCCCATGCTCCGCGATAAAAACCGGGCCAATTCACGAGATTGATTAAATCCGCGGCTGAATTCCCGCCACCAATGAAGTGGTATCGGCACCAGCACATCCACCCGAGGTTGACCTGCCCGTTCCCACGCTTCCGTCATCTGTGATGCCAGCAGGGGGGCCAGAGCCCAATGGCGTCCAAATTTGAATTTCGCAATGAGTTCTTTCAACGGGTGCGTGTATCCGCCGGTACGAATTATCTCTGCGGTCCCCAGATGCCTGTGCGGACAAAGTGGGCAGTGGCCGGCGCCGGGCGTACGATTCGCACCACAGCGATGGCAGTATGGTAACTGTATCTGCACGGCGAGTTGGTCCCGGATGGGTGACGAAACGGCGACATCATTTTGTGAAACAGGAATCCCGGTCAGCCAGCAGGTCTGCGGCATCAGCAGATTCAATGCGCCCGTTACTCCTAAACCGCCTGGATTTCGTAGTTTCATCGTCCATCTCCCCGATGTTCAATATTCTAACCTTGTCTAACCTTGATTTTAATCGCTCAGCTTTTTTTCTGCCGCATCCATTATGCACAGATACTCTGAAGCATAGTCACAAAATCGCTGATCAGAGCGTCGGCTTTCTGATCATTTATCGCCGTATGTCGATAGGTAAGGCAGATCGTAAGTCGATCATTAAATGTAGTTGTCGCCCACACAAGCGGCAGGAGCGGACCCACCGGCGAAACACGAAAATAATCGCGGATATTCATTCCCGCCTCCCCGGATTGACACATCCATTGATCGGTAAGATTAACATTGGATATCCCCGCCAGCAGAGGCAGATTCTTGGAAAAGAAAATGGCGTGGTGGCGTTTTTCTTTATAGAGGTTCCAGAAAAAACGGGTCAAGTTGAGGGCCGCCAGAGAGGCTGTCGGTGAAGACCGCCGTTTTTGCTCCAGATGCTGCTGATGAACTGTCTGTAATAGCTGATCCACCGGTGTTTTCTCAGGTGCCTGCGTGACCACTGTCGTGAACCCCAGGCATACCCCGAAGCTTTTGTTATAGGCGTCCCGGTTCTGAGCATTTCCTCCTCGCGCTGCGGAGAGAGATTTGCGTATATCAACAATCGACCCTATTGCAACGCGATCGCGTGCTGCGTGCCCGAAACGCCGCGGTTTGTAACGATCTTCCCCGGTCAAATCCCCAAGTAATCGTGCAATAATCGTGACGAAAATATCGTGAACCGAAACTTTTTTACGTCGCGCCGCCTCTTTAACCTTGCATATGAGATCAGACTCCAGCGCCACGGAGGCCAGTCCCGTTGTAAAATCCAGCGGATCGGAAAAATGAAGGCGGGAAGCCCGGCGGTGCCTTAGATATTGCCTCAGACATTGCGAACAACTCTGCAACCAATGTGTCCCCTCATCCGATGACGCTCCAGATGCCAATTCCGTGACAATCGAATTGCGGCAAGCTTGAAAGTAAATGCAACGCATGAATTCACGAATGGACCAACTGTCCGCAATCCAGTGATCATACGTTACGATCAGATGAAAACTTCGTGGATTCTGCACGAGACAAAGCCGGATCGGCGACCCGCCCTCCGTAAACGGGGTATTGATCTGCCGCGTGATAATATCCTTACAGGATGTCCCATCGGTAACATATTCAATATTCGCCGGCGGCCGGATGGGGGGAATCAGTTTCAGGCGAGTTAATTCCGCCACAACCTTGTCAGTTGCCGTCCGCCACTGCGCGAGCTCGGCAATACCGTCAATTTCAATCGCCTGTACGGCGTTGTAGGGCGCTAGCGCGGTCCAGCATCGCATGAGTTTCTGAAATGCATTCAATCCGTGCGTGCTCCTGATGCCGTCGGAACCATTCTAACGGATGCGTGATCATTCATGACGCAGTCGTCGAGGAATAAATCTTCCCACTGATTCCATGTATGACCGGTAATCCATCCCATGCACCCCCGTGAGATATCGTTCCTCACGTCGAGCCTCAAGCTGCAGCATGGTGATATGGATGATGGCAATGATGGCCATGAGAAGGCTGGGAATCGCCGCCACGCTGCAGATCATGAGCAATATCGACAGCGCATAGATCGGATGTCGAACCCATTTATACGGGCCGGTAATGATAAGCTGCGTCTTCTCATTCGGATCAATACCAATTCGCCACGAGCGTCCCATCTTCCGCCAGCATACGAACGTTGCCCACAACGCAATCAGTCCGATCCCCGCGCCGAGATACCCGGTCACCGCCGCGGCCCGACCGCTCGCTCCAAGCGTACGCATGATGAAGGGGCCATCCGATGGCGGTAAGAAAAAAGTAATCCATGGCAGGGCGCACCATCCCAGTACCGTTGGCGCCCATAGGAGACGCAATCGTCGGCCTGTTTTTTCTCGCGGAATCACATTCGGATCACGCCCAATCTTGCGGGATAATCGGTAACTCTTCACAAGTACCGTTCCCCAATAGACCGCTGTCTCAATTCCGAGGATAAGTTCCGGCACACGCTGGACTATCAAGATGTTCCCCTGCCGCCACGCTGACCATGCCGCCATTTTAACGCAGTATGGTCCAGGAGCGGCATGACCCAGCTTTCCCATCGCTGGAGCGATCGCTTGATGTAGTGTAGCATCATTTTCTGCACACCCGGCACGGCGCTGATGTTCATGTGATTGACCGGGCCGGTATTGAAGCCCACCTTGGCATAGCGCAGGTTGATGTTGGTGAGGCGAGTGAGTTCAGGGTCATCAGCATGCACCGGCACCCCGCGAAGAAACGGCAGCCAGTCCGTCAACGGGTGGCTTTTATAAATATCAACGCATCTTTGCACATTTGCCGGTATCGCCGGGGGGGTAACCGGATCCAGCAGCAGCAGAAGCGTTACTTCAATCTTATGCCGCCCAAGATAGCGGGCAGTTCGAATCTGATCGTCCGCACCATAAGAATGTCCCACCAGAATCAGCGGACCGGTGAGATCGCCCGCCTCATAGGCCTTAAGCAGTCTTTTACGGTAGCTTTGCGCCGCTTCATCGGCAACAGCCGCCGAAAGCAGCAGATGATGAGTATTCAGTGTCCGGCACAGTGTATCCATCCCGGTGCTGAAGATGCCCAGAAACCCACGCATGGCGTACAGATGGCCGGGATACAGATAGGCTTTTTCCGTCGCCGGTGGAAATGTGCGTGCGACCGGATCGTTGGGTTGATTGGTTAAATCCACGCACCCCGACAGGAGCAAAACTCCGGTCAGCATGGTCGGCAAAAGAATGCGGCCGATCAATCGATGGGCACGTCCCAGGTACATATTAAACATGCTGAAAGCTGAATTGATGGGTGAGGCGCCGTTGATGCACTGACCGGAATCCACCATCATCTCCTGTTTGGAAAAGTCATTTACCTGCCTGCCCGCGCAGCGCCGGTGAGTTTGTTACGATACCAATCGACCGTTTGTTTGAGCCCGTCATCAAAATAAACCTTCGGTTCATAACCGATGACTTCACGCGCCCGAGTAATATCCGCCAGTGAATCACGCACGTCGCCTGCCCGCGGGGGCTGGTGTTCCGCCTTGATGGTTCTTCCGAGCAGTTGGCCGATCTTGGTGAGCAACTCCAGCAGACTGATGTTCTGACCGCACGCGATATTGATCACCTCACCCGAAAGATTTTTCGGGCATTGGCCGGAGAGCATATTGGCGTAAACCACATTGTCCACGTGACAGAAATCTCGTGTCTGGCCCCCGTCGCCGTAGATAGTCGGATTTCGCCCCTCCACACCCGCGGCGATAAACGCGGGAATGACCGCCGCATAATGACTCTTTGGATTTTGCCGGGGACCAAAAACATTGAAATAACGCAGCGAGATGGTGGAGAGCTGGTATACCGATGAGTACACCGCAGCATAAAGTTCACCCGTGTATTTACCGACGGCATAGGGACTTTTGGGCGTCGGCATCATGGTTTCCTTTTTGGGAAGTTCTGCCGTATCACCATACGCGCTTGAACTTGCGGAATAAACCACGCGTCCCACGCCCGCCGTTTTCGCCGCATGAAGAATATTAAGTGTGCCGGTGATGTTGGTATGGTTATAGCCCACCGGATCGGCGACGGAACCAGGTACCGATCCGCGCGCTGCCAGATGGAAAATGACTCTCACACCATCAGCCGCCCTCCGGCAGTCCTCCGGTTCCGTAATATCACCTCGAATGATTTCAATTTGATATTGCACATCCGACAGGTTTTCAATGTCAGAACTGGAAAAATTTTCCAGCACCCTCACCTTGGCTCCGGAGGCGAGCAGGCCTCTGACCAGATGCGATCCGATGAATCCGGACCCGCCGGTCACCAATACCGGCTTTCCTCGATAAAATTCCATGGTTTGCATCGTAACTCCGATTTCCTTTCAGCAGCGATCCTGACGTTTTGTCATAATTTAACTGAATCAGGTACTGGGTGCAGTGCATCACTCGTCATCACCGTCAGCCGATCCATACAGCCGACGTGCGGGCGACTAAGCCCGTTGGCAAAGACCAGATGGCGGGGGGTGACTTACGGTAAATGTCTATCCCGCCACCACCACGCCGACGGTACCTTCGCGACCGCCGCCCGGTTTCACCGGTGGCCGACCAACCGCGTGGTAGTGCAACCCGGCTGCACTGACTTTTCCACTGGCCAGACAGTTGCGCCCGTCAAACACATGCGTACCGCGCATGATCTGCCGGATGCCCTGCCAGTTCTGCGTTATAAAAACCGACCAATCTGTCGCCAGCACAACGGCATCCGCTCCCTTGGTCGCTGAAGTCACATCGGTGGCATAGATGATCCTGTCGCCAAGGATACGCCGTGTGTTATCCATGGCTTCCGGATCAAATGCCCGCACCGTGCAGCCCGCCTCAACCAGCATCCGGGCAATATCAATGGCCGGCGACTCTCGAATATCATCGGTATCCGGCTTAAAGGCAAGTCCCCAGAGGGCAATCTGCGGGTTCTTTACGTCAGACACCGCCTTCATCACCCGACCGACAAAATCCAATCTCTGGTGCTGATTCGCCCGCTCGATACCCGAGAGAAGGTGGGGTTCCATGCCCAATGACTCCATCTGATGCACCAGCGCTGCCACATCCTTCGGAAAGCACGATCCACCATATCCGATCCCCGCCTTGAGAAACGCCGGACCGATCCGGGGGTCCGACCCGATTCCCATCCGGACGCTTTCAATGTCCGCCCCCACGGCCGATGCGAGTCGCGAAAGTTCATTGATAAAACTGATGCGCATCGCCAGCATGGCGTTGGCCCCGAATTTTGACAGTTCTGCGCTCGCCCGTCCCATGGATAAAATATGAAAACCCTTATCGATAAGCGGCTGGTATATCTCCCTGAGCACGGCCAGACCTTCTGCCGTCCCGGCCCCAAATACGATGCGGTCAGGATTCATAAAATCATGAATAGCCGTCCCCTCCCGTAGAAATTCCGGATTATTCACCACCTCCAGCCGATGTGGAGACTTGGCTGCCAGCTGCGCCACCTTTTCACCGGTTCCAGGTGGGACTGTGCTTTTGATGACGATGGTTTTGCCGCTCTGCGCCGCTTCAATTATTTTTTCCACAGCGCCGAAAAGCATGCTCAAGTCGTATCCCCCCTGGGGCGACGGCGGTGTCCCTACCGCTACAAAGACAACCTCCGCCTCGCGTACCGCGGAAGGAAGGTCCGTCGTAAACCGCAGCCGTTGTGCCGCCGTCTGCTGAAGAATCATTTCAGAGAGGCCCGGTTCATAGATCGGTACCTTTCCCGCCTGCAGAGATGCGACACGCTTGGTATCCACATCGATGCCCGTCACATGGTGCCCCAGGGCTGCCAGGCAGGTGCCGCTGACCAACCCGACATAACCGCAACCTACAACCGCAATATTCATCGATCCAATCCTTTTTTAAGATCGCAAACTCACCCGAATGAATCGGGCCTTATTCTTGCAGGGCGCCGCCTGATTCAGTAGCCGCCGATGCACTTTCGGGCTGATCCACCCATATCTCGACGTATCCATCGACAATCCGCGACGGAACTCTGCATAGCGGATTAAATTTCCGCAATCCCACCGATTCACCGGTTTTGAGATCAAAAACGCCGTGGTGCATCGGGCAGATCACGCAGTCCCCCTCCCGACGCGACGAACTCAGCGGAAAATCGGCATGCGGGCAGCGGTCTTCCAACACGATAACATCGCCGCCGACCATCGTAATTAAATACCCCTGTCCGCGGAGCAATCCTCTGAACAGACCGTCCGGTGTCAGTGCGCTGACCTCAATGATCCGGTCATATCCCTGCAATAACGTGCACTCCATTATTCCGGTAGTACTCTCCGGACGGGCAGATACCCATCACCCACCATCGCAAGATTAAATCGTCAAAGCTCGATACTGGCAAGGATTGAATTCTCGGATGCGGTTATGGGGCGGGGCGCTCGGCGTCGCTTTTTGGGACCCTGCAACTTTCAAAGATGAACTTCAATCCCGATGTTGAATGGTTTGCACATGCTTCATTTTGCTCTCTCCGCCGCCTGCGCGTTACCCTCGATACTCATGCGGAACGAAAGTTGTTCGAGTTGCAGCGCCAGATCGACACTCTGTACAAATACATTCGGAGGGACATTCAGATTCGTAGGCGAAAAATTCAGTACTCCCCGTACGCCCGCCCGGGCCAGCAGGTTTACCACGCCTTGGGCCGCATCCGGTGTCACGGCAATGATCGCCATCCGCACCTGCATCGTCGTCACACAATCCGAGAGCTTTTCCATTGACTGGATTTCAAGCTCGCCGAACCGCCGACCGATCTTGGCCGGATCCGCGTCAAACACCGCAGCCAATTGAAAGCCCTTACGTAAAAAACCCTTGTAGCTCATCAGAGCTCGCCCCAAGTTCCCCGCACCGATCAAAATGACAGGCCATACCTGATCGGTACCGAGGATTTTCTTCAGTCGATGGATCAGTTCATCCACTCGATACCCAACGCCCGGATGGCCGAATTGCCCGAAATAGGTCAGATCTTTGCGTACCTGAGCGTCGGTAAAGCCCAGCGCCTTACCCAATTGCTTACTGCTCACCGTTTCGTGCGCCGACTGCTGCAGGCGTTCAAGCTGACGTAGATAATAACTTATCCGATATACGGCTGGACCGGGTATGTCCTGCATGTCTGGTCGAACTCCGGGCGGCGCGGTTTCTCTTATGGCGAGGGGGCAGCTTGCCTTCCTTCTTTTCTTTAATGTACGACGATTGTTTCGATGAGTCAAGGATTCGCTTGGCTGACTCATATCCACTTTTGTGGGGAGCCATTTGGCGTAGATCGCAATAATGTCGGGTTTGGTTCGTAATACGATAGATAGACAAAGGATTTCGGGCGCGCCGGATCCGCCACAGGAAAGGAGTCTGCCATGGATCGCAAGGACGCGATGGCATGGGTGCTCTCGGTCTGCGCCCCGTGCCTTCGGTTATCACAAGCCAAGACGTTAAGTGAACTGGTCGATGCCGCCATGAGGTGCCCACGCATCAGCCTGCCGAATATCGGACGGGCCTCGTGCGGTGGTGTTGCCTCTCAGATCAAGCGTTGCTGGCGTTTCATCACCAACCAACGGATCGAACCCTCGGTGGTGATGTCGGGGGTGATTCGACGCTGGCTCAAGCGTCGGGCCAAGCCGCTGTGGATCAGTTTTGATTGGACGGATGTCCGGGGCTTTCAAACCCTTGCCGCTGCAGTGTGCCTTCGGGGACGGGCGATGCCTCTGTGCTGGGCCACCTGTAACAAGGGGCTCTGGCAAGGATATCGCAGTCGCAACGCCTTTGAGGAATCCTTGCTGTTGGTGCTGCGGAATATGATCCCATCCGACGTGGGGCTACTGTCAAATGTTGTGGATGGAGGCAATCAGGCGGCAGATTTTTTAACTCCGTTTTCGTAGATAATTCCAGC
>JBMFVY010000098.1:0-8751 GCA_049965755.1 Phycisphaerae bacterium | reverse complement strand
CGCCGAACGCGTCCAATCGAAAATTTCGGCCGGAATTACCCCCGGCCTTCGCCGTCGGACTGCCTCTGGCTAAAACCTATGAAATATCCGGGCTAATCGGCAAGGTCTCAAAACAATCCCAAAGCGTTGATTTCAGCGATGGAAAAGTGGAAGGCAAGAGTAAAAGACTTGGCAGCTCTATTTTTGTAACTGCTTGTATTATTATCACTTAAGTGGCATCCCATCATTTTTTCGGGGATGCCATTGGCTGCCGGGCTTATTGGCAGAACCCAGAAGAACCCAGCCAAATGCCTTGGGTTCCTCGTAAGTGGTGTCAAAACATGCACTTACCAAATTCTGGGTTCTTATTCCTTTAGCTTGCCTTCCAATTTTAAGTCGTATTTCAAGGGCATTTCTATTCCAACTCATTTACGTCTGTCATTACTAAAGTTTCTAAATACAATGATGCTGAACGGAATCAGAACGTCAAGTCGGCGGGAATCGGGGAACATGGAATAGGGGCATTGAGTGGGTCAGCGAGGGCGTTGAATCCAGGGGCAATTGCAGGGGCAGCGGCAGTTCAGAATGGGGGCGGCTGGGGAGCGGGCGGAGCGTTCTGCCGACATGGCCATGTCGGGATTGGGGCACACCGAAAATAAGGCGAATCGGGGGTGGTGCCAGCCAATGAAAAGCGGTCGAAGCGGCCTGGCTCCGAGGGCGGCGGCGGGGCAAAAGCCGGATGGTCTGGCGGTGCGATCCGGCAATCATCTCGGGCATGAGGTGGGCTTATCCGACAGGCAATGTTCCGACATCAAGGATGGGGGAAGACTTGGGCGGCAGTGCGCCTGATACCACCTCCGAAACCGGACGACAGTGCACCAAGGAATTCAAACACGACATGACAATCGGCTTCGATTCATTCCTGCCCCAATGGAACTACCGGGCCATCCCTGACTCCCCTTAAATCGGGAAGTTATTTCGGGCCTTTTTTACGTCCGAGAACACAAAATTACGTTATTGTTCTTGCATGATGCTTTTGAGGTGTTTATGGTGTGACCTTGGGATTGGACAGAGAAACGGTTTTTCGTCCGGGCTTTTGGAGCTTGTGATGTCGTGGTTGATGGGTAATCTGATTGCTTGGTGCAGTCGCATTCGGCATTACGCAAAGCAACGCTCCAACGCTCCAACGCTCCAACTACATTATCATGCCATAATCCAGTTGATTTTTCCCGTGTGCGGCCTTCGGTGGGCATCCATGTTATGAAACGTCCTGTGAATCTTATTGTCGGATTTTTAGCCGTGGCGTTCGTGGCCACAGTCCCCATGTTTTCACAGGTTGCCAAGGGTGGTGGGCAGGCTGTCATCCAACCAGCCCTTGCGTCACCCGAACAAAAGCTTTCCTGCCCCGCCAACTTCATCACCTGCCTGACGCTTTCACCTGATGGCAAAACCATCGCCGTGGGCACGGAAGACCATGGGCTGCTGATCGGCAGGTTATCCAAAACCGGTAAAGTTCACTCCTGGCAAACATTCAACCGCAATGCCGGCGTCAATTTCCGAAGCAATAATGTCTACAGCGTCTGCTTTGATTCCCAATCTCGGCTGTGGGCCGGAACCTTACGCAGCGGGGTGGAAGTCGGATTTTGTAAAAATGGCCAATGGCACTGGCGGGATTATGATGTGGTTCCCAATGTTCCCGCCGCCAGAAATCCCAATAATCCTGCCTTGGCAGGTCAAAACTACGCCTTCTCCGGCCCCCTGGGTTCACATGTCTTTGCTATCGCAGAAAATCCCAAAGACCAAAGGATGTGGATGGCGACGGAAGCCGGTATTGCGATTTATACGCCGCGCTTTGCCAAATCGCACCGTTTGCCGCCCCAACGTCATTTGAATCCAGCCAATCTCACCGCCTTTGGCCAATGGCGGTATATCACCAACGCCAACGGACTGCCCAACAGTCCACCGGACAGCATCGCCTTTTTACCCAATGGCCGGGTGATTGTCGGAACACAGTGTGACGGCATCTGCATGGCCGGTCCACAAGACCATTACCGCCATTGGCGCATCATCCGTGGGCCGGGACGTATGCCCACCACCGCCTATGGTCGCGGAATTCCAAGCGGGCTGATTAATGCCGTGGCAACGGCGGGACGCCGCCACGTCTATGTGGCCACCGATTCGGGTTTGGCGGTCAGCGCCAACGGCGGCAATACCTTTCGCTATGAACGCGGAGCCGATTTTGCGGCCAAGGTACAGGGTTTGCAATTCCCACCCCAAAACTGGCAATCGCCCTCCAAGTCTGATCTACAGAAGCTGTTACCGGAAGATTACATCACCACCCTGATCATGCGGGGCCATCTGCTGTGGCTGGGCTTCCGCCGGCAGGGATTCATGGCAATCAATACAATCACTCAGGCCCAGTTCCGAAGTGCGGATTCACCAGCATTGACGAAAGCAGCACGGTATGTCACGGCCATCCTGCCTTTACCCCATGGGCGGGTGCTGCTGGGCCATTACGGCAAGGGATTATCCGAGTTGACAGTGTCGGAGGCACAAGGATCGCCGGGGCCAACCGGTGACCTGAATGCTCATCCGCATGGCATGGCGGCTATGCAGCCAAAGAAGCATCCTTTGTCGCCACCCCGCTTCCCGGCGTCTGCGACCATTCCGACGGCGATGCAGCTCAAAGCCATGACCCGCAGACTCAAGCGGTTCGCTGCGGGTTCAGCGCCGGTAGCGGCTTATCTGGGTGAGGACTGGCGAACGCAGGGCGACTGGGTGGGACATTATGGGCGGCAGTATGCGGTGTTGTGGGCGGCGGATTCGCCGTTGGACACGGTTGAAATCAATCCCCGGGGCGAATACATGATTGATGCCTGCCTTGGGCCGCAACATAGCCGCGGTGACGGTCTGCGACATTGGATACAATGGATCAATGCCGACAACCAGCCCCGCGTTCTTTATAACCCGACATTTGGTGAACGACGCGAGGCTGAGATCGATGATCATGGCGAAGTAAAATCACCCGATGCCAGCGGCCCTGGCATCTGGATTAAGGTGACGGTTCCCCGCGGCCCCACTTTGGTGAGCCTCTATTTTGTTAACAAGGACGGTCACTCGGGTCCCAACCGCTGCCGCGATTACACGATCACCGTGCGTCGCAGCAGCACCAGTGCGGCGCAGGTGTTACGCAATCCGGTGCTCGCCACTGGGCGCGTGGTGAATTTCTGGAGCGGCGTATACCAGCGGTTCCTGCTGGAAGGGCCGGGCCGCTATATTTTGATGCTTAACCGCAACCATAGCTTGAATACGATATGCTCCGGCACCTTTCTGGACCGGCTCTCTCCACGCGATCGGCCGCGGGCATATCCGTACATGTGGTCAATGGCGACCGTGATTTACCGGATTCCGCCCATGCCCGGTCCGCGGGCGCAGTTCAAACCAAGCAAAAATCGCCGCCAATCCGTCATGCCGCTTGGGCGAATCAATTTGGCCAAAGGATTATTTGGGCGCTACGCGGCGGCCATAGATCCGCTCGCCGCCCTCGCGGCTTACCGCCATGTGCTGGCAGCCAAAACGTCGCCTGTTCTTCTATACCGTGACCGTTGGGAACTCAACATCTGGAGTCGGTTGGATCGTACCCGGTTCGCCGACGTCATGGCCGCGGGATGGAAAGCCAATGTGAAACTCAACCCGCAGTTGATTCATGGGAAAACGAAACTGGAACGCTAACCTTGAATCAGGTATAGTTTCAGCCGCCAAACGCTTTTTTTGGGAGCGACAACAATGACCATACGGCAGGGAAAACAAGCTTGGGGAATCGCTATCACCGCGATCATCCTTCTGACGATCTGTATAGCCTTGGTACTGCCGGTGTTCGCTCAGTCCGGATCCGGCGGGTCATTAACCGTCACACAGCAGGCCACCACCCCCGATCCGGTGCCGATCAAGGCCAACTGTTCAACCTCCCTTTCCGCAGAGCTTCCCGCCAACGTTACCAGTACCGAGGCGATGTCCCCCTACAATTCATGGAAATGGACTATCACGAGCATCACCCTTAGCTCCACCAACAATAGCTCTCCGATCAATACACCGGATAGCAATATCGGCTTTGCCACCACCGCCAATGGCGTGCCGCAGTCAAGCTTAACTGGACCGGGCTTACTGAATGCCTACTTAGTCGGCAGCTTGCCCAAGCCGGGCTATTGGACGGTAACGGTGCAGGCGGCGTTTACCATCACCAGCACCGACCAAACCTATACGGGCACACTGCCTGTTAAAATTACCGCCTATGAACTTAAGCTGGCACCGGCCTCCAAAACCTTATTTGTAGACCGTGTCGATAACACCACTCCCTCCAACGATCCGCCCCTTGGTCTGGCCGGCTATGCCGACATTCACGCTTCGGGTAAAAACTTTGTCAAACTCAATATCAGCGTTTTGCCGACAGATTTATCTCTCTCAAATGCCAAATTGACCATGCAATACCCCGGCGCAGGCGCGTTGCCTTCCTACGCCGGCACGGCCCTGGGTAACGGTGTAGACGGCTTTGCGTATCAGGATTACAGCGCCGCTAAGCAGGGAACTATGCGGATATGGAATATACAACACCGCGGTGATATCAAAGGCCCCACAGCCACGCTGCAACCCAGCTACCTGGTGCCCGGCACAGCTTACCCGACGAGCGGGAGTTCCTCCGATCTGCGTTTCTCCACGGATAACAAGACCACTTTCTATATGGAAGGCATCAATGGCGCAACCAATCAAACCATCACCGGCACGCTGCTCTTTTCCTCCGGTTATTCAGGGTATTCAGATTCAAGCGGTTCCGGCGGCGGGTCCAGTAGCGGCACGGCCAATGGTTCGGTTTCCAAAGTCACCGACCTCAATGTTTACGATGTAAAGCTGGGTGTAAACTGCAATAACCACGACACCGCACATATCAAACTCTTTGAAGGCACGCCGGGAACAAGCTGGACCATCAATCATCAGGATTACATTATTCAGAATGAAAACAAGGGCTTTGTGTTCTGGTGGACCGATGACAGCGGCCAGACCATTCACCACGCCAACATTGTCGATCTGGCACCGGTGCAATTGATTGTTCCGCAGCAGGCGGCGGGCGGCGGGTTCAGTTATTACATGACGGCCCAGGCTATCGGCGGCGGAAATGCACCAGTTGTTTATATTTACCGAAGCGCGGTTGCGGCCCCGGCCAACCCGTCATCTTTTCTTCAGAAGGTTTCAACCGCTGATAGCCAGCTTAGCCTCTCTGCATCCGGCTTCTTGTTGCCAAATTCCTACAGTGTCGGCGAGCAGGCACTCACTCTGTCGCCGCAAAGCGGTGTAACCCAATTTCTCGTGAAAGCCATTTCCCCCAGCGGAGTGAATCCGCTGACGACGGTACGGTTTCAGGTGCTGGCCCAAGGCCCCGGCATGGCCAAGCCTGTACCGGTAGATTCGGCACGGATCACCTTTAAGGATCCGGGGGGCTTTTGGAATTATCTTTCGGCCCGCACGTCATTAACGCAGAATTATAATGTGCCGCTCGACCATGGTTCCGTCTCCGTCAATTGTTACGCCGATGCCGTTACTCCGTCAGGCTATGAAACCTCGCCGTCCAATCCAAACATCAAGAAATATCTTCTCTTCATCCATGGATATAACACCTCGGCAAATGGGGCCTATGCTGACAGTAATTATTTCTTCAAGGAGTTGTACTGGAACGGTTTTCGTGGGAACTTTGTTTCACTTGATTGGATCGGGGATGAATTTGCGCCACTGTTCGACAATAACGTCCATAATGTGTTTCGGACCGCCCCGGCCGCCCTGCACCTGATACAGAAACTCGACGCGGCGGCGGGCGACAGCCAAAATGTAGATGTTGCAGCGCACAGTCTCGGCAATCTGCTGGTGTTTGAGACAATGCGTCTCAACACCTGGGCTGGTGGCGGACCTCTGATGCAAAACTTTTTAAGCATTGAGGCGGCGGTCTGGCGGGAAGCCTTCCAGCCAGCCGGTTCCCTGCGCTACACCACGCACCCCGATAAATACGCTTACGTTGCCAACACTGACCGGGATAAAATCACCTACACCTACCGTCAACTCAAAACCATGTCCTGGCGGTCCTGGTTTGAGCAGCCTGGGCACGTGGCTCCAAAATCCGTCTCGGGAACCATTTATCATAGCTACAACCGCGATGATGAGCCGCTGACGTATTTCATGCGGCTCAACGATTGGACCTTCCGCAGTGTAGGGGAGCAGCATTATTACCGCCCGTTCCGATCACATAATCGAACCGTAGTCGACAACAACATCGAGACCAACTTATTTCCGCCCCTGGTTGTTCGAGGGGCCTATCGTATGGACCATGAACCGGCACTGATGCAGATTAGGGATTTGTTTTACGATTATAAAAATCTGGATATTCCCGACGGTGCGATACCGAGCGATATGCCCAGCAATGGAATACCGAAAGTGATCTCTCTCGATGCCCATTCCCTGGGCTGGCTTCCCAAAGACCATAGCGATTTTCTCATCCCTTACAACGGCAGTACCACATCGCCGATGTGGTTGCCGGTTATCTGGCCGTGGTTTCAGAATGTTGCTGACCCCGCAGTTCCCATAGGAGTACAAAAATGAGGATGCCAATGAATTTACTTCGCCTGATTCTTATGGTGTGTGCCTTGGCCGGACTGGCGCTTTCCTGCACCTCTTGCGCAGCCGCGCCATCGGACCATACGCCCGTTGCCGCGTGGATGCCCATGTTACCGGCAAAGAAGAGACCCGTGGCTCTGAAACTTTTTAATCGTATCCAGGCGCTGGAGGCGATACCACACCGCACCGCCGTCGAACATCAGGAGATGAAGATCGATTACGTCAAGTTGATGAACCTGATCATGCCCTACGCGTCGGCCTACCATCAAAGCGGCGTCAATTTTCGCATGGTGATCGTCGATTCGGCTGGAAAGCCGCTTCCAACGGCAAAGACAATCTTCACACGAACAACGGCACACATGAGTCTGTCGGGGTTTCAATCGGTCGATCACACGCACGTATTTCGGGGTGCCGGTCCTTTTCAGATCAAGGCCGCGCCCGGATATGTGAACCTCGAGATCAAAGTAACCGATCCGAACTGTTACACGAAAGATTTCAGTTTTGCACCGGGTACTTCGGGAATGAACTTTTCACAATTCCTCCTGCTTTACCATGACCGCAGCCTGCCACTGACAACCAATGCGGTACGCATTAAGTTAATGAAAATACTGCCCATGCCCAAGCTGATTCATCCACACAAGCTGACGCTTAGCTATACCAATGGCGGGGCCGCCGTGGTGGCTGATCTTTCCGTATGGAAAAAAGGAACCGTCACCACGGCGAGGGTTCCGGATATTTTCCGGTGGAAAAAGGGAGATGGAATCTTCATCGCTGCGGTGCCGACGTTGAAATCCGCACGTGGTGCTCAGATTCACGCCGGATACCTCAACGGTGCCAGGGCGGCGGGGGTTACGCTAAGATCAAATGATCCGGGAACAGATTTCCGACAGGCCTTTCCTACCGGCGGATCCTCCGCTGCCACCACTGATATGAAATTGCTGATGTTGGCCCCGAAAAGCGGTTATACGCCGACCCTAACTGTTGGCAAGCGGCGTTCGCTCAACGATATCTATTATTTTTACCTTCGCGTAGGAAAGGATTACGGCAAGGGAAGCGTTACCCTCGAGTGGCGGAGAAACTCTCATCCCAAGACGTTACGATTCACATTCCGCCTTTTCCTCAATCCCACCGGCTCCAGAAACGTCAATACACGCACGCCGCCCGGAGGGACACCGAATCCCGCCGAGCAGGCGTGGGTAAAGACTATTC
The DNA here is from genome assembly GCA_049965755.1 of Phycisphaerae bacterium. Classification (GTDB taxonomy): domain Bacteria; phylum Planctomycetota; class Phycisphaerae; order WQYP01; family WQYP01; genus JAJZGD01. The sequence continues at coordinate 906 of JBMFVY010000098.1, read as the reverse complement.
TTGAGCAGACAAAAATAGCCAAGGAGAAAGCTGCCGCCGCCAAGAAAAAGTCCGAGGAAGAGGCCAAACAAAACGGCCAATGAGCGGGCGTTTGTTCCCGTTGTCCAAACACCCGGCATAGGTGAACATGGAAGGCATCAACGGTACATCCATTCCCACTACTGGCCAGTCGGTGGCTTTTCCCGGTGGCCAGCCGGCTGCGGGCACGGATGAGTTTCTGGTCAAAGGTATCCGCGGCAGCACCGCCCATTGCACCATTCGCGTGACGGTGTGGGCCAAAGACCCCAAACTCAATAAAAAAGAGCCGGTGGATTCGGCACGCATCACCTTTGAGGATGTGTCCAATTATTGGCATCTGGTTTCCACACGCGGGGCGAAATCATCTGAGATATCGAATTATCCCGTTGAGGGTGGCCGCACCGTCACTTTGCCGACGTATCCGGAGGCTTACCCTGTTCAGTCGGTGAACGATGGCGGAATTTCCTACAGCTTTGTCACCAATAACCCGAACCGGAAAAAGTATTTTGTCTTTATCCATGGGTACAACACCTCCGAGCGTGGAGCGCTTGAAGACGGCAATACGCTGTTCCGACGTATTTATTGGGTGGGATTCCGGGGTAATTTTGTGGCGTTCAATTGGGAAGGTGATGACGGCAGGATTCCATTCATTAATAAAACACTTTTCGACCCTAACGTTGAAAATGCGTTTGATACCGCACCTCGATTGGAAGAATATTTAACGCACCTGGGGCAAAATCCGGGGGTGGGGCCGGGGAATATTGACATCATGGCCCACAGTTTGGGCAACTTGGTGGCCATGGAGGCATTGCGTTACCAGGCGAACATTTTGCCAGGTGTGCCGTTGTGCCATAATTATACCACCGTGGAAGCGGCGATCTGGCGAGA
>JBMFVY010000097.1:0-8962 GCA_049965755.1 Phycisphaerae bacterium | reverse complement strand
ACCTGGACCAAAGACGCCGATACCATCCTGGCAAAGGTCGCCAACTGTAAAGCAGCGTTAGGGACAGTACACTAGGCTGGAAAAGGCGGGCCACACAGTTCGTGGGTATCCGGGCTTTCCGCCGGGACGGTAATGTGGGCTGCTTGGACGACGCGAGGGTGGGAGTCGACGACCCGTACCGAGCCGTTCGGTTGGTGGCGCGGCTTTTTTTCCGGGCGGAGCCCTACGCGTACACCCCGCGGGAGGCCAAAGCGATCGAGAAAATTCGGGACACGAAAAGGTGACATCCATCGTTGTTGACATGGGTGGAGCCAAGGGCTATGGCCTTGCTCTATGCCACGAACCGCACGAGCCGCTATGGGCGGTGTTGTTTGTCATGTAATTGAATGCTGGCGGCCGCCACCTGCTGACGCTGTGGGTGGATGCAATCAGGCGGGAGCTTTCCCCCGTCGCCCCCGCGTGTTATGATCTCGCGAGTAATTCCATTTTGAGGCCGTGTTATGGTCGCAATAAATGAAAATTTAATTCCCGCGAGCGAGGCGAGGCGGCGCAGCGCCACGTGCCCTCACGGGGCACGCAGCGGCCGCAGAAGCATCACGGTATTAAATTCCGACTGGAGCATGCCCGCGGCAGGCACGCAGCCGCTGGTGGACAATCTGTATCAGGGGATGACGCTGGACGCGGTGACGGGGCTGTACGATGAGCGGGCCCGCGATTATTCGCCGAGCCTCGGCCGATGGATGGAGCAGGACCCAGCCCAATACATCAACGGTGCCAATACGTATCAGTTCGTCGATTCCTCGCCGGTGGGGAATGTGGATGGGACGGGGCTGTACAAACTACCGGGTGTGAAGGCCCCAGTGTTGGTACGGATCGGAAAAAAGCACACGATGTCCGGCGGCCGCTATTACATAAACTATTACTACATGCAGAACTTGGCAGACATTTTTAATGACGGCGAAAGCCCCTCAAAACTGGCGGCTTTCAGGCTGGCGCACGATATTCTTACCGGCCTGAAGTCCCTCACGGGCGTGGGCGGGGCCCTCGTGGAGATCGCCAAGGCGATCAACGACAATGGCGCGGGTCGACGGGCCTTCAGGAGCCAAGCGTTCCCAGAGTTCGCCAAGGCCTACTTACGTGAGCTCGTAAAGGAGAGCGGCGGTGGATGAGACGGGTTACCCAACGGCGAAGAGTGTGCCGCGCGATGGGTTCCGCCCGCGCCAGCGTGCGGCTGGCCGGAGATCGGGCCCCGTGTCCCGAGTAGCCGTCGCCACCGCGCTGGTGCCGCTGTTGGCCGGCGCGCCGGCAGCGGTCGGACGCTCGGCTTCTACCATCGCAGCCGCAAAACGTGAGGCCCGCGCAGCACTCGAGGCGGGCGTTGGGCCCACCGCCGGCCGGATACAGGGCTTTGTTAAATCCATCAGGATTCATCTGTCCAAGGGCCTGTCGTTGAATGATTACCTCAAATGTCCATCGCCACGCGGGGTGCCCCAGCCGTTCTTCCCAGCCGCAGTATGGGAATCGGAAAACCGCATCGCAGCGTGCACAGCGAAACATATCTTTCAGTGGACGCTCGCCCATGGAGTCGAGAGGCCCGTTCCAAAGCTGGTATCAGGGCGCCCATCAGCCGGAACAAACCTGGGGCTGGCACGTGTTGCCGGCGCGGTTGTGGTCGTTCGTGCCCAACGCGCAGGCTCGGTCCGCTCCGCTCGTGTCGAAATCGATGCCCTGCACCCGGCGAAACCGGGCCGACGGGCTCTCCTCTTCCGTTTCCCCCTGTCGCGATTTGCACACACCGTGGCGCCGGCCATCGTCGGCGGCGGTTCAGGCGACTGGGTGTTGGCCACGTCATGGCCTGCTGAATGGGGCGGCAAGATAACCGCGTACCGTATGGATGGCCGCACGCAATCGGTCACGTTGGGGATCGCGCACGAACCCCGTATTTCCGCCTTTGCGGCCGAGGGCGGCGCTGGCTTTGGCGGGATAACGGGAGGGCATTGGGTGCATCTCGCCGTGCTCCGCCGACACCGCTGGCTGCACCGGCGCATCCACCTTTTCGGGCCGCCGATGGTTTACGGGGCGATGGCGCCTTCCGCCCGGCGCGTCGCGCTGATCGGATTCGGCCCTCCAACGATGATTGGAAGCGGCATTTCGGTCATTCAAGCCGCCGTGCGGCGGCCGGGAAGTGAGAAAGTATTAAGAATTTGGGGCGTCGGCGAAGGCAGGCAGGCGCCGGCATGTGCGCCCGTGTACTCGGGCAACGGTCGCTGGCTGGCCGTCGCGACTTTCCACAGCGGTCGAACCTCGGGAGCCCAGGTGCTTATCATATCAACGAAAACGTTTCGCGTCTGCGGCGCGGTCGGCCTGAGCGATGAGGCTCCAATATCTCTCGCGTTTTCGCCGCATTCCGCCAGGCTGGCGATTGAGTGCTGGTACCGGCTGCTGGTGGTGGGGCTGCCGCCTCAATCCTCCGCAGGGTCATCACAGGCATTTCGCAACTTGGGCCTGAACCCAGCTTGGCAGCAGCCTGTCACGATTCCCCTCCACAGGCGAAGCCGTCGGAAACCGAATGCCCAATAGCCCGACGGACCATTCCCATGTGGGGCTAATGCCGGGCCTCCACGCGGTCGGCGAATCAAGGCACTTGGCCCATTTTCCGCGGAGTGCGAACGCCTGCGCAAAACGTATGAAGTAAACATTTGCAGAGATGCCGCACCTCGCGTAAAACAATGTTTTTGATTGTGCGAAAAGTTCGCGTAAGTATCTTGGAGTAATGGACGAATGATGAAGCGTGCAAAATTAACAATTGTCGGCGCCGGAAATGTCGGGGCCACCACCGCACATTGGGCTGCGGCAAAGGAACTGGCGGATGTCGTGCTGGTTGATATACCTGCTTTGGACGGTGTACCGCAGGGAAAAGCGTTGGACCTCTCTCAGGCGGCTCCGGTCGAGGGGTTTGATGTCCGAATTTCAGGTGCGACTGCATATGAGGCATCCGCCGAGAGTGATATTGTGGTCATCACCGCCGGCTTGGCACGAAAGCCGGGGATGAGTCGCGATGATCTGCTTGCAAAAAACGCTGAAATTGTCAAAGCGGTGACCGAGCAAGTCGCACGCACATCGCCCAACGCGATTCTCATTGTTGTCTCCAATCCACTCGATGCCATGGTATACGTCGCGCACAAGGTCAGCGGGTTTCCGTCGCATCGGGTTATCGGCATGGCGGGCGTCCTGGATACAGCTCGCTATCGGGCCTTTATCGCGGCCGAGTTGGGGGTAAGTGTTGAAGATATTCAGGCCCTGCTGATGGGCGGCCATGGGGATGATATGGTACCCCTGCCGCGCTACACCAGTGTCGGGGGTATTCCGCTGCCGGAACTTCTGTCTGCGGAAAAAATTGACGCCATCGTCAAACGCACACGCAACGGCGGCGCGGAAATCGTCGGCCTGCTGAAATCAGGCTCTGCGTACTATGCGCCGTCCGCCGCCGTGGTGCAAATGGCAGAGGCGATTATTCGGGATAAAAAGCGTATTCTGCCCTGCGCCGCACACTGTGATAAGGAATATGGCGTCGGTGGATATTTTGTCGGCGTGCCGGTCAAACTTGGCAGTCGGGGTGTTGAAGAGATTATCGAGGTTAAGCTGACCCCTGAAGAGCGGGAGCTTTTTGACCGCTCGGTGGAGCATGTGCGGCAGTTGATTAAGTCAATCCGCATCTGACGCCCGATGGGGTGGTTTTTTCAGTTTGCCCACTGGGGCCAGGTATCCGGGGGTTGAAGGTATGGCCGGTTCAGGATCGGGGAGTGTTCCGGGGCAGTTATCGATGGCGTTTGCATCGGGAGTGGTTGGCGCCGGCTTGCTGTTGATCGTAGCGCTGCTCATGGGGCGCTTTGGGATTTTTGCCGATCTGGGATGCCATCTCCATCCGTCAGCGAATCGTGAATATCTTTATTCGCGGTTGGTTTGGGGTGGTATTTTCGGTTTGCTGTTTTGTCTGCCGATCATGTCGGGATCGGTATGGAAGCGTGGTTTCGTTTTCGGTTTGATTCCCGCGGTGGTTCAGTTGCTGGTGGTGTTTCCACTGTTAAATCACGTGCAGGTACTGGGACTCAATTATGGTTACACCACACCGATTTTTGTGGTGTTTCTTAATGCGATATGGGGGCTCACTTCGGCGGGCTGGTTGAAGATGATCGGCGGCTGACGTTTATGGTGGGATGTTTTACCTACTGCGGAGCACAGATCCATGAATGAAAAATCAAACACTGGTTCGATGACAGCCATTGTGGTCGCGGTTTTTACCGCGGCGCTGGCCGGTCTGCTCTTTGGCTACGATACGGGTGTAGCATCGGGCATTCAAAAATACCTTCAGACTTATTTTCACCTCAGTGCGGGGGGGCTGGGCTTTGTCATCGCCTGCCTGGACCTCGGGGCCATTGTCGGTGCGGCGCTGGCCGGATCGCTGGCGGATAAGTACGGCCGAAAATCAGTTCTGCTGGTTTGCGCCGTTCTCTTTGCCGTGTCGGGTATTCTCTCCGCGATTCCGAATCAGGTTTGGGAATTGGTGGTGGCCCGAATTCTCGGCGGCTTTGCCATCGGCGCATCGTCCATGGTCGCACCGGTGTACATTGCTGAAATATCACCTGAAAAACATCGCGGCAGGCTGGGTTCGCTCTTCCAACTCGGCATCGTGGTGGGCATCGCGCTGGTGTATTGGGTTAATTACGCCATTGTCGTGCACGGTAATGCGCAGCACGCTCACGATATGGCAACGATGACGCATTCATCCGCCATGTTGGCCATTCATAAGAGTGCCAATTGGAATCAGCGAATCGGCTGGCGTTTCATGCTCGGGTCGGAAGTGCTTCCCGCACTGTTGTTCCTGGTGCTTCTGTTGGGTATTAAGGAAAGTCCGCGTTGGCTGATCGTCAATAACCGCGAAGACCACGCCCGCACGATCCTGCAGCGGCTTTTCGGAGCCGAACAGGCGGAAAAGGAAATCGTCGCGGTCAAGCAGGTCGCAAGCGAGGAGGAGGGGCGGCTTTCGGAACTTTTCAAACCGCAATACCGCCTTCCGCTGCTCGTCGCCCTTTTTCTGGCGGTCTTTTCGCAGTTCAGCGGTATTAATTCCATCATCTATTATGCCCCGCGCGTATTTGCCGCCGCCGGTATGCACACCAGCAACGCCTTCGGCGCTACGGCGCTCATCGGCATGGTGAACCTGCTTTTCACATTTATCGCCGTCGGATTTGTAGATAAAGCCGGCCGCAAACTGCTGCTGGCCATCGGTACCGCCATTCAGGTGATTTCGCTTGCTTCGGTCGCGCTGGTGTTCAAGCTCGCACCGCGTGAGGTTCAATTTACCGTCCATCACCAGATCACCTGGCAGGGGAGTATGTCCGCCGCTGCGTTTCATCGGCTGGCGGTCAGTCTTCATACGCATACGGTCATGGCGCCGCACTTCGGCCCGGCGCAGGTGCATATTCTGCTTGTCAGCGTGCTGGTCTTCATTGCCGCCTTTGCCATGGCCATGGGACCGATGCCGTGGATCATCATTTCAGAGATATTCCCCGCCCGGATCCGCGGTCGGGCCGCATCTGTCGGCGTTCTGACCCTCTGGGCGGCGATTTTTGTGGTCGCCCAGACATTCCCGGTGCTCAAAGAATATGCCGGGCTTACGACCACCTATATGCTGTATTCGATTTGCTCGCTGATCAGCTTTTTGTTCGTTATCTTCGTGTTGCCCGAAACCAAGGGGCGGACGCTGGAGGAAATCGAACGGCACTGGCGTCACCGTTCAGTTTAGGTTTTACTCCCGGCACGGGTATGACCGTTTGCCGGTCCCCCGGCGGGTAAGATTCTCCTGCGGCCTGAAGCGGCGTCGGCGGCATAATGGATCGGGCATATCTGATCTCAGGTCTGCTTCAAGGCAGCAGGGCGATGGATGGGATTAAACGCGCTGAAGGCGTTCGCCTGCACGGGGCGAGCGGGGAATGGGTATCACGGATAAATTTCAATACCGTCCGAGATTGTGATACAACTGCACATACGTCGGCATTAAAAAATTATGGTGCCGAAATTCGCTCACGATGCCGCTGATCCGCAGGATCGCGCGTGAATGAGCCTGCTTGTCCAGATTCTGCATCTCCTGCAGTTGCGGCGACGGCATCAGAATGACCGGCGGATCGGGTGCATGGCGACCGTCGCTCAGAAACACAAATACCCATTGCCGCAGAATCGGATCGTAAAGCAGCCGCCCCATTCGATTCCAGATGTAGGTGCCCTGGGCCACGGCCGGGGCCCAGCGCTTGCCCGGTCGATTCATATTCTGCAGCGGCACCTTCACCTTCGTCGCCGGTCGGATGACGATATGTTCCGACGCTGGCGCGCTGATCGAATGGCTGAGTAATTGGCTTAAAACCATCGATGCACGTTCATGGCTGGCCCGCCGACGGCTGATTTTTGTGTCGGATGCGTGTGCCCGCTCTCTAAACTGACTGGGGCGGTAGATGTTGGGATCCAGCAGCAGATAGGCCCGGTTACCGAAGGTACTCACACGCCCGCTCACCACCAGCCGCGGGTGCTTGCGTGCCATCGCAATGAGCTTTTCAAGCGTAAGATTGGGCAAGGCCAGCAGTGGGGGCCCCGCGGTGGGGCGTTGCGGTATCAATCGAACATAAAAGGCACCGGGTTGGTAGTCGGTTACCTTGACCAATATGCGGTTCAGTTCCTGATTGTTGTGGTAGGAAATGGTGGAAAGTTTACGGGGCGCCTTCGTATTGACGGTCGCAGGAATGTTATTTTGTTCCGGCCGAGTCGCGGCAGCAGCGACCGCCGCATCCACCGGGCCAAGCCGCAGCATAGGGAGCATGGCGATGGCACCCGCCAGCGTCCACATCAAACATAACGGTTGATCTTTGCGTTTCATCCGCAGCAGCTCCGCATCAGTTAACACACGCATTATCATACATCCATTGCATTTTAGATGCGAAGCACAATAATGGGCTTGGCCGCCCGTGACCGGCTTTGAATGGAACCGATGACTGAGGCAGATGTAACCGCCGATTCATGCTCCGTTGGCTCTCGACGCCATCTGCCATACCTCTGCGCGATGGCCATGCTTATCGGGATGGCTGCAATTGCCGGCTGCGCGCAATATCATTCGCGACCGCTAAAACTCCAAGCCACCCTGAATCACTATTGGCAACGGAGTTTTCTAAGCCCTCCCATTGAATCCTACGCCCGGCGCTACGGTGGGCCTTCACCGAAGGATTTTCCGCATCGATGGAGCCTCAATGAACTCAGCGTGGTCGCCTGGCATTGGAATCCGACCATTGCTGTGCTGCAGGCGCGCCTTCGCGAGCAGAAGGGAATCGTGACGCAGGCCAGCCTGCCGCCGAATCCCACCATCCAGTTCCGACCGCGATATTCGGCCAAGGTGCTCGGTAATCCGTGGACTCTCGGATTTACATTTAACATTCCCATCGAGACGGCGGGAAAAATTCAGGACAAAGTGCGGCAGGAGAAAGCGATTCTCGCGGCCCGCGGATGGGACATCCTCAATGCCGCCTGGCGCATTCGCGTATCTCTCCGTAACGATATCATTAACTGGGCATATCGGCGCCGGATTGCGCGGCTCAAGCAGGAATTGGCGCAAAGAGAAAAATCGCTTTATACATTGATCACCGCCCGTTTTGCAGGTGGTGCGATCGCACGCACGCAGTTGGCCCGTATCAGGCTTCAGGATCAGCGCGCCCTCATCGCCGCCGATCAGGCACTGGCAAAAAAGACTATTGGATTGGACCGGATTGCGGCACAGCTTCAAATTCCGGCGGCCCGGCTCCGGCAGATTCATCTGGTACAGAATTCCCTGCGATTTCTTCCCGCGCCGAAGCGGCTGAAGCTTTCCGAGAATCTCCGGCTTGCGATGGCAAACCGCCTGGATGTTTACGCCCTCATCTGTCGCTACGATGCCGCACAGCAGAATCTCAAGTATCAGATCGCCAAACAGTATCCCAACATCCATCTGGGCCCGGGGTACGAATACAATCGCGGTATCGACCGTTATGGTTTCGGCATCGGTGTCGCACTGCCTATTTTTGATCGTAACCAGGGGAATATCGCCGCCGCCATCGCCAAGAGACAGATGATTGCTGCACGGCTTACCGCTCTGCAATCGCGGATCATCGGCCGTCTTGAGACGGATACGGCCCGATACCGTGCCGCGTACGGCCGCTGGCAACTCTGGCGGTCGCTGTCTCTCCGTCAGGCCGATGCGGAGCGACTGGAGTATGCCCGTTTCCGGCACGGAGCGGTTTCACGGGTGGCATGGCTCAATCAACGACTGCTCCTGATCACCGACCGCATCTACACCGCTGCCGCCCGCGAGCAGGCGGAGCTCGCCCTTACCGCCATTGAAAATGATCTGCAGATTCCGATCTCGACCGACCGCTCGCTGATTGTCAGGCCAAAGCCGCCGAAGTTGGATGTAAGAGCGGCTCAAAAACCAAAAAAGGATGGAAAGCGATGAAAAAAATATTTCTCATGGCGTGTGTGGCCGCTGCGGCCGCAGCGTCTCCGCTGATGGCATCGCCTGCGGGGATCATCCATCTCACGCCCCGGCAGCAGTCGCGGCTTGCGATTCTCGCCCACCCAGCCAAGGCCGTCATCTATCGCCACGCCATGCCGGTGCCCGCCATGATCGCGTCCGATCCATCGGCCGTTTCCATCATCGCAGCCCCCGTCGACGGCCGGCTGCAGGCCGCGGCTGGAAAACATTTTCCCGGATTGCTCGCCTCCGCACAGCCGGGGACACCGCTGGCCTCGATCATCCCCTCCCTGAGTGTCAGCGAGATGACCACGCTTAAATTGCTGTTGATCAAGACCAAAACCCGGCTCGCAGCGGCCGCAGTCGGTCGGATAACCGCCTGGAAAGCCCTTGCCCGTGCCCGAAAGCTCTACG
>JBMFVY010000096.1:0-9020 GCA_049965755.1 Phycisphaerae bacterium | reverse complement strand
CGTTTCGAGGATCTGCCGGTATGGCGGGCGGCTATCAAACTTGGGGTTGAGGTCTATCGCCTCACCCGTCCCCGCTGGTTTGCTGACAAGGCGGATGTACGTGATCAGATGCGTCGGGCGGCGTTGTCGATCTCTAATAATATTGCTGAGGGATTTGAACGCGGTACCACTTCCGAACTGCTGATGTTCCTTTATATCGCCCGCGGTTCGGCCGGTGAGGTTCGCAGCGGTTGCCACTTCTGCACCCTGCTGCTTGAGGAAGGCGTTACGTACGAAACACCCGATTTGCGATCAGGCCTTGAGCATTGCGTGGCCTCGTGCGAAGCAGTGGCACGGCAGATACGGGCCTGGGCACAGAGTCTGCAGGATGGAGATATCCCCGGCCAACGGCACCTGACCGCCGATAGCAAACAGCAGTACCAACGGGCCAGACGGGCGGTCGAACTTGAAACGCATATCCGGCGTGTCACGGAAGAAAATATTCAGCGATCGATGCGGCAAAATTCCCGGAAATCAAAAGATTCAGCGGGGCCGATGTAATATCTGGGTATGAAATTTCAAATTTGAGATCTCAAATGACGATCAGGTCGGCCGGGAAACGCTCGGGCTCAATTCCACCTGCGAGACGGGGACGGCAATCTCCGCACCGTGGCGGCGGATGATGCGGCCCAACTCAATAGGCAGACGCTCCAGAATGAAACGCGCCTGGCGAGCTGTCCGGGCATCGATACGCAGGACCTCCTTTCGCGTTTCAGCGGCGGCGTTTGAGCAGCATCGTGCGGACGTTGTTGATGTGCTGTTCATCTGTTTCGCTGGAACGGTCCAGCCGCGAGAGTTCAATGCGGCCGATGATCACCGCCATCTGATCCCTATTGAATACAACCGGCCGCGGTCTGTTGAGAAAGTCACCCAGCTCGACGAGCCGGATAACGCCCGGCCCGACATCGGTTTTAATCGTCGCCGATCCGGTGAATACCACCAGGGGGATGAAATTCTCATCAGGGAGGTGGAACAGGTTTCTAATCACCTTGAGATGGCCGAAGTTCTGCCGGATCGGATTTTGAAAACGCCGTCGGGCGCGATAGAGGACCTGCGTCCACTTCGCGTCGTCGGGGGTGCCGAAGATCAGACCGCTGTAATGTTTGGCTTCAATGATGAATATCCCGGTATCCGCGATGATGATGTGGTCGATCTCGGTGGTGCCGGTGCGCGTGGGCATGGTGACATGGTGCATGATCTTGTGGGGGCGATGGAAATGCTTCTGGACGGCGGCCGCAATCGCCCCCTGCCTCTGACCGAGTCTGGTGGACCACCAGGCCCCGACGGCCAAGCCGATCAGAATCGAGAAAAGGAATGTTGTCACCAGATAAGAGGCGATCACGCGCAAATACCCTAAGGCAGAACGAATGTAGCTGACCGGCGGTTGATTTCGAAGCCGACGGTCTCTCTATGTTGCCATTTCGACGGCGTGAGGGGGTGTGTAGTTTCTCCAGCGAGGTGCCCACCGGTGCACACCCCCGGCCCGGAGACTTTCGGGCTCCGGGAGATTCCTTCCGTCACGAATCTGCCCTGCGATCGGAAAGACACCCGGCCGTGAAACATGGAGGCGGAGGGATTCGAACCCTCGTCCCGAAACAGGTTGAAGATCACTTCTACACGCGTAGGTTGCATGTTAATGTCGGACGGTCCGTCGCTCGCAACCTAACTACGGGCCGCCCCAGCCGATCCTGTGTCTTAGCAATCAGCCGATGAGCGCTGCTGATTGAGCATTCCGCTGGTCGTCGGTTCTACAACAGTCGCGGAAGTCCGCTGCGAACCGGGCTACTTGTCTTAAGCAGCCATCCGGTAGCCGAAGCTGCCGGCGCTTGGGAACTTAACGTTCTTAGCATTTGATTTTTTGCCACTCAGTTTAACGACTTGTTTGGCAGGTCGGCGTGCCATAATCCACACTACTGCCCGGTCGATACCTTTCGCCCCCGGGACACCTGACATTATAGCCGATCCCCGAACGAATGCGAATGCCGATGCTTGTCTGATAACTCACCGTATCAACGTTTGGCCTATAACCGTCCATCGCGCATAATCTGTGCTTATGAGTGAGACTCCATCATCCACTGCCGTTCGTACCATCCTGATTACCACCGCCGGAACCAACTGTGACCGTGAATTGGCCCGGGCGTTTGCCTTAGCAGGTTCCCACGTTGAAACCGTCCACATCAATCGGCTTCTGGAAAATCCGGGAATGCTTCGCAAGTTTCAAATCATGGGTATCCCCGGCGGTTTTTCGTATGGTGATGACATCGCCAGCGGGAAAATTTTCGCCAACATCTTCGTCGATCATCTTTATAACCCGATCCGCGAATGGATCGAACATGGCAAGTTGATCATCGGCATCTGCAATGGGTTTCAGGTTCTGGTTAAAGCCGGTTTGCTGCCCGGAAATTCCAGCGCCGAGGCCGGTCCGGCGCGGCCGTCCGCCACGCTGACGCACAATCACCATGGGCGTTTTGAAGACCGCTGGGTAACACTCCGAAGCGATTCCAATATTTGCAAATGGCTTCCCGCCGGGCGGGAACTGACCCTCCCGGTTGCACACGGTGAGGGAAGATTTGCAGTTGCGACTCCGGATGTTCTGGACGAACTCAACCGCCAGGATCAGATCGTCCTGCGCTATGTGGACAGCAGCGGAAAGCCGACCCATCAATTTCCGGATAATCCCAACGGCAGTCTCGATGCGGTGGCGGGGATCTGTGATCCGACCGGCCGTATTTTCGGGCTCATGCCGCACCCCGAGCGTTTCATTACCCCGTATCAGCATCCATGCTGGACGCGGTTTGAACAGCTTCCTCCGGCGCAGGGCAGGGAAATTTTTGAAAATGCCGTCCAGTGGATTCGGCAATCCGGATTTATTGAGATTTTCGACTCTGCGGCTGCGGCCGCAAATTGACCACGGAACGGGGCCAAAGAGTGCTGCACACGGATGTCAAAGGGGTTACCGGGGCCCGCTGGGTGCCCAAGTCGGGGTTGCAGCCCCACTCGATTGAGGACATGATGCGGGTCGGCAGGTGTTCGCCTCTGCTGGCACAACTGTTGGCTATTCGCGGGATTGCACCTGCGGATGTTGAGAGTTTCATCTCGCCTGATTTTTCCGATATCAAGCCACCCGAGGCTTTACCTGCCATTTCCGATGCGGTGAATCTGATTGTTGACGCCATTGAGTCTAACCGGCGTATCGCCATCTACGGCGATTACGATGTTGACGGCATCACCAGCATCGCCATTCTGAGCCGGATATTTGATCTTGCCGGGGCCCGGCACCAGTTTTATATCCCGCACCGCGTCGAGGAGGGGTACGGCCTTCAATCGGCGGCTGTGGAGCAGCTTGCCGGTGAGGGGGTTGAACTTTTAATAACCGTGGATTGCGGCATTTCCACGCCCGAGCCGGTAAAAATGGCCAGATCGCGCGGCATGCAGGTGATCATCACCGATCACCATCAACTGCCGCCGGAATTGCCGCCCGCTGATGTGACCGTGCATCCACTGGTGGGCGCCGATGGGACGCTGAGGGATTTGTGCGCCGCTGGCGTGGTGCTCAAGCTCGCATGGGGGTTGGCGCAGCGTCTTTCCAAGGCCCGTAAAGTTGATGACGCCTATCGCGCGATCCTCCTTGAGGCTACGGCGCTGGCCGCTCTGGCCACCATCGCCGATGTGGTGCCGTTGATCGGCGACAATCGCGTCACGGTCACCTATGGCCTCAAGGCGCTCAAGCAGTTGCGCAGCCCGGGACTCGACGCACTTTCGGCGATCTGCCGCCGTTCCGGATTCGGTGGCCGCGTTGATGATGAATACATTGGTTTTGCAATAGCGCCGCGGCTCAACGCCGCCGGTCGCATGGGCCATGCCCGCGAAGCCCTTGAACTGCTTCTGACCGCTGATGCGGATAATGCCGCTTCGCTGGCGGAGGAATTGGATCGGCTGAATCGGCAGCGCCAGAAGACCGAACGGGAAATGTTCGGCCGCGCTGTGGAGATGATTTCTGCCCTGCCGCAGGTGCCGGGATGCATCGTAGTTCACGATGAGGCGTGGCATCCGGGGGTAGCGGGCATTGTGGCGTCGCGGCTGGTTGAACATTTCGGCCGACCCGCCTTTGTTTTATGCCGGGACGGTGATGTGCTTTCCGGCTCGGCACGCGGCATGGCGGGATTCGACGTACATGCCGCCATTGCATCAGCCCACCGGTGGATTATTTCCGGTGGGGGACATGCGGCCGCCGGCGGCGTAAAACTCAGTGCCGAAAATATGATTCCCTTCACCGACGCGCTGGCGCAGTACACGGCGCAAGTTATTCCCGAGGGTGGATTTGTCAAAACCCTGGAAATTGATGCACGGCTGGAAGCCGATCAGATCGGTCCGTCGTTGCTTTCCGACCTCGAAAAACTCGCCCCCTTCGGCATGGGAAATCGGCGTCCACGTTTTCTCCTCCCCGCTGCGGTGATCGATTCTCCACCCCGTTTATGCGGCCTCGACGGTCGCACGGTTCGGTTAACCCTGCGCACCGGCGGGCGCCTGATTCAGGCTATGGGCTTTAATCTCGGAGCGCTGAGTTCAGAATTAAGGCGGGGGATGAGCATCGATGCCGTCGTGGAATTTCGGTCCTCGCTGGAATCTTGGGCCCACAAGCCGGAGTTTCGTCTGCTGGACTTCCGCCATCCCACTGCCGCGGTAGCCGATTCGCCAGCCCGGAAATCCGAGCCACCCATGGCGGCCCTCAATCCCGCTGTGCGCTGACGTTCCGACCATCGGCGTAAGGTTGCTGGCGGAAAAACAGTGGCGATCAGCAGTTATTCCCCGGAAACCGCGGTGTTCGCGGCAATCCATTCATCCATGGCGGCGGCGGCATCGGCGTCGGGCATCTGTTCCGGCGGGTGCTTCATCAGGGCGGCGGAAACTGGAATCAGCGCCCCGGCGATTCCCCCCTTGAGCGCCAGCCACGCACATCGCACCGCATCCACCACCACACCGGCGGAATTGGGTGAATCTTCCACCGCAAGTTTCACATCAACCTCCATGGGCAGGCCGCCGAATCCGTGTGCGTTAATACGGATATAACAAATTTTCTGATCGTTGAGAAACGGAATGTAATCGGATGGGCCGATATGGATATGGCCGGCATCCAGCGGCGTGTGCAGCTGGCTGTTGACCGCCTCGGTCTTGCTGGTTTTCTTGCTCCCCAGCCGCCCGCGTTCCAGCATGTTGAGAAAATCCGTATTCCCGCCCACATTGAGTTGATAACTGCTCTGAATGCTGATCCCACGCGCTTCCGCCAGGGCCATGAGCTGCCGATGAATAATCGTCGCACCGAATTGTGATTTAACATCGTCCCCGATGATCGGCAGCCCGGCCCGCGCAAAACGTCCGGCCCAGTGGGGATCGCTGGCGATAAATACCGGAATGCAATTCACCATGGCGATCCCGGCTTCGAGGGCGGCCCGGGCATAAAATTCCGTCGCCGCCTGCGACCCCACCGGAAGATAATTGACCAGAACATTGGCGCGGGTATCACGGAGTATCTTCACCACATCGGCCGTGGTGACCTGATCACCCGACTTATCGGCGACGGCTCTGCGCTCCGGCGGAAAGTTTTCCAGATGCGCCGCCACACCGTCGGCGCTGGGCCCGGCATGCACCACCGCACCGTTGTCATCCGGGTCCTGGCAGAATACGCGGGCATTATTCGGCCGGGCAAAGATCGCCTCGGCGACGGGGCGGCTGATCTTGCGGCTATCGATATCAAAAGCACATGCGATTTGAATATCGCCCACCGAAAGCCCGGCAATCTGCGAGTGCATCAAGCCCATCTGAACATGGTTCCGGCGATACCACGAAAGCCCCTGCACCAAAGTCGAGGCACAATTCCCCACACCCACAATCGCAATTCGCGGTGCTGATCCGGCAAGTGTCGATGAATTCGGCATCAGGGGCAACGACTCCTGAGAAAAATATTATAAGGCGTCGGCACGGCGATCGCCCGCCTTATCGTTTGTCGGTATCTTCCAGTATCAGGCAGCAGTAGGCGGTTACCAACGGTTGCACACGTTCCAGCCAGCGCGCGCTCCAACGATTATACCATGAGCCGTTTTTATTCTGCAGGTTGATGAGTTTGGCGCGAATTTCGTGCCGCCAGTTGTGCTTCACACCGTTGATGTCGGTAATGGTGGATACCCGAAGTGCCCGGAACGTACGGGCGAACATCAGATAATAATAAAACAATCCCATTCGGCTGCCGCCGGTCCCGGGGTTGTAATTCAGTGTCCAGTGTGAACGGATCCATCCCAGCGCAGCACGTACCTGCGGACTGCGTTTGGTCAGCCCGGCGTAAATCATACTCTTAAGCCCTGCATAGGTCATCGTGCCGTAGGGGGTCAGCGTCGCACGACCGCTGAGATGATCGGTATCACCGAACTGCGATTCCCCGCCGTTGGCGGCGGTATAGATGAAGCCGCCGTTATGCAGGCCTTTGGCAAACGGCTCCGGGTTGGTTTCACTGTTTTCCTGACACCGCTCCACGAACACCAGCGCCCGCTTCATCGCGGGATTCGATGCCGGCACACCCGAATCATGCAGCGCCTGAATAAAAAATGATGTATTGGATAAATCGGGCCGCCCCGTTCCATACCCCACGCCACCATACCATGAACTGTTTTTCGTGATGAGCTTACCGTTCGGCTCCTTCATCGGCGCAACACGCTGCATGGAGATGAGAAATTTCTGCGCCGCCTTGATCTGCTTCCGGTATTTATCCCCCGGCATCACCGCCAGGGTGCTGAGCACAATACAGGTGTTGTAGTTGGGAAGCACCTCTTCGGAAAATCCGCCGTCCGGCCCCCGAGTGGATTCAATAAAATGCATCGCCCGCACGATCGGCTTGAAGTTCGGGCTGTACCCCGCCTGAATGAGTCCCTTTACCACCAGAGCGGTCACGGCAGGCCCCACCTGCGGCACCCAGCTTCCGTTGGGATTCTGATGAGCCAGCAGATAATTCAGGCCCTTAGCCAACGGCTTATCCGTTTTATACAGCGGGGCGGCATAGACGCACGCATTGCCAGCGAGGGCCATCACTGCCGCCGCACCGGTGATGAGCCATTTCAACTTACGGCCTTTAGTCAGCATGTTGAACATCTCCTTTGAAAAATCCAAATACCCGGCAGGTGGCGAACGGCATCACACACAAACCGCCGTCCTCTACATTTTGATCATAGCGGGGGTATGCAAAAGAGCCAAATTCCCGTTTCCCCCTTACGTCAAGCGCCGGCCGTCAGCCATGCCAGATATTCCGTATTCCCCTTCTGTCCCTCAATCGGACTCTCCATAACACCCCGGCATCGCACACCAAGGGATGGCATGGACTCTATGACCGTGTGGCAGACGCTTTCCGCCTGCTGCCGCGTCAGGACACCCTTTTGTCGGCGGGCCATATCTGATTCATAATGTGGCTTGATGAGGGTGATAATCGCCGCGTCCGGAGCATCGATAAGCCATTTGACCGCTGCGGGAACGATCAGGGCCTGCCGTGTCCAGCCGGCATCAATTGAAACATAGGAGACCTTTTCCGGGGGTGCCAGATGCAGGGCGTTGGTGCGCTCCATCACCACCACACGCGGGTCGCGGCGCAATTTCCACGCCAGCACGCCATAGGCCGTATCCACCGCAAATACCCGGCTTGCACCCCTTTCCAACCAACAATGGGTAAATCCACCCACGTTGCAGCCAAAATCCGCAACGGTTTTATTCGCTGGTTGAATGTTGAAAGTTTGGAGCGCGGCAAGCAGTTTGAGCCCTCCCCGCGACACATATGGCAGCGCCGTTGGCTCAGCCGATTCGGCTGATGAGGGGTCAGATGCTCGTTCAGGCGGAACCATCAGATAAGTTCCAACCGCGACACTCGCGGCATGTGGTTAGACGCAAAAAACTCCGCCCGCGGTCGGGCGATCAGTTCGTGCCAGCTTTGGCCAAGGCGTTGATCTTTTTCATCAGGCGGCTTTTCTTGCGGGCAGCCGTCTTCTTGTGGATAGCTCCTTTGGCGCTGACGCGATCCAGCGTGCGAAGCACGTCCGGAAGGCTCTTCTGGGCGGCCGACAAGTCCTTCTTGCTGATCACAAGATCCAATTCCTTAACCTTTACCCGCACATCGCGCTTACGATCTCGGTTGCGAAGACGCCGCTTCGCAGACTGTCGGATTCGTTTCCTTGCCGAAAGTGAATGGGCCACACACAACTCCTGCCTGATTAACCGGGCTCAATTAACATTCTTTATCGTTCTGCAATCGGTCGGAAACACTTTCCCGCCGGCGCAGCCAACACAACTACCCGCCCTGTGCGGATAAGCCCGATATATTCACCGAAAACAGTCTCTTAGGCAAGCGTTCTCGGTATTCCATGTCGCGCATCGCAGACTCAGGCCTGCCCTTCGAAAAATCCCGTATCAAGACGCGGTCATCACTCGGCGCTCCAATGCGGAGCATTGGGTTGTTCAGCGAGAAACGTTTTAATGGCCTTGGCAAAATTACTGTCATTGAGGGGAAAGATACTCCTGACACGTGCATCGCGGTATGTGCCATTTACCGGCACATTCCACCATCCCGGAAACAATATATGGCAACCGCTGGCCACAAATGTCCGCAGATCATGGAGGGCGGCACGATAGAGTATCGGGCTCTCGGGCGGCTGGTTGGGGGCGGGATGCCATTCAAAAATACCCCAATTGTGGCTGTATTGTGTGATCATACTGGTATCGATGGGGCCAAAGCGTGTAATGCCCACATGTCCATTCTGCGGTAAATACCCCGACCAGATCGGCGAAGCGGACGATAATGCCCGGTTGGCACCAACCGGCATATCTCCCAATAATTCTGAGGGGATCTGATGGGCGTAAAGCAGTTCTCTAGGCAACCCTTCCGCAATCAGCAAATCCGCGACATCCCGCACAAAATGTGCCACTTCGCATTCCCGAAAACCATACGC
>JBMFVY010000095.1:0-9314 GCA_049965755.1 Phycisphaerae bacterium | reverse complement strand
ACATAAATGCGAAAAAACACATTTAACAAATTGTAATACAACGACTTACGTCAAATATGCTGCTGGAACATCCGTTGTAGGCTGTGACGATGGTGCCGGGCATCGCGAGGCTCCGTCACGGCACTGGCCGCGGGGTTCTGCGCCATCGATTCCCCACTTTCCACGGGAGTTGCCGGTCCCGGGGTCGGTTCGCCGCAATACCACGATTTCACAACAATAGGTTCACAAACTGCTCGACCGTTAACCCAATGGCCAGGATGAGGCTACGCAGGGTACTCTTGGCAATTTCCTTGTGGTCGGGCACTGAGAGGGTGGCAGTGCTGCCCGCCTTGACCAGGATAATGTGGCTTCCTCTCTGCCTCGCCACCTGCCAGCCGCCATTGCAGAAGGCTCGTACAACGTCACGCCCGCTAAGAATCGGAATTGCGGCCATCAGACGGTAATCTCAATTTGCTGTGTCTCAATAGTCAACGGCATGCCATGCTCGGAACGGACCTCAAGACACGCGGCAATCGCTTCACGAATGTTGACCATGGCAGTTTCGCGCGTCGCGCCCTGGCTGACGCATCCGGGTATGGACGGGCACTCCGCCACCCATACGCCGTCTTCATCACGATCTAACGTTATCACAAATTTCATGACTTATATTGTAGCCTTGGGCACCTTGGCCGCCAAACGGCCGCGATCGCCGCAGATTGACACGCCAATGATCGGTGCGCACAGGCCCATAAATCTCGCCGAGGTGCTGTAGCTCCGCCCAGTCCGACAGGCGGCATCTATGCCAAGTGAAATGCGGAAAGAATTGCCCATACGCCGAATCCGATAAATGCCGCGGCTGAGAGCCAGTTCACCGCCGTCATCATCCGCGTGCCGAGCCGCAATCGGATATAGTGTGTCAGCAGTACCAGAACCGTCCAGCAGACAACCGCACTGATGAACATTCCTAGTACGATGCTCAGCAGCGATGCCAGCGGAGCTGTAGGATCGACGCCCGCAAAAATCGCCGCAAAGAGCAGAATGGTCAGCGGGTTGATGATTGTGAAGCCCAGAGCCAGAAAGAAAGATTTGATGCCGACCGACCGCCGACTTTTAGCGTGCTCCACGCCATGGTTCGACGGTAGACCGACCGGCGGTCGCAGGAGTATCCAGATCGCAAAACCGAGCAGCAGCGTCCCCCCGCCGATGGAGAGCCAGAATCGCGCAAAGCCCAGCCAGACGGAGATTTGATGCACCCCCAGCGCGGAGATCGTGCCGAAGATACCATCGGCCGTCGCCGCGCCAAGCCCCGCCCACAGACCGGCCGAGAGTCCATCGGCCAGAGTTCGCCGAATGCAGAAAATGCTGACCGGCCCGATGGGGGCATCGACTGAAAAGCCGATCACCAGACCTTGAATCAGGGAGTTAATCAACCACGCATCCTTGCTGACGGGTTAAACACACGCACTGCGGGTAAAATTTTACCCGCGAATGAGGTTGGCGGCGATGACGGAAAACTGGCGATGGACCGCGACATGACACAAGACACTGCGACCTATGACCTGACCCCCCTGCTGCGAAAGCATCAGACATTGTTGGAATATCAATCCGTGAAACTACCGACCGGAAAGGAAATCCTTACTCTGCTATGGAGCCGCCCGGGAGAATCATGGCCCGCGATCAGCCGCGATAATATTGCGGAGCACATCGCTCAATGGACAACGGACATCTGGGATTTAAGCCCGGATGGCACGGCGCGGCTCTGGGGGCCGGGGGTTGAATACTCCAAAGGTGCGATCTTTGCGTGCGAAGAAGATGATGTGCTTTACGGATGGGACATGCCCCACCCTGAGGTGATATACGCCTGCACCTGCGACGGCGCCCATCTCGACAAAATCATCCTGCCGCTGCGGTTGGAAACGCCGCTGGCCCCGAAAATGACCGCGGACGGCGCGATGGCTATGCTGACCGGCGATAAACAACAATGGGTGCGGATCGCTGACGCCAGCCGCTGCAGTGAGAGTGGCCCGCTACCAGCAGATCCGTGGCTTCACTGGCAACCGGATGCGGAGCGGATCAAACAATGGCTCAGGGCGCGCTGTGATCGATCGCGACCGCCGGTGCGACTGGAGCCAAAGCCGTCATCGGGGTTTTGAATAGCGGCCGGCTATCGACGATGATAGCGGCCACACGAGGCCGAGGTAAGCATGCTTAGAGAATTGCATATCAGCAATCTGGCGGTAATAGCCGATGCAACGATTGAATTTGCGTCCGGGTTCAACTGTTTCACCGGACAGACGGGCGCGGGTAAATCGTTGGTGATCGGCGCGGTGGAATTGCTGCTCGGGCTGAGATCGCCGCAGGGGATGCTGCGGGCGGGGGCGGCCGAGGCGCGGGTAACGGGCGTTTTTGCCGTCGCCGACGCGCAGGTTCGCAGAGAAATTGGTGCACTGGCCGACCTTTCACTGGCGCAGGAGCCGGAATTGATCTTGTCGCGCCGCATCTTTGCCAGCGGGCGCACCTCGGCATCGCTCAACGGGCAGCCGGTGTCGGGTCAAACGCTCCGGCAGATCGGCGAAATGCTGGCGGACATTCATGGGCAGAACGATTTTCAGTTTTTAATGCGGCCGATCAATCAACTCGCAGTGCTGGATCAATTTGCGGGTGTTAAGGCGGCGGCCGATGAATATCGCGTACTTCACGGTCGGCGGGCGGAACTCCTTGCACAGGCGGCGGAACTCAGCGCCGGCGAGGAACTGCGGCGCGGGCAGCTTGAACTCGCCGAATTTCAGCTCGCCGAGATCGACGCCCTTGCACCAGAACCCGGCGAATTTGAAACGCTTCAGGAGCGGCATAAAACGCTCTCCAATGCAGCACTGATAAAAAAACAGGCCGCCGGCATAACGGCGGAACTCTACGACGATGAACAGTCGGTCATTGAGCGGCTCAAACGGATTTTCGCAGCGCTCGGCGATGTGGCTGAACTTGCCGGCGACTTCAAGCCGGTATTCGAGCAGATGCGCGACGCCATCATCAGCCTTGATGACGCCGCACTGAGCATCCGCCGGATTGCCGACCGCATCGAGATGGACGAAGAAGCGCTGGCCGAATGCACCGCCCGGCTGAATGAATACAACCGCCTGATCCACAAATATTCCCGGCGCGGCGGAGCGGCGGAGGAGTTGCTTGATTTTCAGGCGCAACTGCGAGAGCAGATTGAAACACTTAAATCCGAACAGGCCGGCGAAGCGGAATGCCGGAAAGAGATCCGCGGTATTGAAAGCCGCCTGCTGGAACTCGGCAAAAAGCTCACATCGGCACGACGCGATGCCGGCGCCCGGCTCAGCGAACAGGTGTGCCACCAACTCGCGGAGCTCGGCATGAAAGAGGCCCGCTTTGAAGTCGCGCTGCTGCCGACCGGCAATGAAAATGACCTCTACGCATCGGCGACCGGGATGGAGTCGGCGGAATACCTCATTGCGCCCAATCCCGGCCAGCCCGCCCAACCGCTGCGGCAAATCGCCAGCGGAGGTGAAATATCGCGCGTGATGCTGGGGCTCAAGTGCATTCTTTCAGGCGTTGACCGCCTCAGCGTGCTGGTGTTCGACGAGATCGATGCCAACGTAGGGGGACGCATGGGTTTGATCATCGGCGAAAAATTGCGTCAACTTGCCTGCTCGCATCAGGTGCTGTGCATCACGCATCTTCCACAGATCGCCGCCTTCGCTCAGCGACATCTGCGGATCGGTAAATCGGTGGTGCAGGGGAACAGCTATACGCAGGTTGAAGCGCTGGTCGGCGAGGCGGTAGTGGATGAGCTGGCGGAAATGATCACAGGCAAGCAGATCACGCCCACAGCCCGTCAGCAGGCGCAGGAGCTTCTGCAACTCGCAGCCAAGGCGTCCCGCAGCGTAGCACCGGCGCCGGGCGGCAGGGAGCCACCGCCTGAAGAACATTCCGGCGAAAGGGGAAAAGCTCCGCAGCCCCGCGGGCGGACGGCGCCTAAAATGAAAGCGGCAAGAGGAAAACGGTCATGAAGTCGTTCACCCATTATCTGACATTTAATATTCCCGACCGGGTGGGGTTCGTCAACATAACGGACGAACTTGAAACATTACTCGCCAAAAGCGGCATTCGCGAGGGGCTGCTGCTGTGCAATGCGATGCACATCACGGCATCGGTATTTATCAATGACAATGAATCCGGCCTGCATAAAGATTACGCCCGCTGGCTGGAAAAACTCGCACCCCACGCCCCCACCAGCGCCTATGAACATAACCGCACCGGCGAAGATAACGCCGACGCCCATCTGAAGCGGCAGATCATGGGGCGGGAAGTGGTTGTTGCAATTACGGCCGGGCGATTGGATTTCGGGCCGTGGGAACAGGTATTTTACGGCGAGTTCGACGGGCGACGAAATAAGCGGGTGCTGGTGAAAATCATCGGCGAGTAAACACGTGCGGCGCGACTGCTGTTGAATCATGAAAGGGACAGGAAAATGAAAATGCGAGCATTGGGCGCTACGGCCGTTAAAGTCTCCGAAATCGGCCTGGGCTGCATGGGAATGTCTGATTTTTACGGTACGCGCGATGATCAGGAGTCGATCCGCACCATCCACCGCGCCATGGAACTCGGTATTAACTTTTTCGACACCTCCGACATGTACGGCCCGTTCACCAACGAAGAACTTCTGGGTCGCGCCGTCGCCACCGGGGCGCCGCTGAAGCGCGATCAGATCATTCTGGCGACCAAGTTCGGCTATGTGCGCGAGCCGGGCAAGGCGATCGGGGGCGTTTGCGGCAAGCCGGAATATGTCAAACAGGCGTGTGCGGCGAGTCTGCGGCGGCTGCAGGTGGACTGCATCGATCTCTATTACCAGCACCGGGTGGACAAAACCGTGCCGATCGAAGAAACCGTCGGCGCCATGGCGGAGCTGGTGAAAGAGGGAAAAGTAAAACACCTCGGGCTTTCAGAAGCCTCCGCCGCCACCATCGAGCGGGCCCACCGCGTGCACCCCATCACCGCCCTGCAGATTGAATATTCCCTCTGGACACGTGAACCGGAACATCAGTTCCTGCCCCTATGCGACCGCCTTGGGATTAGGGTCGTCGCGTACAGCCCACTCGGCCGCGGATTCTTAACGGCCACCATCACCTCGCCGGACCAATTCCCCCCCGGCGATGTGCGTCGCCATCAACCCCGCTTTCAAGGGGAAAATCTTCAGGCAAACTTGAGATTGGTGGAAAAGCTAACATCCATGGCCAAGGTCCGTGGGTGTACCCCGGCTCAACTTGCCTTGGCCTGGGTGCTCTGTAAGCAACCCCGCATGGTGCCCATTCCTGGTACCAAACGCGTGAAGTACCTTGAGGAAAACGCCGCTGCCACGAATATTCACCTTAATGCCGATGATATCGCCGCGCTCGATGCGATGGCTCCCATCGGTATGGCCGCCGGGGCTCGCTACCATGAGGCGGCGATGAAAATGCTGGATGTTTAAGGCAGCCGGACTTCCACCGTCGGCGGGAGAGTCCCGTAACCAAAGCCATGCGGCCTTGGGGATGTTTCGCGCCGATGAAAGTCGGTGTATATTCCTGCAGGTGGGCCCTCGTGGGCCGCGTATCCGGATCGTCCGGCGGGTTTTCCCCGGGTTGAGATAACCGGACAATTTGTCAGTCACGTGCGTACCCATTTGGAGGCAGGCAGTTCACCGATGAAGAAAATCATTTTCAATGCGTCTCTTCCCCGCTCAGGTTCAACATTGATGCAGAACATCCTCGCACAGAACCCGCGTATGTACTGCACCCCCACCAGCGGTGTAATTGATCTGCTGATTGCCGCCCGAAAATACTATACGGAACTTGCCGAGTTCAAGGCACAGGACGCCGACGAGATGCAAAAAGGATTCTTGAGTTTTTGCTCCGGCGGATTGCAGGGTTTTTTTGAGGGTGTTACCGATAAACCGATCTGCGTCGATAAATGCCGCAGTTGGTTTCATTTCCACCATTGGGTGGAGAAGTTCCATCCGAACCCGAAATACATCGTATGCATCCGCGATCTGAGGGGAATTTTATCCTCCATGGAAAAACTGTGGCGAAAAAACCGCGACCGCAGCGACCCCGATGAAGTCAACGGCACGCTGAACATGATCACCATCAACAACCGCGTGACGCGCTGGCTCAACGGCCCACCGGTCGGCGTTGCCGTCGCGAGATTGATGGAATCCATCCAGACCGGCGTCATCAAGCAATGTCAGATCGTGCGGTTCGAAGATTTAACGGAAAACCCGAAGGCGGTCATGCAGCGCGTGTATGAATACATTGAGGAGCCTTATTTCGAACACAATTTTGATCATGTGGAACAGAGCACCCACGAAAATGACCAGTTGCACACGTTTTACGGCGATCATCGAATTCGGGAGAAAGTAGCCCCGCCCATCCCGGATTATGTGGATGTCCTTGGGCGGGAAATCTGCAATTCCGTCAAGGCCAACTATGGACTTTTTTACAATACGTTTTACGCCGACAAACGGTGAGATAACCGGGTGACCAGTGCACGACATTATCCAGATTGATCAGACAGGGGAAGCGGCAGCTGGCGTTTGCGCCCTCAACGCTCTGCGATCCGGATCGCTGGTGGTTCTTCCCACGGAAACGCTTTACGCCCTTGCCGCCCCGGCCAACCGGCGTGCCACTGTTGAAAAACTTCGGACAATCAAGCAGATTGGTCCTTTTCCCGGCTGGGTACTGCATCTTGCCCGCCCGTCCCATATCCATCACTGGGTACGGCGGCCGAACCGCGTGCTTGACCGCCTGATCGACCAACTCTGGCCCGGTCCGCTGGCTTTACGCATCGTGCTCGATGAATCCGGACGACTGGCGCTCTCCGAACTGCTTGGGCCGGAGACCTTCAACGAAACCGTCGATGCCGCATCCACGGTAACATTCCGCTGCCCTGATCACGTCCTCACGCGCACTATCATTCAACAACTTGACGTTCCGCTGATTATGATCGGCGTAAAACCCGGCGCCGCGGGACGCCGCCTCGATACCGCCCTGGCCGACACCAAACTCCCACCACTCCTTGCCATCGACGCCGGCCCCGGCCGTTATGGTGGAAGTTCCACTCTGGTAGAGGTCACCGATTCGCGCTGGAAAATTCTTCGTCCCGGCGCCATCGCAGAGCGAACCATTCGGCGTTTGATGGAGCAGATGATTGTCTTTGTGTGCAGCGGCAACACCTGCCGATCTCCTATGGCGGAGCAAATTGCCAAAATGTTCCTCAGCCGTCGCCTGGGCGCAGCGCCGGAAGAACTCGCCGATCTGGGCTGGAATATCACCTCCGCCGGAGTTCATGCCGGCTCCGGTGCACCGGCAACCGCTGAGGCCCAAGCGGTAATTCGTGAATTGGGCGGATCGCTGGAAAAGCATCGGTCGCGACCCGCCACCGCCGATTTATTGCTCCGCGCCGATTTAGTTCTTACAATGACAGAATCTCTCAGGCAGGAAATACTTGATACCCTGCCGAGCTTGAAGGGAAAAGTCAGTCGTCTTGATCCGGATTCGGATGTGATCGATCCCATCGGCGGAACCATTGATATCTATCGGCAAACCGCGAAAACAATTCAGCAGTTGGTGGAAAAACGTATTGAGGAGCTTGTAGCATGATACTCGCACTGGCTGTCGATCATCGCGGCTTTGCCATCAAGGGGTCGTTGGCTGAATCCCTCAAATCTGATGGACATGAGGTGATTGATTTCGGCACCTTTGAGCATACCCCGTGCGATTATCCCGATATCGCCATTCCCGCCTGTCTTGCCGTCGTCGAGGGCAGAGCGCAAAGGGCGGTTCTGGCCGACGGCAGCGGCATCGGCGTCTCCATCGTCGCCAACAAAGTACCCGGCATCCGCGCCGCGCTGTGCCACGATGAACTTACCGCTGAAATCTCACGCCGCCATAATGACGCCAATGTCATCTGCCTGGCCGCCGATCTGATCGGCATCGAACTTATCCGCCGCATCATCCGGGTGTGGCTCAAGACCGAATTCGATAATGGCCGCCACGCCCGACGTAATGAAAAAATCAGTCAGCTCGAAGCCAAGGTTTTTGAGGATGTCTCCCGGGCCCACCAGATTCTGCGCGGCGATTCAATTTAATATTTTTTAAGTCTCACGTGCAGCAAAACATCAATGCCCCGCGGGCGCCGCTTCAAGCCGCCGCCGTCCACCGCGGGTAAGCGATTCCACCGAACCGTCCAGCATCGCCACAATCGCCTCCGACGCATAACCTGCAAAAAGTCCGGTCTCCACTGCTCCGGGTATGGCGTGAATCGCGGCATTCAGGGCGGCGAGATTTTGCATGCAGGGATGATCCGGCGGAAAGCAGGCGTGCAGCAGCGGGTTGCCGTTGTCGGTCAAAAATATCCCCCCGTCTTTATCCCGTCGCGGATCGGCCGAAACCGCCCCCATCGCCTTAAGACGTCGCTGCACCATCGGCAGGGCAAACTGCACTACTTCTACAAATATCGGAAACCGCTCTCCCAGCCGCGGCGTAAGCTTTTCCTCCCCCACCACGATGATCAACTCCGTTGAAATCGAGGCAATCACTTTTTCCCGCAACAGATTCCCCCCTCCCCCCTTGAGCAGATTCAATTGCGGAGTTACCTCATCGGCACCATCCACATCGATATCGATTTGCTCCACCGTATCAAGTGTCGAGAGCGGAATCCCTCCCTCCCGCGCTACCGAAGCAGTGAGTTCCGATGTCGGCACCCCATTGATCTTCAACCCCTCCGTGCGAACCCGCTCCGCAAGTGCCCGCACAAACGCCAGGGCCGCTTTCCCACTCCCCAAACCCACGATTTGCCCGGGTTTGACGCGCCCGGCGGCAATTCGCCCGATGTGCTCAAGTTGTCCATTTGATGCCGCCTTCGCTGGAGTCATTGTCCCATCCATTTCCATCGTCCGGCGGCCCGATCAAAGCCGTGTGCAGTCCCGCATCGTCAAAACGCAGCCGCCAACCGGCCGCAGCGTCCCGTATGCCGCAGCAGGCCCGTTATCCGAGGGGTGGGATTCGAACCCACGACCAGAAGATTATGAGTCCCCTGCTCTAACCGCTGAGCTACCCTCGGGGAAAACTGATACATTTATCCGCGTCACGCCAACAATGCAATGATATCGTCACGCCGCGCGCGGGCGCACGGTGAGGCTTGCTTCATGGTGTGGGTTGATAGGTGCGGCTGTTCGCAGAGCCAATGCCCGATCAATGCATGCCGGTCATGCGGGCGTAACGGCGGGCGGCGGAGAGCATGTACCGATTCGCCCGATAAACCGTGGTATCGTC
>JBMFVY010000094.1:0-9693 GCA_049965755.1 Phycisphaerae bacterium | reverse complement strand
ATTCCGCCGGACACCAAGCGCATTTTGAGGCATCCCCTCTTTTTTTCGCCAGTCCTCTCATCACCTTCTTATAGCCAACTTGGCGGTCAAAATAGTATTCCAGCCGCGCCCCAAATTTATCGCCAATCGGCATTTTGAACCCGTTCCCGCGCCCGCTGATACCGAACCAGTCAGGGCCTGAGAGGCTGGCAGTCGCACAGCGTGAGGCCCACGGGTTATACTTCTCTCCGGCTTGATAGTTGGGAGTTGATCGGGTGAATATGCGTTATGGCGTCTGTCGGTGGTTGCTTGTTTTGGGGTTGGTCGCGGCCGGAATGGTGACGGTTGCGGGGGTAGGCCGCGCCGCGGAGGCGGTCAGCCATCGGCAACTCTTTACCCTTCATAGTCCCGCGTTTAAGAATGGCGGGCGTCTGCCCAAAAAATTCACGGCCGATGGTGCGGATGTTTCGCCGCCGCTCTCGTGGAGTCGGTCGCCGGCGGGAACCCGAAGTCTGCTCATCATCATGTTTGACCCCGATGCACCCGGCCCCATGCCGTTTCTGCACTGGGTGGTATTTAATATACCGCCGGGAACCCGGTCGCTTCCGGCTCATTTGCCTCCTCATAAATCTGTCGCCGGGCTCCATGGTGCAAGGCAGGGTAAAAATTCGTTTGGTGGCCGCGGATACGGCGGGCCGGCGCCGCCTCCCGGTCCGGCCCATCATTACCGAATTGCGATTTATGCTTTGAATCGTAAACTGGCCTATGCGCCCGATTGTTTTCGCTGTCTGCAGCATGCCATTGCGGGCCATGTCCTGGCACACGCCGAGATCCGAGTAACGTATGGCCGATGATGCCGATGTGCCGACGCCCGGTGGCGATTTGCCCGTACGCCATTCGGTGCCGGGTCAGCCGCCGTCCCGGCGGCGCAAAATGCCGATAGCGGTCATCGGGTCAATCCTCGATACCATCGCTATTGTTTTTATCATATCCGCCCTGATATCCGGCCGGGCCGGCTGGTGGATCACCCTGCCGGGTCCCGCATGGATACATTTCCCGCTCGTGTGTCTCTGGTGTCTGGCCGCCACAGCCTATTGGGTCATGGGGCGGATCGCGCGATTTGATTTCAAAACCGTGGATGGTGTTAACATCCAATTGCTGCGCACTTGCTGGGAAAAATCAAAACGATCGGCGGCTATGATGATTGGCGTCATCCTGATCGCCGAATGGCTCACATGGCTTCTGATGGCGATGTTGATTGCCGACACCATCCGTTATTATCAGATATGGGCGGCGACCGGCGGAGATGTCAGTTGCTGGGTCCCGATGTGTCTGGTCGTCACCGTGGTGATCGGAAGCTGGATGGCAATGGTTCGCTATCGGCGCGCTCATGCGGCACAACTTGCCATCGATCCGCGGCGGGGTGTTCTGGGGTGGATACCGACGATCGGCGGTGTGGTGGCCATTGTGGTGTGTTCCTACCTGAAAGCGCATTTTCCACATCCGCCGCGACATCCCGTCGGACTGGCGGTGGTGCTTGGCAATCATGTGCTCAACAACGACACTCCCGGTTGCACACTTCGCGGCCGACTCCGGGCGGCTCTGTGGCTTTATCGGCACGGTCTGGTGAAATACGTCATGGTCAGCGGGCGGGCAAAATATGGCCGCGACCATGCCCGCAGAAATGAATCTCTCGCGATGGCCGTGTATTGTCTTGAACATCACATCCCGGATCACGCCCTGATTGTGGATTACGACGGCAACAACACCCGCTACACGGCGTACCATGCGGTGGAATGGATGCATCAACATCATATCAAACAAGTGGTTGGTGTAAGTTCCATCTACCACCTGCCGCGAATCTATCTGGCGTTTCATCAACTGGGTGTCAATCCGTATACCATGGCCAGCATCAAGCGGAGTTGGAAGGAAATAAACCCGTGGGGCCTGCTGCGCGAGTGCGTCGCGGTGCCGGTATATGCCTTGGACCCACATTACCACCAACCGCCGGGAGGCCTGCATGGAGATTGATAAATCGTCAACGTCTGATATCAGTATTCGCATTTACAAAACTCGGGGGCGACTGGAGTTACTTTGTGGCGACCGATGCATGCGGGAGTTTTCCTGTATTACCGGATCTAACCCCGGCGATAAGGAACGTGAGGGTGATCGGCGCACGCCGATCGGCCGGTTCCGGGTGGTTTTCAAGAATCCGCAGAGCCGCTTTTTTCTATCCCTCGGGCTCGATTATCCGCGCATTTATGATGCCAATCGCGCTTTGGCGTCGGAGTTGATCACGTACGATCAGTATCGCAGCCTGGTTCATGATTTGATGTATGGGGATATGACCGATGAAGCGGTGCAGAACCGCGTCTGGAAAACCCCTCTGGGGGGTGAGATATTTATTCACGGTTGTGCCGACGCCCGCCGGGGAACCGCGGGTTGCGTCGCCCTGGATAATCCCGACATGCTTTTTCTGTACCATCGCGTGCCGTTGGGCACACCGGTTGAGATCGTTCCTTGACGAGATGGCTGGCCCGCATTGTGCGATGCGTCGGATAAAATTCCACCTCGATCGCTGCTGAACCCGCTATTCTCGCTGCCCCATAAACCGAGTCCTAAAAGCGTCTGATCCGGCTATTTCATGGACGGTTTCGCACCCACCGTTCGATACAATGGAGGTCAAGTTAAGTCTCGCGATTTCATTCTGAAGTTCAGATCGTCGTGAAATCGCAACGTGTGAAAATTAATATTGGGCAGATTGCCCGGGCCGACTGGAATGAAATGTGTAGTATTCATTCGATGCCGTGCCTCAGGAGTCGGAGTTTGGAGGTATTCATCATGAAGGGCTGGAAGACGGTACTCTCGGAAAACTTTACAACCAAGGTGCCGCATGATTACACGGTCATCGCACTGGACAAGGATGTGGTAGAGGTGCAGGATCCGTCGGGATTATTTGTCATGCACTTTCAGCATCGATCGGTCAAAGCCAAGATTCATCCGGATGATACGGTGAGTGTTCCGGCACAGCAGATACCGGCCTATCATTTCATGCGTGGATGGATCAAATCCTTTGCCTCCATCCGGCTGACCGATGATGTCAGTCAGGTTGTCGGTACCAAATATCAGACGCTGACCGCCGGCGGTATCGAAAAGCAACATTGGCTCTCAGCGTTCAAAAAGTTCGGTGGTGCCAAAAACCCCCAGCGCGGTTACCGCTTCTGGCTCATCCGTCACGAAGAGTCCGCACTGCTCGTGTGGGTATTCGGTCCCACCCCGTCACTCGATTTCACGCGGGTTATTCAGGACGGAATCCTCAATGCCGTTCAGTTGGGTAAGGAGGTCGGTCTCAAAAGCCGTCCGTTTATCGAAACGGTCGTGGAACTTGCCAATGAACACGTCGGGGCCGACACCGTCGCAGCCGTTGATGAACAGACGGTCACGATCGGCGGGGTAAAAATCCGCATTAATCAATTGCACGATACCTGGATCGGGCAGCCGGAAAATCTGGCCGAAGATGTCCGGGACTTTTTTGATGACCTGCTGGTGGAATACACCGGCGAACTCAATGAAATCGATGGGTGGCAGGAAGTGCGTACGCGGGTGTTTCCCAGCCTGATCCCCGAGGCCATGCTGCCTGCATTGGCGCCCAAAGAATCCGTTTCGGGCTCTGCGGACGCCGCTCAGCCGAGTTCAATCATCACCGAACCCTGGGTGAATAATCTTTTCATCGCTTACCGTGTGGGGCGTTCCGATCGCTACATCACGGCGGCGGATCTGGTGAACTGGGACATTTCGCTCGATACCGTGCATGAGCACGCTCTGGCGAATCTGGCGCGCTCTACCCGAAAGCTCTCGATGAGCGGGGGGCACAGTGATAAATATGCCCTGTTCAGCTTCCCGGCCGATGATGTGATGAATTCATCGCGTATGCTGCTACCCCTTGTGCAGAAAAACCTCCGGCCGCATCTGGGCACCACCTATTACATGGCGGTACCCGATCAGCATGTGCTGCTTGCATTTGCCAGCGACGATCAGGCGACACTTTCATGGTTGCGTCATCAGGTAGAAATTCGCTATACCAATGCGACCGAGCCCCTTTCCGACCGCCTTTTCATGGTGACTCCGGATGGTATCGTCGGCGAAGAGCGGCGTCCGCAGGAGCCGCCCGACATCGGCACCTGAATGGATCGTCAATAACCGTGCCTTCCGAGGCATCGGGCGTTATCGGGTTGCAGGCATTCCCGGTATCCGCCCGGTGCCCTTTTTTATTGGGCGGATACTGATACCTATTCGCAGCAACGTCCGGGGACGCCTGTCACCGGGAGATTTTGGCCCGGTAATAAAAACGGAACGGCGGTGCACAATCGCCATTAAGGTAAAAGTCCGTCCAGCGGCCATTCTGCGCGATATAGTCCGCCCATTTGAAATGAAATTCAGCGGGCATCGCGTTGGGAATTCCCAACAGGCGGCGGGGAATCGCAAGCTGCATCTGACGGCCATGCACTCTGAAACGAGCTTGCCCCATCGTTCGCCAATGGTAGCCACCGATGTTACGCTGCACCGTTGTCGTATGGCCGTTGACAATGTGCCGATCGATGACGTAGTTGTAGCCCATCCAATTACTGCCACCCGTAGGGATGCTCGGGTACAGCAGCATCCATGATCGGCCGCGCCATGGGGTAATGGGAGCACGCGTTTTCACCCAGAAATAGATGTATTTCTTTGAGTACGCGCACTTACAGGCGACGATATCATTGCGCCCGGTATTATTGACGTAATGTTCAGGCCCCCAGCCGGTGTCATCGCGGTGCACCGCAAGCCCGATATTATTGATGAATAGCGGGCCGATATGATTCCATTGCGCCATGGGCGCGGCGATGTGAATCACCGCTCGATGGATCGGCGGCAGACGGTGAACGCCCTTGTACCGCCGTATTTCCGCTACCATCTGGTAATAGTAATTATCGCCGAAGCCGCCATACAATCCGCCACGATCCGCGAGCATCGGCTCGGCGTCGCGGCTGAATTCCGGTGAGTATTCATCAATGAAGATCGGGTCGCCTTTGTTGACCATTCGGCCGGCAAAATTCAGCGGGCCCGGGGCGGGCCACGCACCGGCAGTCCATTCATTCCACCCGGTGATAAAAACAAACGGCGGATTTACACTCAAAACATGAGCCCATTGACGTGCAAAGCAGATGCCGGGCCAGGGACGCTGATCCTTTGGCGGAGGTTCGCGGCCGTCGTGATAACTGCGGCCGATGTTGCTGCTGGCCCATCCACCTACCGCTACAGGCATTTCTTCCGGGGTGTGCGGATTTTTGTGCCATCCATAGAGATTTGGATTTGCGCCCAGATTATCCCAACCCCATTGGTTTTTTCCACCCGTTAATCCCCAGCAGTATCGCAGCGTAAAAAATCGCCGCTCTGCCGACGTGAACTGGGATTTACGGCCGTGATAGAGAAGCAGCGGCTTCCCATCCCAATGAAACCAGAGTTTCTTCGCCAATCCGGGTTTATAGATGGAATGATAGACTTTATTCCACGCACCATTACCCGCAAAGCATGCGAACTGCGGAGTCTTGTCACCCAGTTTGCGAAGGCGTAGCCATGTCTCGAACAGGGCCTTTTGCACTGACAGATAAATCGGGCCGTTCGTATTGTCGAAAATCACTGTGTTAACGCCCGCATCGGCAAGCATCTCGGCATGCACACGCAGAACATACGGGTCGGAACTGCGGTAATATCCGAACAGAGGCTCGGCCCACCAATGAGTTGAGTACATCGGACCGATGATCGCATTCGGATGCTTCTGCAGTACCAGATCATTATTCAGAATCACGTGGCCGGCGTGCACTCGCGTAAGAAAGTAGAAGATGCCCACGGTTTTATTTTTCTTGATGCCTCCCACATCTCGATAATCCGGCAAAATACGCCCCAGACCGTCGACAGCTCCCCAAGTATCGGGATAGGCAACCCGAACCCGCCCTGACGGCGTTTGTGCCATCGCGCTCGAAGCGAAGCATACTGCCGCAGCAATCCATACTGCTGCGGCCCAAGGGCGCCGCGCTGTTTCAATATGGAGAATAGCCATCATCGCTGTTTTACCTCATCTTACGCTTGGTCAATGTTTCCGCAGATGGGAGGTGAACCGATCATTACCTGATCCGACCGGGTATATGACAGGTCTGTGGGCGAATTAAGCGAAGTCCATGCGCCAGAGAAACCGGCGGATAACGTCCGCCTGCCGATCTTTTGGTGTAATGCCCGACGCCAGTGCAGGGATGCATGCGGTATCAGACCCTTCACCGTCGCAATGCACCCTGGCATTCCAGACCTCAGGCTGCGGCGACGCTCACCTCGCTGCCATCATAATGGACGACGGCATTCGGTTCGCACGGCTCCATGCCGATCCCTCTACCTTTTTCCACAAACACCACATGGAACACGCGATGATGGAGCATGCCGACAAACGTGCCCGTACGGCCGCCGATGGTCAACCGCCCCGCTTTCTGATCCCAGTGCAGTTCAATCGTGGCATAGGCGCCTTTTTCATAATTGTACGTGTCCCCCTGGTCTTCGTAGAGTACAAAGTGGGCATCGGCTCCGCGATAGACGCGAATTTCCATCGGATCGGCGGCATCCATCGCCGTCTGCACCACCGGGCCCATCGGAATGATGGAACCGGCCCGTACCGAAAGCGGGATCGAATCAATGTCAGCCGTGGCATGAATCGTCTGCCCGCCGGCCGTTGTTTCGCCCGTCCAGAAGTTATACCACTGCGTGCCGGCCGGAAGATAAACATGGCGCCCCTTGGCACCAGGCTTCACCACGGGGCTGGCCATGATCGCCGGCCCGAACATGAATTGATCGCCGATGTCGGCGGCTTGAAGATCGGTTCTGAAATCCATCACCAGACCACGCATCAGCGTGTAATGTTCATGAGTGATCTTCCAGCCGCATGAGTAAATATAAGGCATCAGGCGATAGCGGAGGCGATCGAATTTTTCCAGTATCGGCATGAATGTCGGGCCGAACCGCCACATTTCCTTGGGGTAGTCCGCGCCGTGCACGCGGAACATCGGGCAGAACGTGCTGAACTGAAACCACCGGGTGAAGAGCTCCGCGTAGGCCGGATTACTCGGCGCCTGATGGATGAAGAAACCACCGGTGTCGGTGGTCCAGAACGGAATGCCGCTCAGGCAGAAATTAATACCGGCCGCAATCTGAATCTTGAAAACCTCCCACGTGCCGGTGAGGTCACCTGACCAGGTGAACGCGGCGTTACGCTGCTGGCCCGCCCACGCCGAACGGGTGAGAATCATCACCCGCTTGCTGCTGGTTACCGACCGCTGCCCCTCGTAGACGGCGGTCGTATGCATCAACGGATAGGCGTTGTAAACGAATTCTACCCAACCCAGATAGCTCTTAAAGGCCGAAAACACCGCCCAATCAAAGGCCGGTTCCGGTTCCGAGGCATCGAGCCACCAGGCATCCACGCCCAGCGAAAATAATTGCCTGTTAAGACATTCCCAATACAGCTTACGCCCCAGAGGGCTGAACGCATCATAGTAACTTGCGCCCCCGTAAAGCGGAAATAGTACCCCGGCTTCCTTAAGCATTTTGTAGTTGGCTGATCCGGGCTGGAACTTGGCCCACACCGAGATCATGAAATGAATCTTTTCCCGATGCAGCGACCGGATCATATCGCGCGGATCAGGATAACGTGAAAAGTCAAATTTATTGGAACCCCACGGATAAGGATTCCAGTAAAACCAGTCCTGCACCACACCGTCAATCGGAATTTTCATCGATCGATATGTCGCCGCCACGCCCAGTATCTGCGCCTGCGTTTTGTATCGTTCCTTGGATTGCCAGAATCCCCATACCCATTTACCCATCATCGGTGCGGCCCCGGTGATGGTGCGATACCCCCCGATCACCGTGTCAATGTCCGGTCCGTACATCAGGTAATAATCAATGCAGAATCCTGCCTGAGAATCCCATGAAAGAATATCCGAGTGTTTAAGTCCCACGTCCACATCGGTAATGGCGGGATTATCCCAAAACACGCCGTAGCCTCGATTGGACATCAATACCGGTATGGCGACATGCCTGTTCCGCTGTTGGAGGTGCACCGACTTACCCCGGTAATTCATCACGCCCTGCTGGTGCTGCCCCAGTCCGTAAATCGCCTCATCCTGTTGCAGTAAAAAATTCTGCTGCACGTGATAGGTCGGAACATTCTTGAATGTCCACGGCGTCAATGCCCGGCTCGAATGGGGCGCTTCTTCGGTAATCAGATTTCCGGCCGTATCGGTAAACCGGACTCTGCCAGTATGCCTCTCAACCTCTGCGATCACGGCTGCGGTCGAGACCACAACGTGTGTTGCCGTCTCGTGCCAGTGCCACCCGTCCGTCATCGGTTTGGAAATAACCGCCAGACTTTCATGTTTCGGTGCCGCCGCGCCCGGTCCGACCAGAATGCGGATCACGTTAGGGGCGTAGACCTCAATTTTCATCATCGCGTCATGGAGGGTGATGAGCACCCCATCCGCCATCTGTTTCACCGTCTTCACCGGCCCACCGATTGTGGCCGTTCGTGCACCAACAGTTTCGGTTGTTGAAAGGTCGGCAACCGCCCCCAATATTCCACCCGCCAGCATGCTTCCGGTAGCGGCTTTTACAAACGACCGTCGAGATTGCTCCACGATGATACTCCTTTATTTAATCAGATTGAATAATACCACAGAATTCCGACTTCCGTCCAAGGGTGCCCGGCCTCACAACTGTCGGCGTTCTGCCGCAGGTACGTCCATCTGCATGAAAGACTCGAGCACAGTGCGGAACGGAAATTTATTTGAGGTACGTTTTTATCGATATGGAATCACCCTCCTCGTCGGTTTGGGGGAACCTTTTCCGACCGGCGAAACTCGACGATACGCACCCGCCCATCGAAAGCCGATTTGATGGCCTCTTCACGCATGATTTCCATGGCGATTGCCTTGCCAACTCCGCCTGTGCCGCTGCCGATGATCGGCATGGCAATGGACTCGAATCCGCGCTGATGCGCCAGGGCAAGGGCGTTGCGAGTGGAGAGTCGCACGGAATTTTCAGAAGCCATCCACAGCAGATTGATGCCGGCAACGTGTATGATTCCCTTGATCGGGAGTTTCCCCGACTCCGTCAAGACTGCGTGGCCCAGTGGAATCGCGCCATATCGGGCCAACTCCCGGAATGGGGCGGCCCCGGCAGCCTTTCGAATCGCTCTGGAGACGCCCTGCGGAATTAACAGCCAGAATGGAAGGATATTTCGATTCCACGCATTGACGATCACGTCAACATCACACTGCGCGACGATATCCCCTTGGACGACCTGTATTTCCGTGTCCGCTGCCATATACCGCGAGTTTAACGTGCATGCAGTTCGCGGGGAATCCACCGCACCACAGTCCACCGGATAAGGCGTGATAATTTTTCAGGCACCAGCGGGGAGTGCGGATGCTCCCATCCATCGGATGCGATCATCCTGAATGCGAGCCGGTGGATTTATTCCGCCGGTATTCATTGCGTTGAAAAAGATATTAACCGCAGGGGAAACGGGGGAACGCAGGGACGGGCGGCGTGGCGCCATAATAGGGGTAGGGAAGACCGCTTTTAATGCGGTCTCCCCTCCCTCCGAACCGGACGTGCGGATTTGCCGCATCCGGC
>JBMFVY010000093.1:0-9823 GCA_049965755.1 Phycisphaerae bacterium | reverse complement strand
GATTCTGGCCAGCGCATCCCCCCGGCGGGCCGAACTTCTGCGCAAGGCCGGAATTCATGTGGAGATCAAGCCGTGCCATAAGCCGGAGCCTGTGCGTAAACCGGCAAGTGTGGACGTGGAGATGTGGCCTGTGTGCCTCGCGCACTACAAAGCAGCAGCGGTTTTCAATGCGTTTCGGCAGGCCGACCCCAGGGGCAGCCGCCCCGTCGTTATCGGCGCTGATACCATCGTCGAACTTGGCGGGCGGATCATCAACAAGGTGTCCAACGCCTCCCATGCAAGGGACATTCTCCGGATGCTTTCCGGCCGAACGCATTGTGTCATCACAGGAGTTGCGGTGATCACCACCGACCAGACGCACCTCATCAGTGCAACTGCCACATGCCGTATGCGGCGGCTGAGTTTGACCATGCTGGAGCAATACATTGCGGGCGGGCTTTGGCGTGGCAAGGCGGGTGCCTACGGCATACAGGATAGCTCTGACCCGCTGGTGGAGCTTATATCCGGTGATATCACCACCGTCATGGGGCTTCCGATGCCGCCGCTGTTGGAATTATTACATCGCGTCGGCGTGGTAATGCGTTGAATCACGCGCTGACGGATAACTTTTTCAGGATGAGGATTTTTCCATGCCGATGATCGATCTCCCGCTTGAAGAGTTGAAAACCTACCGGGGCCGTAATCCCAGACCCGCTGATTTTGACGATTACTGGGAGCGGGCACTCCGGGAGATGCACGCCGTGCACGCTGATGTTCAGCTCACACCCTCCCGTTTTTCCGCACCGCAGGCCGATTGTTTCGATATGTATTTCACGGGCGTCGGTGGCGCCCGCATCTACGCGAAGTTGCTGAAACCTAAAAATCTTCGGCCCGGCAATCATCCGGCGCTATGTCTGTTTCATGGTTATACCGCCAACAGTGGCGACTGGATCGATAAGCTGGCTTGGGCGGGTGCGGGATATATCGTCGCCGCCATGGATTGCCGCGGGCAGGGTGGCCGATCGCAGGACAATGCGACGGTCTTTGGGACAACGCATACCGGGCATATCGTGCGCGGATTGGATGATCCTAATCCGGATAATCTCCTGTTCCGATCTAATTTTCTTGATGCGGCCCAACTGGCCGGCATTCTTCTTAACCTGCCGGAGGTGGATTCCACGCGCGTATTTGCAGCGGGTGGCTCTCAGGGGGGCGGTCTGACCCTTGCGTGTGGTGCGCTGGAACCGCGCATTGCCAAGCTCGCCCCGCAGTATCCGTTTTTATGCGACTATCTGCGTGTCTGGGAGATGGATCAGGCGAAGGATGCCTATAAAGAACTCTCAAGCTTTTTCCGGCGCCACGATCCGCGGCACCAGCGCGAGCAGGAAATCTTTACACGCCTGGGCTACATTGATTGCCAGCATCTGGCTCCGCGGATCAAGGGGGAAACACTGATGGCCGTCGGATTGATGGATACCGTGTGCCCTCCATCGACACAATTTGCGGCCTTCAATAAACTCGCGTGTAAGAAGCGAACCGCCATTTATCCGGATTTCGCGCATGAGACCCTGCCGGACTGGTGGGATATGGTCTTCGAATTTTTCAATCGGTCGTAACTCCAGGGAGGGTATCGCCGGTCGGCGTGGCAAGCACAAGCCCACCGGGTCATTTCCCTCGCACACAGGTGGAGCGCCGGTATTCAACCTTGACCGCCGCCCAGTTGGCGGATATTTTGTTTGTTCTGTACCGGGGGCATAGCTCAGTTGGTAGAGCGTCTCGATGGCATCGAGAAGGCCAGGGGTTCGAGTCCCCTTGCCTCCAGTTTTTCAAGTGCAAATTCTCAGGAATTCGGCTGCGTCATGGCAATGCGGGAGCCGTAGGCAGTCCTGCGGTTTCGGAGCGCCTTTAACCAACCGTTTTCGGCTCTTTTAACTGATCCGCATTCGGCAGATCTTTGAGGCTGGAAAGACCGAAAACCTCCAAAAAATGGCGCGTCGTGCCGTAAAGCATCGGGCGCCCGATTTCTTCGGCCCGGCCGACAATTTTGACGAGATTGTATTCCATCAGGGTGCGGATGACTTCTCCACACGCCACACCTCGAATCGATTCAACATCCACGCGGAGAATGGGTTGCCGATAGGCAATAATCGCCAGCGTCTCAAGCGCCGCAGGGGTTAGACGCCCTTCATCGCGGGCCTTGGTCAGCCGCTGGATATATTGGGCATATTGCGGCAGGGTAAGCAATTGGTATCCGCCCGCCCGTTCTTCGATCCGATAGGCAGCCTGCCGCTGGCCGTAAATTTCATTGAGTTCGCTGATGGCAGTCTTGATCGGCTTGGTAGAATCTAAGCCGACCGTCTGGGCCAGCTTGCCGGCCGAAATCGGAGCATCGGTTGAAAATAAGATGGCCTCAAGCACCGGCCGCAGTTCCATTCCTTCCACGCTCTCCGAATGAGCGTCTTGGGCTGAATCCACGGTATCGCCACCGGTCTGCCCATCCGCAGAATGATGCTGTTGAGGTTCAACGGGAGACTCGGATGGCGATGGGGCTGCGGCATCGGCTATGGCAGACTCGGGTGTCTGTGCCGCCTCAGCAGGCCGCTGCGTTTCCCCGTCATCATCGATTGCCGAAATGACATCTGCGTGTTGATCTGTGCCGTTGTGTTGAGTATTCATCATGCTGTAAATTCGCTCTGTTCGTTCATTGCGTAGGCTACGCATTACTAACTCGGCTGCCGCCCTACCACGAACCTCCTGAGAAATCTATCGTTCGCAGGCCGGTACGTCCAGCGGCCGACCGAGGCCTATCCCGCGAGAATTTCACATCGCACGCGGGGCCTGCGTCCGCAGATACTCTACCACATCCCGCGCCACCCAACTCATGGCATCCATGGCCCCCTGGGTGCGGGCGGCCAGATGGGGTGCGAGGATGACCCGATCGAGATGCCAGAGGGGGTAATCCGGTCGGGGCGGTTCGGGATCGTGCACATCCAGCGCTGCACCGGCAAGCCTCTGCGATTCAATCGCGTCCGCCAGCGCACCGGCATCGATAACCTCGCCGCGGGCGGTGTTGATGAGCAGTGCTGTCGGCTTCATCAACTTCAGTCTGGCGGCATTGATGAAGTGCCGGTTGCCCGGCCGATGGCTCACATGGATGGTCAGGATATCGGCTCTGCGGAGCAGTTCATCGAGCGCGACCGATTCCGCTGGAAAGTCCACATCAGGGCTTACATCAACCACATCGTTGTAAATCACCTTCATGCCCATGGCCAGGGCTGTCCGCGAAACGGCCCGGCCGAGCCGCCCCATCCCCAAAACGCCGAGCGTAAGGCCGAAGAGTTCCAAGCCGCGGCTGGTTCGGCGATAAGCGTGAAACGTATCGGGATCGACGGGTTCGGTCAATCGGATGATCGGACGGCCCAGGGCAAATATGAGATTGAAGACATATTCCCGCACGGCATTGGTATTGGCGTGGGGCGTGGAGATGACCTTTATTCCAGCGGCAGCACATGCGGACTGATCAATATTTTCCAAACCGACTCCGGCGCGCCCCACCACTTTCAGCCTCGGCGCCCTCGCGATCAATGCACGATTAACCTGCGTATAGGTGCGGACGATGATGCCGTCGGCCTGCGCAAGCGCCGCATCCCAGCGGGCGGGTTCTTTCATTGAAAGTTCAATAACCGTTACCTGTTGTTTCAGCCACGCCATCGGATCGGCTTCCAATCCCTCCGTCGTGACAACCGTATATGGCGACATATGTCATTTCCGATGTGAAAAAATGCCCTGCACTTCAAACAAGCTGCGAGATCAGAGGCGGCTGATCAGCAGTTCACGCATAAAAATCATTTCTTTCGGCAATTCGCCGGCAAGCTTCAAAAATAATTCCTCTTCCGCCAGTAATTCAGCCTTGAGTGCCTCGGCATCTACACGCTGGGCGGCGGCGAACGCTTCAGTATCCAGTTTGAGCCCGTCGAGATTGATATCGTCGGACCGCGGCATCCATCCCAGCAGCGTTTCAACTGCATACGCCCTGCCGTGCGACCGATTGAGTATCCATTCAAGTATGCGGATGTTTTCGCGAAATCCCGGCCATATAAACTTTCCTTGTTCATCGCGTCGGAACCAATTGACGTGGTAGATTCGCGGCGGATCGGCCATTTTGGACCGCATGCGGAACCAGTGCACCAGATAATCGCCGATGTTGTAGCCGATAAACGGCAGCATGGCCATCGGATCGCGGCGCACCACTCCCACCCGTCCAGTTGCCGCTGCGGTTGTTTCGCTCCCTAAAGAGGCTCCCACGTAGACGCCATAACTCCAGTTGAACGCCTGATAGACGATGGGGATGGTCGATGCCCGCCGACCCCCGAAAATAATAGCCGTCACCGGTACACCGTTAGGATCGTCGACCGCGGGATCAAGGATCGGATTATTTTCCATCGGTGAGGTGAAGCGGCTGTTGGGATGCGCGGCGGGCCGTTCACATTCCGGAGTCCATGGATTCCCCTGCCAATCAATGACGGATGCGGCGGCAGACGCAGGAGGACGGGCGGTTTTGCCTTCCCACCAGACATCCCCATCCGGCAGCAGGGCCACATTGGTGTAAATGGTGTCATGAGAGATAGTCCGCATAGCAATGGGATTGGTCGTTTCGCTCGTACCCGGCAATACACCAAAGTAGCCGGTCTCCGGATTGATCGCGCGAAGCCTCCCGGCATCATCAACCCACATCCAGGCAATGTCATCTCCAACGGTCGTCACCTGCCATCCTTTTTCTTGGTACGACTCGGGCGGGATGAGCATGGCGAAATTGGTCTTCCCGCATGCGCTGGGAAAGGCTGCTGTGACGTAGCTTTTATGACCATCCGGCTCACGAATTCCGCTGATGAGCATATGCTCCGCCATCCATCCCTGCTGAAACCCCTGAAAACTCGCAAGACGAAGGCCCATGCATTTTTTCCCCAGCAGCGCATTGCCGCCGTAACCGGACCCAAAACTCCATACGGCGTTGTCCAAAGGAAAATGGCAGATATATCGCCGATGTGGATCACAATCACCGATGCTGTGCAGACAGCGGGCAAATTCCGCCGAATCACCCAGAACTCGCAGCGCCCGCTCTCCCATGCGCGTCATGATGTCCATGCTTGCCGCGACATACAGACTGTCGGTGAGTTCAACGCCCACGCGGCTGAGCCGAGAACCGATAGGGCCCATGACGAACGGCAGCACATACATCGTGCGTCCCCTCATGCAATAGTTGAATAATTCCTGCAGGCGAGTGTACGCCGTCTTAGCGTCCATCCAGTTGTTTGTCGGCCCCGCCATCGACTGAAGCGGTGTGCAGATATAGGTGGACGCCTCGCTGCGGGCGACATCATTGGGATTGGATCGGTGCAGATAACAGGCGGGTAACTTCTCATGATTAAGCGGGATGAACACGCCTTGGGAAACCCCCATTGCAAAAAGGTCACGCCTTTCCGCCAGGCCACCCTGACATAATACAATTCGATCCGGCTCGCACATCGCCGCCATTTGTTGGATCCATATTCGCAGGTGCGTATTGGTAATAATCTTGTCAAGGCGATTGGAATGGTCGCGTACCTCGTTCATCTCTATGGTGATCAAACGAATGGCTCCTTGAGCTCAATAACCGCGCCGCCAACGAATCTGTTTAGACTTTATGCGATTGATCTGTTTTTGTCTCCCCATATCGAGAGCTGGGCGCCGGACACCAAAGGTGATTCACATCGGAATATCTACGCAGTACAGCGGCCGCTATCGCGTAGGGTCTGGCGTGCGACAGGGAATTTGCAAGTCAGCGTGGAAAAACAGAGGCCGACGGAACCGTTCCATCGGCCTCAACATTGACCGGGCCTCGGTGAAAACGCCCGGTCTATGCCGTGATGGCAAAAAAGCCATGGACGAAAGCTCCGTCCATTTAGTTTAATGCTAAACCAAAAAAGGCGATAAGTCAACCCTCCTCGGTAAACGCCGCACGGGAATCAATGACCCTGCCGGTGCTTAGCCGTCGCACGAGGCGGCTTCCAATTCCTTCAGGAGAGTTGAAAGCTGGGATAATTGCCGGTCGCTAAGCGTTCGCATCACGCAATCGATGCGTTCGCGCAGATGGGGATAAGCCCGTTCAATAATTCGCCGTCCTTCATCAGAAAGGCGCAACCGGTAGGCTCGACCGTCGTTTGGATTGCTCTCTCGCTTTACCCAGCGGCTTTTTTCCATACGGCAAAGGACGGTGCAGACATTGCCCTTGGTGACCAGCAGACGCTGGGCGAGTTCCTGCTGCGAGATTCCCTCGTTTTTCCAGAGGATAATCAGCATCTCAAACTGAGCCAATGTGAGATGATGTTCCGCAGCGATGCGTTCCATGTGTCGAGTCAGCTTGGCATGTACACGCAGCAATTGCACCCACGCAACGCGGGTAAGCTCCGCAGCTTCGCCGGAGCCAGCTTGGGTACAACAATCGGTGACCGGTGTCATTGCCATCATCTTCATTTTACACCGCGATGTAGCGGCGTGCATGCCCGCAAAGCCAATTTTGTGGGAATCGTGGTTATGGTCCGCTGTGAAACTGCTCTCACTCTGGAAGGCCCTCAATCGATGAGTCCGATCGGCAATGGCAGATGGCGCGTC
Organism: Phycisphaerae bacterium; assembly: GCA_049965755.1. Classification (GTDB taxonomy): domain Bacteria; phylum Planctomycetota; class Phycisphaerae; order WQYP01; family WQYP01; genus JAJZGD01. The sequence goes on along the minus strand of JBMFVY010000093.1, from coordinate 3,193 downwards.
GTAATGTGATAAAAAATCAGCAGACCCACGCAAATCACGGCAGCAGCGACTAAGCAAATAACAAATGCCCAGAAGGTGGAAATGAGAATTCGCACGAAGCTGGTCGACGGTGGCAGGCGAACCGTCCGATAAACCAACGTCACTACGGCCAGCATTGGGAAGATGCCTAAAAACCACCACTGCGAGAGATGAGGCACGACAGCATAAAGCGGGTCTACAAATGGAATCCATGGCGTCGCGGTGGTCATTTGACCTCCCCTTGTGATATCGCGGCCGGAGTCCAATCCCCCGCCACCATCCACATGAACAGATCAACCAGTACCAGCAGATTCAACATACCCGCGACCCCGCAGAATGTGGTCGCCACTTCCTGCACAAGCGGTGCAAATCCCGGCGGATGGTGCAATTTTTCGGGTTCGCCATTCTCGCCGCGGATGACCGCCACATCGTTCTTGATCACCTGAGGACGCATCAGGTCGCCGACAACGGTCGGCCAACCCGCCGCCATTTGGGCATAATCCCACAACTGCTGCCGCGGACGATCCAAAGCCCGAATCCCACCCAGCAACAGCCCGGCGAAAAAAAGGAAATGGATAGCGATCAGAAATATCCACCCCCGCTTTCGGTCACCCATGATGATGTGTCCGGCGCCGGGGATCAGCCACGCAATCGCCAGAACAATGTATTCCTTCACCATGGGCTCTTTGGCAACAGGGGGTGAGTTATCGGCAACTGATGGCAAGTAATACTCCGCATTCACACGCAATCGGCGGAGGTAAATATAGAAGCGATTGCCCCATCTGGCAATTGGTGGTTTGTGCCAGCCCGCTGCGGAAAGGGAAATTCTGGATGGAATTTGATGGGTCATGGCCGAAATCCTTCGAGATGAATTCAGGCTTCTATCGCGTAGCCTTGCAGTTTCGTCGGTGTCATCATACGATTTAAGAGCCCGGGCAGGTAGCTCAGTTGGTAGAGCACTAGACTGAAAATCTGGGTGTCACCGGTTCGAGTCCGGTCCTGCCCAATTCAGATTTGTATTACAGGGGCCAAAGACGTCTGATCCGCATTAAGTGCTTCGCGGCGGCATATCGGATTTCAAATTTGAGATTTGAAATTTTCGATTGCCAATGGCGTAATGCTCGCCCCTTTTTCGTGGCAAAATCAATTTTCCACCGGTGCCGGTTATGCCCTATTTTTCGCCGATGGTTGCAGGCGTTTGACAATTCGACCTACGAGGACGAGGTGCAATTCGGGGCGCAAAACCATCGCCGAACAATCGGAGGACACTCGCGTCTTCAGGCAACGTGCAGGAGGCGGTTGATGTCCTCACCGTTTTTCCAGCGTTTGTAGATCATTAATGATTGTTCAATAACTGGAAAGGCATATTCGCCCGGGAGCACGTCGTCCACCACCACCCGTTTATGCTCCAGCGATTTATAGTCTTCAAAAAATCGCTTGAGTACTGAAAGTCTGTGCGCCGGTAATTGATGCACGTCCGAATAACTGTTGTATTCCGGATCGTTCACATGCACGGAGATTATTTTGTGATCGATTTCATTCTGGTCCTTCATGGTCATCAGGCCGATGGCCCGTGCTTCGACGATCGTAAGCGGATGCACCGGTGCCGCGCCGAGCACCAATACGTCCAATGGATCGCCATCGTCGGCCATGGTCTGCGGAATGAATCCATAGTTGGCTGGATAGTAGACGGCCGAATGAAGAACCCGATCGAGCTTCAGCAGACCTGTGGCCTTATCCAACTCATATTTATTTGACGATCCAAGCGGAATTTCAACAATGGCGTTGAACACCGTCGGCAGCATGCCGTTACCCGGTTCAACATGATGCCACGGACTGAACCATGGCGTCGAGGTAAACGGTCCGAGTTTGCGCCCCATGAATAATCTCCTCTGCAAGCATGCGCGTTCTCATTCTTTTGTAGTCTAATCCCGGTGTGCAGCAATTGCCAGACGACAGCACCAACGGGGCTGAATGCCAAAACGTGACGCTATCCACCGACTCTCAGGGCCAGCACATCTTCAATCAATGCTTTTGCCTCGGCGGCAGTACGAGCCTCCGCGATTAATCGAGCGATCGGCTCGGTATTGCTGGGGCGAAACTGCACCCACCGATCTCCGAAATCAACGCGAACTCCATCCTGTCGGTCCGGTTGATGATCAGCAAATCTCGCAGCAATTTTTCCCGCTAATTCGGCCGCACCGGCGCGATCCAGATCAATCTTCTCCTTGATGACGGAGTAAACGGGGATCTCTGCGACCAGTTGCGAAATGGTTTTACCGGTTTCCGCGAGCAATTCCAATATACTTGCCATTCCCAGCAGTGAATCACGTATCGGCCCGACTCGCAGATCAATAACTCCGCCGTTCCCCTCCCCGCCGATAAGGGCATTTTCCTTCATCATCCGCCCGGCCACATTCGCCTCACCCACCGGTGTCCGTATGACAGGAACATCGAACCTCGCGGCAATGTCGTCGATCATGCGGCTCGTAGAGAGGTTACACACCACCGGGCCTTTCTTTTTCATCAGACGGTTAAGCGCGCACAAGGCCAATGTGTATTCTTCACCAATGTAGACGCCGTTTTCATCTACAATCGCGAGGCGATCCGCGTCCGGGTCCTGGGCAAAGCCGACGGCCGCACGGTGCTTCATCACCGCCTCGCACAGGCCGGTAAGGTTTTCACGAACCGGTTCGGGTGTGTGGGCAAAATTGCCGTCGGCCGTCCCGTTGAGGTGAATCAACTCGACGCCGAGTTTACCGAGAAGCATCGGGGAAGGTATCGAACCGGCCCCATTGATGGAATCCAGCACTACCCTGAACCGCTTCTGAATAATTTTGCGCGTATCAAAATACTGTAGGACGGTTTGCACGTGATGCGCATGCCCGCGGCTGTCGGTGGAAAAGAGTCCGATTGAATTTGTGTCTCCACAGAACCAGCTGCGGGCGGCGCAGCTTTTCTTCAATTCTTCAATGGCGGAAGCGGAGAGTGCAATACCGTCCGGCTGGAGCATCTTGATGCCATTGTACGGAGCGGGATTATGCGAGGCGGTAATCACGACACCGGCCGATGCTTTCAGAAACCGCGTCATCAACCCCACGGTCGGTGTGGTTACAATCCCGAGATCCGTAATCGATGTTCCGACCTCCATGGCCCCGGCTGAAAACGCCTGCAG
>JBMFVY010000092.1:0-10055 GCA_049965755.1 Phycisphaerae bacterium | reverse complement strand
CAGCGCGGAATTTCCTGGCCTTCGTCCAATTTGCCTCAATCCTTTGTTGGATCAAGTGAATGTCAACACGGCCTAGTTCAGTATGCTTCCGGCAAGAAATGCTTTTTGAGGCCGCGTTATGGTCGCGGCTGCTGGCCTGCGGCCACGTGACCCGAACCACTGCGTCCCCCGCGGTAAAATCGGCTCCTCCCTCCGCGGTCAGCAGCTGTTCACCGTAGCGGCCACCGGCGGATAAATCCACCGGCTAACATTTGCCATCGCCGCGGCTCCACGCAGATAAAACCTTGAGCTTTCCTGACCAACTGTTCAACTGCACCCATTGCAGCGAAAATCGCAACTTCATCGTGCCTTGAAAAAGATATCTGCATATAAAGTTGAACTGGGCCGACAATCCTGCGTAACATAATGTGAAGGCATCAGAGGGAACGCTGAAGCCGTGCAGCATGTGGATGCTCGGCGGAATAGGACGTGTGAACGTCGGAGGGATCAGCAGTTGGATTTTCCACCCAAGGAGTTTGGCAGTGAGATTTTCTGTTTCGTTACTGCAGCGGCCACGCTTCCTGCGTTCCGCAGTTGTTGCCTTGAGCGCTCTTGCCCTATGTACCGCAGCCTATGCGAATAGTTTCGCCTCTCTTTCCTCTTCCGTGCAGATGGCCCGCGATGCCAAAACCGCCAAGATCACCCCGCATCCCGGCGCTCAAATCCCCCTGAACCTGAAATTTATCAACTCGCACGGCAAAACCGTCCGCCTGGCCCAATATTTCCGCAGCGGCCGACCGGTGATTCTCGATCTGATCAACTATCAATGCTGGGGCGTTTGCGGCTTTGTGCAGTCCGGCGTGCTGAAAGACATTCCGAAACTCTCCGCACACCTCGGAACCGGCTACGACATTGTTACCGTGAGTTTCAACCCGACCGACACGGTAGAAGGGGCGGCGGATAAAAAATCGGGCTATATCGCTCTTGCCCCCAAAAAATATCGCCGGGCCATTGAAAAACATTGGCACTTTCTCGTCGAAGGAAAACACTCCACCAACAGTGCCCAGCTCGCCAAGGTGATTGGATTCCATTACGTCTGGGACCCCGCCATCCACATGTACGATCACGAAGCCGCCATCTATGTCATTACGCCGAAGGGGAAAATCGCCAATTATTTCTTCGGCATCCATTACGTGCCGGCAGATCTGAATCTGGCACTCGTGCATGCCGGAGATGATCGCATTACCAATGTCTTCGATCAAATCCTGCTGCTTTGCACGCAATTCAATCCCAACACCGGCAAATACACGCCGGTCGCCCTGCGGGTGATGACGCTGGCGGGTTTCGCCATTCTCGTCGGTCTCTGCTCGATGTTTTTCGCCCTGTTCTGGTGGGAACGCAAACACCGCCGATCTATCGCACAACAACCCCCGCAACCGCAACCGCAACCGTAGATCACGCCTTGACTCTCCGCAGCGCAGAGGCCAATATCTCCATCTGATATGTCCGGCACCGTCGCTTCCTTTGAGGTACCGGCCGGGCAACGACAAAAAGGGGCGTCCATATGGGTGGAAAAACGTCAACGGCAACAACCGCCGGGCGCGGAGCAAATAAAACAAAGCGTCGCGAAAAGCAGCCCCCGAAACTCCATCCCCATATTGTTCCCGACGACATGCCCCTGAAACATTGGCAGATCACGCTGCGGCGGCAATTTGCCGTCGATCAACCGTTTCAGATGACCAATGTCGGCGGCCGTGAAGTATTATCCGATTATGAAGTTACCAATCCCGCCACCAAGCGAAGTTATCGCGTTGCCATTCGCGGGCGCCTCCCGGGCGATAATTTCTGCTCGTGCCCCGATTTTGCCACCAATGAACTGGGCACCTGCAAACATGTCGAATTTGTGCTCCACCGGCTCCATCAACAACCCGGTGCCGATGAGGCGTTCGCGCGCGGGTACGATGGCCCTTATTCCTCCGTTTATCTCCGATACGGAGCGCAGCGCACCGTTCGTTTCCGGCCGGCAGCCGCCTGCCCGCCGAAGCTGCTCACAATAGTTGATGATTATTTCGACGCCCAGCGAGTGCTTAAGCCCAACGCGTTCGCGCGATTCGATGAATTTGTTTCCCAAACCGCCGGGCTGGAACATGACCTGCGGTTCTACCCCGACGCGCTGGAATTCATTGCCGGTGTCAACGACGCCCGCCGCCGGGAGGAAATCATCGGCGCTGCCTTTCCCCGCGACATTGACAGCCCTGCTTTCAATAAGTTGCTGAAAGTCCCGCTCTATCCGTACCAGCGGCAGGGAGCCCTGTTCGCCGCCCGCGCAGGGCGGTGTCTGATCGGTGATGAAATGGGGCTGGGGAAAACCGTACAGGCCATTGCGGCGGCTGAAATCATGGCCGGCCTTCTCGGAGTTCGGAAAGTGCTGGTCGTCTGCCCGACATCACTCAAACACCAGTGGAAATTGGAAGTGGAAAAATTCTCCAATCGCACCGCGCAGGTGATCACCGGCCTGCGTCCCGGCCGCGAGAGCGGCTACGCGGCCCAGAGCTTCTACAAAATTACCAATTACGATGTCATTCGCCGCGATCTGGATCTGATCGACAACTGGTCGCCGGATCTGGTCATCCTTGATGAAGCTCAGCGAATTAAGAATTGGAATACACTCGTGGCACGCGCGGTGAAGCAACTCAAGTCCCCCTACGCCATTGTGCTTACCGGCACCCCGCTCGAAAACCGCTTGGAGGAGCTTCTTTCCGTCGTGCAGTTTATTGATATGCACCGCTTCGGCCCCACGTACCAATTTCTCCATCGGCATCAGCTTCACGATGGCCAAACCGGGCGTGTCTACGGCTACCAACATCTCGACGAGATCGGCCGCACCCTTGCCCCCATATTGCTCCGACGCAAAAAGGACACCGTGCTCAAGGAACTCCCGGAACGCATCGACAAAACGTTTTTTGTGCCGATGACTCCCGAGCAGGCACAACTGCACGAAGAAAATCGCGAATTGGTGGCCCGAATCGCGAGCAAGTGGCGCCAAACGCACTTTCTTACTGAAGTCGAGCGGCGAAAACTGATGATCGGCCTTCAAAACATGCGGATGAGCTGCGACAGCACCTGGCTGGTGGACCACGCGACGGATTTCGGCTTTAAGGCCGATGAACTCATCACCCTGCTGGACGAATGCCTTGAAACACCGGGCCAGAAAGTTGTCATCTTCAGCCAGTGGCTCAAAATGCACGAACTGATCACACGCCGCCTCAGCAAACGACCGTGGAACTATGTATTATTCCACGGCGGTGTTCCGGGCGAACAGCGCGGCGCTCTGGTGAGCCGATTCCGCGACGATCCCGATTGCCGGGTGTTTCTCTCCACCGATGCCGGCGGCGTGGGGCTGAATCTCCAGCACGCGGCCTCCATCGTCGTGAATATGGACCTCCCATGGAACCCGGCTGTGCTGGAACAGCGAATCGGCCGCGTCCACCGCATGGGCCAGCGACAGCCGGTCAGGGTTATTAATTTTGTCGCACGCGGGACTATTGAAGAGGGGATGCTCTCGGTATTGAAATTCAAAAAATCGCTCTTTGCCGGCGCACTCGACGGTGAGATGGCCGTTGTGCGACGTACCGAATCCAATCTCAAGCAGATTATTGAAACGGTCGAGAAAGTCACCGCCAACACCGATCTGCAGCGCGACCATCTTGAACCGTCCGATGCCGCCGTCGCGCCGCCAGCGGCCCAGCCCGCTGCCGGTTCCGCTGATCCCGCTGCCTCCTCCGATCCGTCGGCTCAAGAGGCCGCTTCAATCTCGCCTGCTGATGACGCCGGGCTTTCTGCGGCAGACGATGATGTGGGAACCGTGACCCACGGCACGATCGCTTCCCACGACACACATCAAAAACTCGATGCGCTGCTCGAGGTGGGCCTCAATCTGCTCCAGCAGCTCGCTACGCAGGCACGACAGGATCGCTCAGCCGATGCGCCGCGCCCGCGGGCCGATCCGGCTTCCGTATCCACTCCCCGCATCGAGCGTGACGCCGCTACGGGCGAATCTTATATGCGGATACCGATCAAACCCGATACGCTTGATCGTGCGCTCAAGGCATTAAGTTCCATCCTCGGGTCATAAGCTGTTCGGCCTACGCCATCCCTCCGTCCGGTATTCGTTCCCCAAACGCCCGCGCGGGTCGAAAAGGATTCCTGCTCCGCCTTCGTGCATCGCGGCGCCGCCCCTCATCCGGGCTTCTGCTTCAACTGCGATTCCAGATTCTTAATCATTTCCTCGATGGCCGCGATGTGCCGCGGCGAAATCCGCGTTACCTCCGTTTTCGGCAAATCATTATTCAAACGGACGGCCAGTTTCAACTCCGCGATCCGCTCCGGCAGCGTCAGGCCGCTCGCCGGCGTCATCGCCGGCGGGATCCGCACCCGGGCGTCGGTGGTGTTCAGGTGCAGCAGGCGCAGGGTGGCAGCTCGCGGATTCTCACCCAACTCCTCCATCACGCTTATTTTTCTCTCCAGCCACGCCTGCGAACGTCGGTCATACAACAATATATGATTCACATCCTCCAGGGCGTGATGCATCCGCCCATGGCTGATGTCGATGCGGTAATCCTGCGCCCAAGCCATCGTGTCCCAGACGAGGCGGCCCGTCACCATCGGTGTAATCACACCCACCACCAGCGCCAACGACGCAGCCGCAAACCCACCGCCCCACAGGCGTGCCGCAATGGTCCCTCGCCGATCCACCCCGCCGTCCCCGCCCATACTGCTGCTTTCTTCCTCAGGAGCCGGAGAATCCAGCGGCTGGGCCATCCCCAATACCGCCCAGAACAGCATCGCGACGCTGCCGGTCACCAGCGCCAGATTGATCTGATCGTACAGCAGCATCCCGCCGGCCCCGAGAGCCAATGCAATTTCAATTTTTCGCCGATATTCCGGCGTCATGCACGAGAGAAGTTGGCACACCACCGCCAGACCGATGATCGCTACCGCCGCATAGAGAATGGAAAATTCCAGAATATACGGAATCGCCTTGCCCGCCCCCACCATCCTGCTCAGATCATCGCACATCCACCAGGCGGCGACAAAACCGACAATCGCCAGGATCGGCGGCGTGCGACTGCCCGTCTGCCCTCCGGTCGGCGGACGGAAGATCAGATAAAACACCAACCCCAGCAGCAATGTGAAAATAATAGCCGCGGGCAGGCCCAGTCCCGATGCGATTCGCACCAGCACATTGTGCGGATCTTTCACATCCTCCGGCGCACTGGGCCATTTGTACCGCGTGTAGTAATAGCCGAAATTATTCAGCCCCACCCCGTGCCAGATATGATGAATGATGATTCCCACCGCCCCGTTCCAGTATTCCCACCGAAACAGCAGGTCTTTGGTCGGCAGGCCGTGAACCGCAAGACCGCAGGCGATAAGCGCGGCCGCTCCCACTGCCGCCTCCATCACCAGCAGCGCGAAAAGCCGATAGCGGATACGCCCGATCTGCGGTGAGAGCGCCAAACCGACCAGCATGGCGATGATGCACAATACCGTCGCCGCAATCGAACCCTTGCTGCACGTAAAGCACAGAACCAGCCCCAAGCCCACAAGCACCAGTGCACTCCACACGCACCCCATGATCAACGTGGTCTGGGCCGCATCCGCCGCCGATTCCCGCCCCCCGCGATGCCGGGAGGCTTTGCGCGTTTCAACCCGGTCTGCCGCCGGTTTCCGCCACCACCACCACGCGAGTGAAAGCATCAGGCTCAGCAAAATCAGCGGGATCAGTGCCTCGCCGAACTGATCATTATCCGACCCGAATCCGGTAACTTCCCGGCTCTTGAGGCGCGAGATAAAGAGCCGCACCGCCGAACTTCCCGGCCGGATGCCGATGCTGGCCAGCCAGCGGTTCGGATGCCGGGTGAACTGGTTGACCGTCTGCGGTATTTCAACGTAATGCTGATACAATCCCTTAAACGCCAGCACCGCCCCAAGAGACGCCAGCACACTGATGGCCAGCGCCCGGCGGTTGGGTGTGGTGCACAGCAGCGCAATCGTCCAGCCGGCGAGCAGATTCATGGAAAAATCACACGCCCCTACCAGAGCCGCAAAATGGTTGGCCGCCGGAATTGAATCAGCAAACGCCAAAGCCGACAGCGCGGTTATTCCAGAGAGTGACGCCCATTGCCACCACCGGCGTGGCGTTTCCACCAGCAGCCCGATCCCCGCGCACAGCAGCACCATGGCCGCCGCACAGGTCACTTCCACCGCTGGCGGCAAGCCGGAGAGTTGCGTGGAAAGCGTGCCGATAAAGCCGTCGTCAATCCCCTCATTGATGGTCATCCGGCAGCAGAGCACCAGCAGCAGCACCGCCAGTGCGGCGCGGGCCAGATAGGTTCGTGTCGGCGTGTTCATTGGGTATGTTCCCCCACCCGCTCCAGCACCGCAATGATGATCAGAATCGCCAGCGTCTGGAGACCCACCAGAATCGCAGCCGTGCTGCTGACCAAGGCCAGCAGGGGGGCGGAGAGTCCGCACGCCAGCGACGCGGCATAGATCACCATGACGGCCCCCTTTTTGCTGAAGCCGTGCCGTGTAAGCCGGTGCGAAAAATGATTGGTGTCCCCCTGCATCGGACTGCGCCCGCGCCGCAGCCGCACAATCGATACCACCAGCAGATCATAGATTGGAATGGCGGTAACAATCAGCGGCATCAGCAGCGTGTACCACCGCCCCTGGCCGGAGTAAAACGTGGTGCGGATGGTCAGCGCCCCGAGAAAAAACCCCAGCACCATGCTTCCCCCATCCCCCATGAAGATGCTTGCCGGCGGAAAGTTAAACACCAGAAACCCGCCCGCCGCACCGATATACAGCAGCAGCAGACCGGCAATAAAAAATTGATGGTGGATCAGGGCGGCAACGAAAAACATCGCGGCACAGATAATCGCCACGCCCGCCGAGAGCCCGTCCATGTTATCCATGAAATTAAAGGCGTTGGTCAGCAGAACAATCCAAAGCACGCTGATCAGAGCCGAGAGCCAGAACCCGCCGGGCACCATCTGATCCAGCATGGTCAGAATGCGAAAGCCGCCCGGTTCAACCATCTCCCCCAACCCCACCAGCAGCCCCGCACAAAATAGCTGCCCCAGCAGTTTCGGCACCGCTGAAAGCGTTATCTTGTCATCCAGAAGCCCCAGCAGATGGATCCCCAGCGTCGCCAAAAAAAGGATCAGCATCAGCGGCCGGTCAAAGAGCACGCCGGGAATATATTTAACAATCGACGGCGGCAGCATATGCCGCACCGCGTGCGTCTGCAGGAGATAAGTGCCCGCGTAGCCGATGATCATCGGCAGGCCCATGGCCCAGAAGATGGCGATTCCGCCGCTGCGGGCAATCGGCGTATCATGCACCTTGCGCCGGCCGGGCATGTCGATGAGGCCCAACCGCCCGGACACGCGTCGCACCAGCGCCGTGCCGATGAGGCTCAGCGCAAAGGCCGCCGCCAGAACCAGTGCGCCGATCTCAATCAATTCTGCTTCCCTTCATTTCATCAGGCTCAGCCGTCGCCGGGCTCTCCAGCTTCTCGGTGTTGGGTATCGCCATGGTAAGCTGCAACTGCCGGAAATAATACTGCCGAGACTGCGTGAAAAATTTAATCGCGGTGGGGGTCTTATGGTCCGCATAGGTCCACGACGAGAATCCCCATCCCGCCGCCGTCCAGTGCAGCGTCACCTCGGCGTAAATCCCCTGCTCCAGGTAAATGCGATGCCCGTGATCCTTGGTCGATGCCAGCACCACCTTGCTGCGGGTGACATATCCGGGATCAATATTCACCGGTCGCGGCACACCGGAATCGAGTTGCCGGGCCAGCAGGATTTCAGACATATTGGTCTCGAGCTTGCACCGGGCGAGTTGATCCGGCGCAAAGAGCGTGCTGAAGCGTACCCATTGCCGCAGCAGTTTGGGCCCCATTTCGGGTGTGTAATATTCAGTGAAGTTAAATTCGATTGGTTCGGTCGCATGATGGATCGGCCCGTACCATTGGGAAAGCTCATGGCGGGCGGCGGCAAGCTGATCGGTGCTGCCAGCCAGTAAACCGCAGAATCTCAGGACCGGTAAGTGGGGGCCGGGAATCGCCATGCAAAATCCCCAAATAAGGTAGTACGTATCGCCAACCGCACGCGGTCAACGTCGGCGACTGCGAAAATCTTCGCGCCGGCCGGATGGCAAACCGTCGCCCGATCGCGCTTTACGGAATCCTCTGCCGTCGAGCCGCAGGCTTGGGAGTTTAATCGGATATGCACTGCACTTCAAAAAACAAGGAAGTAAAATGCCACCCGAAATGGGGGGCTCAGAGGCTATTCCGGTTGGGGAGCGCCTCCCGAACGAACTCATTGAACGCGGCCGCCAAGAGCTCCCGGCGCGCCGCCCAAAAATCCTCGGCCCGCTCGATTTTCCAGAGCTCCTGCTGGAGGGGTACGCACTGCGACTCGAGCACCTCAGCCTTGATTCTCGGGAGATACCGCTCCGGTGGCTCGGGTCCGATCTTGAGGTTGTCTTCCTCTAGGACAAAAGCGATGTTCGCGACGATGTCCGATCTCGAGCGTGATCCCTCATCGAATTGCCTTCGGGGCAGAATGTGGTGTCGGTGGACACCCTTTTGGTGGCCTACGCTCCCCCCTCCAAAGCTTTTCATACCGCGCCGGTGGCACGCGACGTACGCCGCGAACAGGACCCCCCGATCGCTTATGCCCGCACGGAAATCATCGGCCGATGCGCAGAGCCTCCCATGTTTTTGGGCTTCACGCAGATTTCTCAAAAGAGCCCCGACGGGATCAGTGGTCCGGCATGCCTTTAGGTCTTGCCTTAATGCTGTGTCGGTGGCGCCGGTGTATCGGTGCCGCAACGCTGCGAGCGACATCCAGCCAATAACCTCACTCAAATCGCAGTTCGCTTCGGCTCCGTCCCTCGCGAGGATTGCAATCGGCGGCACGAGGAGCGCACCCGTCCAGAGGACTGCCATATTTCTCATGCCGAGGCATTTGCGAAGCTCGCCGAGTGCACGCCTGGTTGCCTTCTCCGTCTTTTTCCACGCCTGCTCCATCGCTTTCCTTTCGATTGCATGCAGGGGCGTCCTGGCACGCTCGTCAGGGATCGCGACGGAAGCACATATGCGGAAAAGGTGCATGATATTGAGCCTATCAAATCCTTCTTGGTGTATCTCCCTCAAAAAGGGCAGGACCTTGTCTGCGATGAACCCAGTATGCTTTGCCGCGATCTCCGCACTCTGGATGTCGTCGCTCCCTAGGCGAATGCCGTGTGTGTTTATTCTCTTGAACGCCTCAACGGCGTCGCGGAAGCTGTGGCCGCACATGCTGACGAACGGCATGCGGTAGTCCAATATCTTGTGCACCCTTTCGACTGCCTCGGCGGCCGCCCCGGCATGATCGGTGACGATCGCCCTAAAAGAATCTCGATCCCAGAGAGAGCGCACCGATATCCAGCGCGGGTTATTCCTGTTGGCAGCGTTCTCCAGGCTGAACTGGCCGCCGTCAGCCGGGTTGAAGAGCACCTCGATCTCGCCTGACCTAATGCGGTGCAGTGTCATCACCCTTTGTTGGCCGTCGATTAGCCATTTGACGGTCGGGGCGCCGGCTGCCCGTGGGTTGTCGCGCCTTGGGCGGACGTGCGCATCCGCAGCCTCCCAGAGCAAAATCGATGAGATCGGGTAACCCCGGTAAAGGGAGTCTAAGAGCCGCGGGGCCTTACTCTTTTTCCACACGTATTCTCTCTGGAACTCGGGGACAGCGAGGCGTCCGCATTCGTAATCGCCCAGCAAATTTTCGACACTCACATGATTTAATTCGAGGCGAGGCGCGGGCATCACCAAACTCCATCCAAAAGAAATTTTGAAATCATTTCTAGCGGCGGCGGAAAACGGCTCAATTGCAGCGGGATTATACATTAACAAATCAGCAGTTTCAACCGCACCGAGTAGCCACGGAGCCGGTTGCGATGTTGGCATTTCCGCATGGCGACGTGTCGGGCCGAGTTTGTGTAAATCGCTTTACACCAGA
>JBMFVY010000091.1:2412-10105 GCA_049965755.1 Phycisphaerae bacterium | reverse complement strand
GGTCTTTCTCCGCCATAATGGAGGCAAAATCAGCCACACGTCCCGTGGTCTCTATTCCCGCAAATGCGGGGTGCTGGCTGCGGTGCACACTTTCGGCGGCGCGAATAAGGGTTTTTGATGGCACGCAACCCACGTTGACACAAGTGCCTCCTATGGGCAATCGGTCGTTGGCTATAACAACCCGCTTTGCACCAAGTTCCACTGCGCGGGTGGCGGCGGCGAAGGCCGCTGATCCACCGCCGACAATAAACAAGTCGGCACGCGTGGATTGGCCGGTATGATTACAGCAGGCATGAAGAGTTGATGTCTCGTGCATAATGTATCCTTTCAACAACATTTCGCCGCGCCGGCCGCTCTGCGTTTGGCATAGGCCAAGCTCACAGGCATCAGTCTACACCTTGCACCATAGTGCAAGGTCAAGTGCAGATACAATTATTTTTATAAGATGATTTTAACGGTATTATCGGCGGGCAGTCATAACGATGTCCACCGCCAGCTGGCGCCGCAGTCGGCGGAATACCGTTTGCCGGACGTCGATCGCGGAATTGGGGGCACACCGGAATTACCCTCACCGTCCCACGAGGCACCTCTCCAATACCCGCAGATTATTTACTGTCTGACCGTGCGGCCATGTCTTCGCGCCAGAGTGGTTCCAAAGTATGCGCGTCTATAAGGCCTACTGCGGTTAGCAAGTTAATCTGGGACTGCTCGTAGTGTGTAATTGCACGCGCGTAAAACAGCCGGGCATCAACCAGCAATCCTTGCGATTGAAGTACCTCAAGTTGGTTCGCCGCACCGGCCATATACATCGTCTTGAGCCGCTTATACGCCCTCTCGGAAGCAGTCAGCTCTTGTCGAGCAATTGGTACGGATTTTTCAGCCAGGTCACGATCCTGCATTGCATTGACGACCTGTGACTGAACACGCTCAAGCGCTTGCCGGGCATTCAAAATGGCGATTTTTTTTGCGGCATCAGCAGACTCGATATCTCCGAATGTCGAGAATCCTAACTGCCACCCGGCACCAATGCTACCGTCTTGAAAGGGCCTTAACCCATCCGCCTGCCCGGCGGAGCGACTGGCCATTCCACCGGCCTGGTAACCGGCGGTAGCTGCAGGGCCAAGATCGCCCCAGATGGCCGCAGATTTTGCGGCACCAGCAGCGGCGGCCAAGTCCCGTACCTGCTTAAGTACCGGTCGCCAGGCGATGGCTACACGCATTAGTGTCCCTACCGGGATATTGCCACGTATCAAAACGATGGGTTCAAGAGTCTTCTTATTTGGCACCAGCGTGATATCGGGATTGATCTGCAGCATCATCGCCAGCGACACAGAATCGTGATTAAACTGGTGCAAGCTGGAGAGCAAGCTCTCCCGTGCGGCAGAAAAAGCCGCCTCGGCACGATCTACGTCCACAGGAATGCCGGCTCCGGTTTGCAATCGCAGTTTGGCCGCCGCGACAAGCTCTTCCGCTTCGCGCCGTTCGCGGAAAGCCACGGCGATCCCTACCTGATCCAGGATCAATGCGTAGTACTTATCGGCAGCCCGGCTCAAGGTATGCTCAAGACTGCCGCGAGCGACAGCTTTGGCCGCGGTGCAGCGCTTTTTGGCCGCAACGATGTTGTAGATAACCTGACCGGGATTAATAATCCATTGTACGGCCGCCGCCGGCGTTAGTGCAGTGAAGTCGGCGGTGACCAACTGCCCCTGCGTAGCCCTCGCCGCTCCTTGATTAAAGTCGAATATCGCGGCCGGGGCCAGGACCGGAAGCGCCGCACCGATGGCCGACGCGTAATGTCCGTGCATGAGCCGAACTTCTTGCCGAGCTTTTTTCACGTCGACATTGTTCGCCTCCGCAATCCGGATAACCGCACTCAAGTTAATCGGCAGTAACCGCCGGTACATAGGATGCACGAGTCTGGTACTCAATGGCACCCCTGCCAGATTAAGCTGAGTGCTTGGATTAAGTCTCGGTGCCATTTGCTGGTTGCCTGCCGTATGCAGAGAGCAGGCAGTCATCGTCAACATCGGAGCAAAGCCAACTACCTGCACGATCCGCCAAAATGCTGAATTATTCTTCATAGTTATGCTTTTCTGTAAGTCAGACCGTCCCAACGCACACATAAATATATTATGAACCTTTCGCCAAAGGCGCCGCCTTTACGAGCATGCCTCCGACAAGTTGCCCCTGTCCTGCCACGACAATACGGTCACCCTGATTTAGCCCCTGCGTTATCTGAATATGGATTCCATCGTCCAACCCCGTCTGAACCGGGACCAGAATCGCATGTTGCTGACGAACCACAAAGACGAAATCTTTTCCACCCCGGACGACCAGTGCACCCGCGGGAATTGCTACGGCGTTGATTGTCTGTTCTATGATATCCACTGTCGCGTACATGCCGCCATACAATGTGCCATCGGGATTCGCAACGTCTATTTCGCAACGCATGGTCCGCGTGGAGAGTTTCAGCGATTGAGCAATGTTTGACACAACGGCGTGAATTGCGCTGCCGGGCAGGCCAAATGGGTGGATGACCACCGGTGCCCCCGGATGAACCCACCGAACATCCGATTCAGGAACGGAGACAAACATTCGCACGCGTTTAATCTGTTCCATCGTAAAGAGTATCCTGGCCGTACTGTTGCCGACTGCGGGAGCCACGAAGGCACCAGGATCCACCATGCGCCGCGTTATGACGCCCGAAAATGGTGCCACAACGCGGGTATACGATTCTAAGGCGCTAACTTCATCCAGGCGGGCGAGAGATGCCAAATACCTGGCTTTGGCGGCCGTCACATCGGCAACAGCCTTCTCTATTCCAACGGCATCCCCCGCCGCCTCCGCCTTCCCGTTAGCCACGTTCGATTCCGCCACTTCCAACTGGTTCGTCGCCTGCTCCAAGCTCTGCTGACTGACCACCCTGCCCGAGGCAAGCCGCCGCTCACGCCTAAATTCAATTCTGGCCAGCCGCAGCGTAGACACATATCCAGAAAGCTGCGATTGCGCCATCGCGAGATGTTGGCGGGCCTGGGCTGCGGCCATCACCGCCACCTGAATATTAGCCTTAGCCACACCGGACATCGCCGTCGCCGCTGCCACCTCGCTGGCCACTTCTGGATTTTGAATCGTGGCAAGCAGTTCTCCCTTCTTTACAAGCGTACCGTTTTCGACCGCTACCATGCCGATGTATCCAGAGATGTTGGCTGCAATCGCGACTTTATACCACGCACGAATTGTTCCAGGGGTGCGAAGGGTGCGTAGCATGGCCACAGGACGCAGCGTCATGGTTTTTACATAAGGCGCAAGCGCCGAAAGCGGAGTTTGCTCTACATGGCTCCGTCCATAACTGGTGAGTAGAAAGCCGAGCAGGCCAACCAGAGCTGTTAAAAATATTGTTGTCCAGCGCATCCAAGTTTTCACAATAGTGTTCTCCATATATCACCTGTTATCGCCGGTGCCGCGTGCCGGTTTGACAAACGTGTAGAGGATCGGGACGAATATCAACACGAGGAATGTTGAAGCCACAAGGCCGCCTACAACGGCACGCGCCAACGGCACGCTGGCCTGGGCGGCGTGGCCGAATCCAATTGCCATCGGGGCCAATCCGATGATGGCAGCGAGGGACGTCATTAAAATCGGCCGCAGCCGTATCTTCACCGCCTCGACGGCCGCGTCGCCGCTGGATAGATTTTTTTCAGCCATTGAGCGATTCGCAAACTCAACAAGCAAAACCGAATTTGAGACGGCGATTCCCACCATGAAGATCGTGCCCAGGAATGACTCCACATTTAACGTGGTCCCGCTCAGATATAGCATCCATAACACGCCTATAAAACCGAGAGGAACCGCAACCATTACGATCAAGGGATCCAGAAATGACCGGAACTGTGCCACCAACAGGAGATAGACCAGGAGTGTTGCCAGCACCAATCCAACACGCAGGCTGGCGAAAGACGACGCCATGCTCTTAATTTCGCCTCCGAGAGAAATCGTATAACCCCGCCACGGCTCGCTGCGTCCCGCCGCCATCGCCGCATTGTCAGCTCGCTCCATCCGCACACGAACCCGGTCAACCTGGCGCCGCACGCCGGCCGCTACCACATTAAGAGGCATACCACTGACGTTTACCAGCACGTCCACCACCCGGTTAATATCGTAATGGTCAATTTCCGCAGGAACGGTGCCTCGCGAAAACGTAGCAATGTTGCGCAGCGGTACCGGGTCGTGCTGATCACTCCCCGTAACGGGGATATTTTCTATGGTCGCCAATGATAGGATATGAGAGGGCGGGTACTGCACGCCCAAAAAATAATGGTTTCCGTTACTGTGATCGATCCAGAATGCGGGATCGAAGGCAATGGAACTGTTCAAAGCGGTCTCCACATTCTCAACAACGCCTTTCTCATCGAGTCCGAGGTATGCCAAGCGGGTACGACTGATGTGAATGTTAATCTGCGGATAATTCAGGTGCTGTTGGATGTGCACCCCCACCGCACCGGGCACCTGTTCCGCCGCCAGTTGGATCTTCCGTGCCAACCGATACGCGACGTGAAGTTTATTGCCGATAATTCGAATGTCTATCGGGCTGGGCCTCCCTTGGTTCAGTGCGGCTGAAAGCATGCCACCGGTCTGGAAGGAAAACTGTATCCCCGGAAATAATTGCGGCAGAGCTGCTCGTAATTGCCCGACATAAGTGCGTGTGCCGACGCGGTGCCCTGTCCGGAGTTGCACGAGCATGAAGGCGTCCATTACCCCTGCATTGGGCGTATACGCGGCAGGCCAATCGGAAAGTACGCCCGTGTTAGAGATTACCATCTTAAGCTGGTTCGCGGGAATGATTTTACGGACGGCCACCGCAACACGCTGAACGAGCAAGTCTGTTTGCGGAAGGCCGGTGCCGGATGGCGCGTGAATCCGGATCGTGAACTGCCCAACATCCGTGTACGGAAATAATTCCTCGCCAATGCGTGTGTAGAGGGCCAGTGATCCGAAAAATAGCAGCGCTACCGCCGCAACTACACCCCAGCGGTAACGGATCGCCCAATTCACGTATTCTCCGGTTATCCCCGAGAGCCAGCGGCCGAATCGCAAGCCGACATTCTTCCGGGAACCGTCCCCATCGTGCAGCTTTGGCAGGTGTTTCGGCAACAACCACGCTCCAAGCACCGGTACAACGGTCATTGCACAAAGATAGGAGGCGATAATGGCGCAGGCTACCGTAAGCGCCAGGGGTTCAAAGAGGTACCGTCCTATCCCCGTGAGAAACACCACCGGAAGGAACACCGCGATGGTAGCCATTGTAGCTGCCAGCACGGGCATCGCCACCTCCCCGGCCGCATCGGTGGCGGCATGGTACGGCGTTTTACCCATCTCAAGATGCCGATGTGTATTTTCCAACACCACGATTGCGTCATCAATAAGCCGCCCCAACACCAGTCCCAATCCTCCCAATGTCATCAAATTTATACTGTTGTCCGTAAAATAAAGTCCGGCCACAGCAAACGCGATGGAAAGAGGAAGCGAAACCGCGATTATGAGCGTTGATCGAAAACTTCCAAGAAAAATCAGCACTACTAGAATCGCCAAGCCGCCGCCAATTATCACCTCTTCGGAGAGATTCCCTATCGCCCCTTTAACGTACGAGGACTGATCAAAAGTAATCGCTAAATGAATCCCCTTTGGAAGGCGGCGCTCTATGGGTGCCAGCATTGACTTGATGCCATTGACTATGGCAATGGTGTTCGATCCCGGCTGGCGGTAAATTGGAATGTAAACCTCTTTCCGACCATTGACACGCACGAGATTCGTCTGAATCTCACTGCTGTCGCGCACCTGTCCGATGTTTTTCATAAATACCGTGGACTGCCCGTCCCGCTTAATGGGGATGTTGTTCATTCCGGCGACCTTCCGGAACATGCCGTTGGCATTTATTTGATAGTCCAGTGAACCGAATTGTGCCTCACCTGTTGGAATCAGCGTGTTGGATCGCTGGATCGCGCGGACCGCGCTCATAGGCGAAAGTCCCCGTGCCTGAAGTTTCAATCGGTTCACGTATGCCAGTATGCGCCTGATCTTGCCGCCGTAAACTGCGGGGGCAACAACCCCGGCGATTCCCTGGAGCCGGTTGCGAAGCTGAAAATAAGCGATGTCATAGAGCTTTTTTTGGTCGTACTTCCGGCTGTATACCGTCAACAGCGCCAGTGGGATACTGGCCGTGGGATCGTACGGCATGACCATGGGGGGAACGGTTCCCGGAGGAAGGTAGTACAGGTCGCTGCTGGCCAACGCACTTACTTGAGAGAGTGCGGCATTAGGGTCCACATTTGGCCCGAAGTAATCCCGCACAATTGACACACCGACCATGCTCCGCGATTCCTGCCGGACAATCCCATTAGCCTGTCCGGTCCATCGCTCAATGCGGTTGGTGATATCTCCCTCCATCACCTTGGCCGGCATTCCGGGGTACAGCGTGAGTATCTGTACCGCCGGGGTCTTGAATTGCGGCAGAATATCAACGGGAATCCGCCTGAGCGACATGATGCCGAAGACCACCACGACTGATGCTAACGCTATGATCAAATAACTGTTTTTCAGCGCTTTGCTGACTAACCACATCCGTTGGCTCCTAGGAAAGTAACCAGTGCCTCGACGAGCTGACCGTGCGACAGGCTCACCTGAATCCGCCCCCCTGGTTGTGCCCCTCTCGGATAAGGGACATCAGCGCTCTTCCCGGCAGGGTTGATACAGCAAGATAGGTGACAGTGCCATGCTGCTGGACTACCAGATTCTCTCCCTTGCATCGGTCTTGCCAGAAGCCGAGGGATGAGATTTTCGACTGGCTTAGTCCGAGACGTCTTCGGGTGGTATTAGGCATGACCAGCAGTGCCGCCACGGCACCGTGATTCTTGTAAACAGCTTCTGCGGCGGTCCTCCCATGAAGTCGGCAAATATGGCCTCCCAAGAGCCTCCATTGCGACTGCACAAGGCGCGGTAACGCGACGGGTATCTTCGTATGAACACGCAACCAGTGACCGACGATGCCGGGGTCTCCGGACGCGACGTCCACAGCCGGAATGATATGTTGAGAGCGGTCAAAATCCGCGACGATTAAATCACTGAAGCCAGCACCACGATGTTGCCCTATAAAATAGGCAGCGGAAGCAAGCAACAGTACCGCAAGCCCGGCCGCCAGGCCTGTAAAAATTGTTTTGTTTCCCATCAATGAACCAGCAAAGAATGAAAATCGGCCTGATACGCCTGCCGCTCGATCGTTGTGCCGTCTAGCTTCCACTGGCCCGACGGACTCAAGTGTATTATTCGCGGCCCTCCGCATTGCGGCGGTAATTTCTTTTTCAATCTGCGCTTCCCGCGCACAAAGAGCGCAGGATTCCAGGTGCAATTGGACCTCTAAGCTGGTCGCCGAATCTAGTTCATTGTCTAAAAACGCAATCAGCAACTTGCCAGCTTCGCTGCATCTCATAGTATGTTCTCCGGACAATGCTTGGTTCCCGGTGCAAATGACCACAATTTTTGGCGCAGCTCCCGTCGCGCCCTGCACATGCGCGACATAACGGTACCGATGGGGCAGCTAAGCAGCTCGGCCAACTCCTGGTAGCTCAGCCCCCCCAGCGCTGATAGAATTATGACCTCCCGAAAGACGGGATCTAATGAATCAATCGCATCGAGAACA
>JBMFVY010000091.1:0-2314 GCA_049965755.1 Phycisphaerae bacterium | reverse complement strand
GAAGGAGGTTCGCTATGGAACACTCAAGGTTCAACCGAACTGCTGTGGCCGCCATGGTGCTGGGGTGTGCTGTCGTGGGATTATCAGGCGGATGCCAATCGGGCACCGTACCCCAAAACTGTGGCACATTACGTACCGAGCCAAACCACACTTCGGCGGCGCACCAGAAGTCATGGACTCAAAACCAACGTGCCGCCCAAAATGTTCATTGGGGCGACGCATTCACGCCTAATTAGCGGATAAATGGCTTCCACGTTGGGCATAAATCAGCCCTGATTCGGACGGCAATGCGGGCCATCCCCACCACATGCACTGGTACGGCCACAACTGGGACAAAGGCACCGCAATCTCTACTTCGAGTCAGTTAGTGGCAGCAGTCGGGTTGGCCAGCCGATGAGCGGTGCGGATCGCCCAGCGGAACAGAAACCTCGGCAGGAGGCTGGGAACTAAAACTGAAACTGCAGCCCCAATATGAAAGTATAATTGGTTTCAAATAACGGCAAACGTATCCTCGAATAGATGGGCAACTGCATTCCCGCTTCGAGTATCCACCGTGGAGTGATAAACTCCACGCCGGGCGATGCGAACACCTGTGAGCTTCCGTCGGTGTAATAATTTCCATTTAGCTCCGCGACCCCGTAAAGCCCCCATGGACCTATGCTTGGCGTGCGACCACGCCACAATAATTGGGTGTATGCGGCGTCCGATTCCCATCGACCGACACGATTTACCCCGCTGCCAGTGTTATCCTGATAGACCGTATCGAGATCAATCTCCCAGGTCCTTTCCTGATGGGTCCAGACCGTACCGATGATCGGGTTAAAACTGCGGCTTGAGAAAGGCGCGTTAAAGCTCGGTATTGCCAACCCGGTGATCATCGCCCACCGCGTTGTTTTGCCCGGTTCATCGTGTTGGTAAAATCGCCACTCGGCCAAAATAGGGATGTCCCCAACCCCAGTGTCGCTTTGGGTTCCGTGGCCTGGAAAGTCAATTTCCCGATTCACAACCGGAACCGTCCCTATCAACTCCACGTTTTCAGCAACTCCATACGCAAACGTGGCTTCGGTTATATCCACGTACGCCCGTGGGTATACGCCGGAGACGTCCGGTGTCAAACGGCTAATTCGCGATTGAATACGCACAATGCTACCTCCTTGGGGAGCGGTTAGTGCCACATTTGTATTCAGTCCAATGCCGAAAGCTCGACGGTAGGTGGTCATGGGCGCAGTCATCAGAATAACCAGGGCAACCAGCGCCTTTGTCTGCCACGAACAATACGCATATCTCATTTGATGACTCCTAAAACTTTGACCTTTAGGGATCCGTTATCTTTCCGGCTTAGCCCTATTCGCAGAATTCGGTCGTTTCCGAAATCCACTACATAAAGATTTTTTTTTGTTCGGCTGTAAACTACATCCACCGGGTACAGCAGATATCCCAATGCACCGCCCGGACCGTACCAGGTGAATATTTGTTTCGAGGCAGAGGGCGATATGACATTAATGCGCTGCAACCGACTGTTGAAAAAGTCCGTCGCCCAGAGGTAACCTGCGGAATCAAAAGCAATACCATCGACAACATCGAACTCTCCTGCCCCCTGGCCCCAACCGCCAATCACGCGGATTAACTTGCCGCGTATTGTGTATTCTTTGATCCTACTGTTGTAAGAATCCGAAACCCAGATATTGCCAAGAGGCCCAGTGCAGACATGTGTTGGATAGTACAGCCCGGCCCGCCCGTGCCCCTTATGGCCCCAGACAGAAAGCCGCCGCCCGTCCGGATCCAATTTCAGAACGCGGCAGGCATTGAACTCTATAACGTAAATGTCTCCGCTCCGGCCTACGGCTACAGCATCGGGCCCGGCAAAGTGCCGCTCGCTGCCTACGGGCCATTCCGCCACTACGCGACCGCTGAGTGTGAACACGTCCACGCGATCATTGAGATAATCCGCAACGTATACTCTATCCCTCAATGAATCCACTGCCAGTCCAAGAGGACGGCGAAACTGTCCCAATGCTCGGCCCCTACTTCCCCAAGAAGCCAGAATCCGACCCGTGCCGGACATCCAGAGAACCCGATTGTGAAACGAATCAGTCACGAGGATTCCTCCCCGAGGATCAATCGCCAGGCCTATTGGACGAAAATGGGACTGGCCGTTTGCCAGACTGGTGCGTACGGGTTTCGAAATCGGCTGCGATGCGCACCCGATTATTGCCAGAGCTAGAAATCCGGCTACAGTGATAAACGCCACGCGCGGCATAGCTTTCTCCTTTATTTGTTGGACATAGTGATGATTCCGGCAGTGAAGCCAGCC
>JBMFVY010000090.1:0-10115 GCA_049965755.1 Phycisphaerae bacterium | reverse complement strand
CACATAAATGCGAAAAAACACATTTAACAAATTGTAATACAACGACTTACGTCAAATATGCTGCTGGAACATCCGATTCAGCGCGTGGAACTCAAGCCCGGGCAAAGTCGAACTGTGGCGATGTCGTTGAATTGGAAGGCATTTGCCACCTACGACAGTGCGACCAACGCATGGGTGGTGCCGCCGGGCGCCTACACCGTGGCAGCGGGGACCAGCAGTGCTGATGAGCCGCTGCATACGGTCATGTCATGGTGAGCTTGCGAAGCCCGCCTCCATTGTGCAATTTCCCCGTTTGTGCGGTGGAGGTTGCTCGTCTTTCAGAAGCATATCATCGATATTGCCCAGTAAAGTTTGTGCCAACCTCAAGGGCAATCACTGCCGCGGATGGTGTTTGCGGTGCACCGATTGCAGGCGATCCGCATCCACATGCGTGTAGATCTGCGTGGTGGCGATATTGGCATGACCGAGCAGTTCCTGTACCACGCGCAGATCCGCACCCCCGGAGAGCAGATGTGTGGCAAAGGTGTGCCGCAGGGCGTGAGGGTGCACGCCGCGGATGCCCGCCCCTTTGGCAATCTGATCCAACCGCTGCCAGAGGACAATTCTATTAATCGGACGACCGGAACGGCTGACGAACACCCGGCTCGAAGCAAGCCCCTTGACCGCCAGCAGACGGGGCCGCAAGTCTGAAATATATTTCAACACCGCCTTCTGAGCGGGGATGCCGACCGGGACGATGCGCTCCTTTTTTCCTTTTCCCAGTACGCGGATCACCCCGAGATCCAAGTGCAGTTGCTCCATGGTAAGATCGGCCAATTCAGATGCCCGCAGACCGCAGGCGTAGAATAATTCAATAATCGCCTGATCTCTCAGGGCCAGGGGATGATCCGGCTTGACGGCCTTGAGAAGCGCGTCAATTTCCACTCGGCCCAGCACGTCCGGCAAGCGCCTCCAGCCGTGCGGTGTTTCCATGAATTCGGTCGGATTATCGCTGCGCCAGTTACGATTCTGGGCATAGCGGTAAAACATCTTGAGCGTGATGGAATGTCGAATGATGCTGGAAATCTGCATGTTCCGATCCACCTGCAGATGCCGGAGATAACCGGCAATATCCGAGGCCTCGCTGCGCCGCAATAATGTTTTCCGGGCGGCCAGATAGGCGGCAAAATCGATCAAGTCGCGACGGTAGGCCAGCGACGTGTTTTCGGAGAGCCCCAATTCTGTCTCGATAAAGGTTATAAACGCGCTGACATCCTGCTGATCCTGCCCGGCGAGCGGATCAGGCCTGATTTCATCGGGTTTTGTCCTGGTCGATTTCACTCAGGCCATCCGTTTCCTGCCGACCTTGCGGACCTGCATCATGATTCGGGCGATGGAGTGGGGCCATTTTCCGGCTGTTGCAGACTTTCGCCGGCAAATTCCATCACCGCGCCCGTATCGCTGCGGTCGTGCCATTGCTCGATGCACCGCACCACGTCGACTTCGTGCATCAGATCGGCGGATGATAAGTATAACCCCGGATCGCGCGAGCGGTTGAGATGATAGGTGAGCATCGCGGGCACATCGTCCGCAAGAGCCCCGCCCCCGGTGGGGATGGAGGTTTCATGCAGGCTTTGGATCCACCCTCGTACCAGCGCCGGCCCGTCAGCCGCTACCCGCGCCGCCTCCACGGGCGGCAGCGCCGTGCACATCCCGGGCACGAGTATCCAGGGCTCGATCCAGCGGCGTGTTGTGCCGCGCTGAAGCGCCATATATTTCCATTGATCCATCGGACCCCATCCCCGTATGGGTGAGTCGAACCTTTCCGCCAACGATGTAAGCTGCGTTTTCATCTTGGCCGCCGCCCGGAAATTCATCTCCACGGCCGCCCGCTTCATCCGATCTTCGCAGATTTTGTACCACTCCAGCTCCGTAACGTGCGTCACGGTGCGGGTCAGCGGCGCCATAGCCGAAAGCAGTTCGATCGCCTGCCGCACCCGGATGCGGTATTCTTCCATCGACTCTGACCCGTCGCAGGGGGCGGAGCATTTGCCCATCTCCTTATAAGCGCACGGCTGGCCATGAGGATATTTACGCAAAATATCCTCGTACCGGCAGAGTTCAAAATGTTCCAACATCCAATCGGCAAGCTCGCTGGCGCTCCGCCGCGATGCGAACGGCCCGAAGAGCACACCTTCGCTGCCTGCCGCCCGGTTCTGCACATCAACCGACGGGGGGTGACGGTCGCTTTCCAAATCCACCCGCAGATACCAAGCCGGCCGCCAGGCCAGCAGCGTGCGATACGTATCGGCATAATACTTACGGCTTGCCAGCAGATACCACCAGTTGGCAGCAAACGCACTGTTGACATAACGCCAGCTCACATGCGTGGTAATGGCTTGATAATCGGTTTTGTGCTCGGATCGATCAGGACCGAGGCGCAGCCCAATCGCGTGCTTGAGATTGGCCGTCGTCGCAAGCAATATGGGCTTGTCGTCCGCCAAAAACATGTAAACAGCGGCTCGCGGCCGAACATTTTCAGTTGCGGTCTGCGCCATGGGAATGTGATGGTCAAAAATTTCGGTTTCAGCGGGCGGTGGCTTTACCGCACTGGAATCCGATTTCTGATCCGAATCCGGTTTCACAGCAACATGCCGGTAATGATCGCTTCAAATACCAGATTGTCATTGCAGACGCCCTGACAATCCGCTACCACGCGGCGGCTTGAAACGGACTTGAGCCGCGCGATCAGATACAGCTTCGATGGGGGACGAACGGTGGCACGGAAACGCGCTTCATCCAGCTTCACGAAACCCATGAACCCCTCGTGCGGCGTGAGCAATTTATGGCCGATGGAGCAGAGCTGTGCAGCGGCTTCCAGCATGATGACGCCGGGCATGATCGGTTCACCCGGTATATGCCCGCGAACCCAGAATTCATCCATCGTCACTTCCTTGAGCCCCACCAGTGTGGGGGGATTGGGGTCGGCATAGACGACGGAAGTGAGTTGCTCCATCTCATGGCGATGAGGATTAATTTTACGAATGGCTTCGATGTCGTAGGCGACATGGTTGAGATCAATGTGTTTCAAGTCCAGAATCAGCGGCGGTGCCATGCATATTCCCAATAAAAACCGATGTTATCGAATCGCAGCCCAACCCTGCCCGTCGAGCGCTTCCACACCGCGACGCCTTAGGCCAACTGGAGCAACTGGGCGGGTGAAAATATATAGGTTCCGGGCCGTGCTGGCAAAGGTGCATGATTTTCAGGTAAACAGATTCCTCATGCCCACTGCTGCGGCAGCGGTTCGTCGGTTGCGTGGCAAACTGAAAAGGGGTTCATCTCAACGATGAAGCGGCGCATTGATTGATCGAGCGCGGATGAAAGGGATTAACTCGGCGGTGCTTCCTGATGGGACGGGGTATCGCCGGCGCGCAATTCGAGGATTCTTACGCGAATAGCCTGGGCAGTCTGGCGAATTTCCTGCATGGTCTTGCGAACGCGCGTTCCGGCCACTTTGTTTCCGCCTTCTGCCTTTTCCAAGTCGACCGCGCACTGCTCGACAAGGCTTTTAAGATGTTCATATTCCTTCATGTTAACTCCTTAAACTTTCAGCACCACGCGAGCGCCAAACCGCCGAAAGACATAGTAACAACTCCCGACCAAATCCTAAAAACTTTTATCGGCGAACTGGGAAAAAACTGGCACATAACTTCACATTTACGACAATCAAAAACGTCCTATAACCATATTTCCCCCCAACCACACATGAACGCTCAGGAAAATTACGCTGTATCAGGCCAAACTCATTATGACCACGAAAAGCTCCGATCCGTTGCAAAATCAGTTCATCAGCGATCTGAAGACTTCACCGCTGCAGGCCCCGTGCGGGCGTCTGCCATCCCGGCATTCTGCCCGGATTGCTTTTCCGGCGGGGCAACACCCAGCCCGCCGACGATTGCACCCTCACTTTTGGAGCCTTTCTTCGATGCCAAAGATGTCGGAGGTACGGATCGGCCTAGAGATTGGGTCGTCACCGTTACCGATTTAATGACGGCCTTGGGTACGCCGGGCTTGGAACGTGTCAGCGAGATCGACACCGCCCTGCTATCAGGAATTACTTTACCCGCAGAGTGAACCGCCGCGGGCTGCAAAAATGACGGCACATCCCGGCGCGCCGGCGGATGGGCAAGCCAGATCGTAGCGCCGATCAATCCCGCCAGACCGGCCACGGCCGCTGCACCCAGCCAGCGACGTATTCGGTTGAGCCGCATATTGCCGGCCTGAATCTTCTGGTCAATCTTCTTCGCCAATTCGCTGTCGAACGTCGTCCAATCGAGCATGGGTACTCTGGACGACCAGTCTGCCAGCACCTCATTGACCTGCTTATGACCGGCAAGACAGCGTCGACACTCGGGATTCGACTCGATCAATTGAATCGCTTTCCGGCGTTCCGGCTCCGAGAGAGTGCCGTCGGCGTATCGACTGATGAGATATTCCATTTCAATCTGATCCATAAGCCACCAGGTTTCGCATCAATAATCGGAGCGTACCGGCCGCCCTACTGCGGATACACAACCGTCGCAATAACAACGGCCTATTCTTCCAGAAACTCCGCCAATTCACGCCTGAGTTCCCGGCGTGCAGTGAAAACATACCACTTCACCGCTTCCACAGAGCAACCGAGAATTTCCGCGATCTGTTTCTGCGGCAATTCGCGGATGGTAAAGAGAACCAGTGCCGCCCGCTGCCGATCGGGCAATTTACTCATGGCCCGGTCAATTGCGGCGCGAAACTCCTTGGAATGCGTCGCGAAATCGGGCGCCGAACCAGCCGCAACCACATCGCTGAGCGTATCCCCTTTCGACTCGCGTCCCGGCGCCGGCGCATCGAGCGACACGAGACGACGCTTGTTTCGAGCACGTCGGAAATTCAGCCCGCGATTCGTGACGATTCGCATCAGCCAACTTCCGAAACGGGCACCATCCTTGAGCGATCCGATCCGCTCAAACGCCCGCAAGAAGCATTCCTGGAGCAAATCCGATGTATCATGCGGATTATCCAGAAGTCGCAGTGCAATCGCTGCGCATTGCCGCTGATACCGGGCAACCAGCGCCATAAACGCCTCTCGGTCGCCCGACTGGGCCAACCGCACCAGTCCTCGTTCGGCATCGGCGTGCGCCGCCCGCGATCCGTCACCTGAAGGATCCAAGTCCGGATCTTGCGAGAATTCCGGTCTGCTGGTCATATTGACACTCCTACCGGCCCATCGGTTAGGAAACACACCTTTAAAATGAACCACGCTGATTATAGCACTTGCACAACTGATCTCGGAAACTTCATCTCCCCGCGACCGGCTAAGTCCCCATACCCCGCCGATGCATTCAATACGCCAAGGAGGCCTCCTACGCGGAAGTCAAGCCGGCGGCCAATTCCGCCACAAACCGTCCGGCAGCCTCCGCCGGGTCCGTCCCGGCCTGAACCGCCGCGGTCATCCGCCGTACCAAGGCACTTCCGACAATGACGCCGTCGGCCTTGCCGACAAGCGCCCGCACATGCGCCGGTGACGATATCCCAAAACCCACACAGATCGGTCGGGGGGTTACCTTTTTGATGTCAGCGATTTTGTCTTCCAGGCCTGTCGGCAGCGCCGCACGCTCACCCGTAATTCCACTGACCGAAAGATAGTACACAAATCCGGTGCACCAGCGCACGATTTGATCCCGCCGGGCCGAAGGGGTGGTTGGCGCTACCAGCAGCGCGGCCTTGAGCCCCGCACGCGTAAGCTCCTCAACCACCGCCGGGGCCTCCTCCAGCGGCAGATCGGGCAGCACCATACCGCTGAAACCCGCATCGCGGCACGCCTCGGCCAGCTCACGCGTGCCGATCTTGAAAATAATACTGAAGCTCGTCATCGCCATCAGGGGGACGGTAAGTCCCGCCCGGCGTGCGCTGATTACGGCGCTGAGGATGCCGGAGACCGTCGCCCCCGCCGAAAGCGCACGATAATAACTTTCCTGAATCACCGGGCCGTCGGCGATGGGGTCGGAGAACGGCATGCCCAGTTCAATGCATCCGGCGCCTGCCGCCTGTATGGCCAGGAGTGTCGGACCGAGCATGTCCAGCGACGGATAGCCGGCGGTCATGAACGGGCAGAGTACCGTGCGACCGGGGACAAAGGCGGTATCGATTGCATTCATTTATGCACACTTCTCACTTAATATTTCTGAGGCGAAAAAAGAAAGATCCGCTGCAGGACAGCGGATCTTTCAATGATTGACAGCGAAACACGGCAACGTCAGATTAATCGCCCGGTTCAAGGGGATGTACGTAATAACCGACCATCGCCAGGAAACGATTGGCATCAAGCACCGGGATCGACAGCGATTGGGCTCTCGTCTGGAGCGAATTGTACCGGGCCAACGATTCACTCTGCATTTTCGCCAAAGCCGAATTATCCGCGGACGGCGTTGCCGGCGCAACGGTGGCCGACGGAGGTGACCCGAGCACAACAAAATCGGTCTGGCTTGTGAGGTGGTTGACCACCCGTCCGCCCCATGCCTCGATCATGCGGACGATCTGTCGGCGACCAGCGGCTGAAGGAACCCCGTTGCCGTTGACATCAAAATCTCCATAAACCACAAACGTGTAATGCCGATGGAGGTCCCGTGAATACACCGGGTTGGCGATCAGGTCGCCGGGATAAATCGCCTGATTGTGGGCAACATGGGTAATGCGGGCAACGGAGGCATATTCTCCGACCTTGGTGATGACGATGGAACCTTTGCCCCCGGCATGTTTTCCGCTCGAGACTCCTGCCTGAGCACTGTAAACGGCGAAGCTCAGACCGACGCTGACATGATCGGCCCGGCCGAGATTGATGTAGACCAGATCGCCATTGGGTGAAACTTTTAATACCTTACCGGCGGCCTGCGCCTCGATGGCATCGGCACCTTGGCTGGGCGGACGCGAGCCGGCAATGGTTTGCCGCAGTTGCAGGATGATCATGTCCTTTCGGGCCAGTTCCTGTTTGTATTGCTGGGTCTGCACCACCTGGTTGCGGAGATCCGACACGTATTTAGTCTGCTGGGCTGAAATCTGCGACTGAAAGCCCGAAGCCTGCGTCGCCACTTGCGATGCGAGACTGTTACGCTGAGTTGTGAGCGCGGCAATACGAGCCTCCGCCTGAGTCAACTTACTCTTCATCGCGGCTACATTGGCATTAAAGGACGCTTCCACCGAATGGAACCGACGCCGATAGTTGCGATAAAGAGCGTGGTATTCATCGGCACTTTTATTGGCGGCTGCCAACTGCGTCCCAAGGGTCTTCAACGCCTTGATCAGCGGCGTACCGGTCGGCACGCCCACGGCGCTCAGCGCGGCATTGGCGGTTCCCGTTACACCCACGATCTGGGCCACCGGAGCGCTGGTACCCGAGATGGTCTGCTTGAGTTCTGAAATTTGCTTAAGAAGCTGCTGCACCACGGTACGGTCGGGTGAAGCCGCCGAAATCAACCGGCTCAGGCGCGGGTTTTGCTCGGACATGGGAGACACGTAGAGCGCCAACTTACTTTTCGCTGACGAGGCCTCCTTTTGCAATTTTCCGACCTGCAGATAGAACACGATTGCCAGAGCAGCCGCGATCACAAAAAGGAATGCGAGAAATATTGTGCCGATTGGGAGCGCGCTGCGATTTTGTTTACTCATCGCCATCGGTAAGTGCCTCCAATGCCAAAACCGAAACCCTTGGCGGCGTGGTCGAATTGCGTCTTGTGCAGGCACACACCTGCCGACACCCGGTTAACCTCTGGCCCGCCGACCCACTCAATAATCGCCGGACATGCCGCTATGGTCAAGCGCTCGGCGTCATTCGGCCTAAAAATCTTCCAACACACAGCAGAAGTTGCGTTATCCCAATGGATCTACACCACCTACTCGTTTGACGCAATTCCACCCGTTCGCGGTACCCCCGGCTGAATTCAATCTCTCGCGATTGGGATAAGCCACCGCGATTTCGGCAAGCGGCGGAAAAACTTTATATTTTATGTTTGCGAATTTACCGAAGGGGCACAAAAATTAAGAGAACATTATGGGATTGATAAGATTTTTGTTGACTTGACCCCCTGAATATGCTAATCTTTTCCTCGGAGGCGGTGCTCAGGTCGCTGCGGCGATCAGACACTAACAAACACATCCTCCTAAGTAAAGGTGATCGCATCGGGCTATGGCCCGCACTGCGGTAGCCAGGGAAGCAGACAGCAAGAAATTAAGGTTTGGCTATTTGGATCATGCCGGTTTTGTTATCGGCTGGATTAAACGGCCTGTATTTTTTGAGGAGAGAGTTGATGAAGTACGGAATGCAGAGGTGTGCATTGGGTAGTAACCGGAAAACAGTCATCACGGTCGTAGCTGCCTGCCTGACGGGATTTTTCAGTTTGGCGGTTAATGCGGGCGCCACTACAACCGTTGTAAACTATGACGCCGACGGCCCGGCCTCGATGGCTTACGCGGGCATAAATTCCCAAACTTATTGGGAGTTCGGCGGCAGCTTGGACAACTCGGCAAAATTTGTGGACCTTGGAAACTCCGGGTTTTCCAGTGCAACCGGCGGCGTACCATCACCCGCCCAATACAACATAAAAAATGAAAAAGTTTGGATTTATGTGCTCAACCAGGCGGGTAACGGCCGAGCCAGCACCGATCCGGTTGAAGGTGGAGCACTCACGCAGGTGGATTCAGATCAGCAATACCTGGCAGGCCTGATCAGCATTGGCACCATGTCGCCGTCCCCATTACCGGGCATCCCGTATCCGCCTGCCCCATCGTATAACATCCGATCGTATGGCCGCTCGCTGACGCCCACACAGGGATATTCATACAATCAGCCGGCGGTGCACACGGCAAAAATCACGACGACCATACCCACCGCTCCGACACCTGAGCCTGCGGCTCTGGCACTTTTCGGACTCGGTGCATTGGGGTTGCTGCTGAAAGGCAGGCGGCGAGGTCGGGCGGTGGGCCGGTAAACGAAAACTTTCGCGGCAGGAATCAGAACACCTGAAGTGCGAAACCAACGGGTTATTGGAGAGTAACAGAGTAAGTCAGTTGACGAGGAGGTATCGAGAACAGAAGACCCGAAAGAGAAGATGAGAGCAATCGGTTATCCAAGCTCCGCGGACGCGGGTGAAAAGTGTTTTTTATCCGCTCTCTGACTTTTTTTTTAAGGGAGTTTCGACCATGCGACTATCTCATCTCTCCATTGTGTGCACGGCGGCACTGGCAATCTCGACGGGCGCAGCATTTGCCGTCCCTGCGGATATGGGCGGCTTCACCACACCGTCAGCACCCCGTACAACCTATGGGCAGTTGCTCAGCGGGTTTAATATCTCCAATGGCGCCTCGCAGGACAACGTCTTTACGTCCAACGACCAACTTAACCCCGGCGAATCTTTCTCACTGTCTTTTGATTACAGTTATAACTTTGCCGGCGCGACGACGACCTCCTACGCGCCCAATGGCACCCTGACCAAATTCTTCCTGCAAAATGCCACAGGTTCACAATACGTATTCACCCTCGATCCTTCCGTCGGCGGATCAGGATCAGTCGGATCAGGTTCCTCGGGGAGTTCGTCCGGTTATTCCATTACCTCAGGAACTAACTCTTATACCATCACATCCAAATTCCTTTACGCGGGGACACTGATCAAGGTCGGCCTGCTTTATGATGCATCCACTGGCGCACTGGATCTGTCGATTGTGAGCAGCGGGAATGGGGAACAAACCATCGCCCTTAACGACCCCGCCACACATCCGGTAAATCTGGGCGCGATATTGGGGAATTCTTCCGATTTTGGCTTCGAGGGTATTACCGGCTCGACTGCCGTCACGCAGACGATCGGAGATTTTCAGCTCATTCAACCGTCGACATCGACGGTTACACCTGAACCGGCCTCGCTCTCGCTACTTGCACTGGCATGTGGTGGTCTAGCCTTGGCGGCACGTCGGCGGCGTACGCATTAAAGGTGGTTCCGGCATCCGACATTCATGCCGTCGGATCGTTGAGCCGCTTGCGTTGTAAGGTTTTCCGAACGGCATGATATGAACAGATGTCGATATGTGGCTGTGTCCCGGGTCGG
>JBMFVY010000089.1:0-10210 GCA_049965755.1 Phycisphaerae bacterium | reverse complement strand
TGCATTGATCGGGCATTGGCTCTGCGAACAGCCGCACCTATCAACCCACACCATGAAGCAAGCCTCACCGTGCGCCCATTTAATGTAGAACCTCAGCAATCCGCGCGACGCCCCCATCAGCAGCCAACGTCATTACAGCCAGCTCCCCTGCCTATTTGTCGATTGGGCGGCTATCGGTTACCATTTCCAAAAGCTGCCGATTGGGCGCGAGGAAGGAACTCAGGTGTATGGGTTTTCTTTCATGCGCTGTTTTTCGGGCGAAAGCCCAGCATAAGCGATGGTAGGCAATCGCACGGCAGCGGGTTGCTGAAGTCGCTGACACGCAGGGGTCTTTTCTTATGGCCAACACTCAGTTGGTGCGGTCTCTTATTGACGCAGGTGTGCACTTTGGGCATCGGACCAGCCGATGGAACCCGAAGATGAAGCCGTACATTTATGGCAAACGTAATCTGATTCATATCATTGATGTTCGTGAGACGCTTAAAGGCATTCTTGCGGCTCAACGTTTTCTCAAGGCGCTGGTGGGCAGCGGCCGCGATGTGCTGCTTGTCGGCACCAAGCGGCAGGCTCGGGCGGTGATTGATGATGTGGGCAAGTTAACCGGCATGCCGGTGGTCACGGAGCGCTGGCTGGGCGGAACGTTAACGAACTATCGCACGATCCGGTCGCGGCTCAAGCGTCTGGAAGAACTGGAGAGCACGCTGCAGTCGCCGGATGTTAATAAAAAATTCTCCAAGAAGATGGAATCCAGCCTGAAACGCGAATATCGGAAGATATTGCGCAATCTGGCGGGTATTCGCACCATGGATCGTCTTCCCGGTGCGATTTTTGTAGTGGATGTGCGCCGTGAGGTGATTGCGATTCAGGAAGCACGCAAGCTGCATATCCCGGTGATCGGCATTATCGATACCGACAGCGACCCGGATATGGTGGATATTGCGATTCCCGCCAATGACGACGCCCTGCGTGCCATCGATCTGGTGCTGAAGGAAATTGCCGACGCCGTTCTCGAAGGCAAATCGGGCCGCGTCGCCAAAGAGGAGATCGATCGGGCCAAAGAAGGGCGGCCGGACGGACGCACGGAAGCTCGTACTGAACGCCCGCGCGGTCGTCCCCGCCGCGACAGCCATGCGGCGGAAAAACCGGCTGCCGCTGCCGAAACACCGGCCGCTGCACCGGCGACGGATTCGCCGCCTGCTGAAGCGCAACCTGCGGTCAACGGATAAGTTTCAATATTGCAAAGTTGCTTTTTTTGGGGGCAGCCTCGCGAGGCTGCCCTTTTTTATTTGCAAATTTGGTGGCGATTCTATAGAACAGCGGATTGACGCGAGCAGGGACGCGGCAGAGAAAAGGCGGTGGAATTTTGGCACAGGCGGATACTTCAACAATCGTAACAAAAAATGCGCTCCCGCCGGAAACGGGCGTGTGGCGGAAAAACATGATCATCCTGACCATGGTGGCCATTGCGGAGACGTTGCTGCTTTGGAACAATGCGGCGCTGGATCGGACTCTCTGGCTTGCCACGCGCTGGCTGATGGGAGATCAGCAACCGTACAACTGGAATGCCGTCAAGCTCAACCCCGCCACCCACCCGCACGCGCCCTGGTGGCGGGTTATCACGCCGCCGTTTCACTCGCAGCTATATCACCATACGGAAACCACCTGGCGGGCCCTGCGCGATGTAGGAGTTCCGGCGGAAGTGATTTTTATTTGTGTTGTGGTGACGATTTACAGTCCGTACCGCCTGCGGGCTGCGGGCGTATTTCTGGGCAGTATTCTGGGTGCCGGTGCTGTTTCGGAATTTTTCAAAAGCATCTGCGGCCGGGTGCGACCCATCGGCCGCCTGCCCAACGGTCATCTCAATGACGGACATAATGTGTGGCAATGGTTTCGAGGTCTGCACACACAGCATGATTTGAGTTTTCCCAGCGGCCATGCGTGTGTGGCGTTTGCCATGGCGGCGGCACTGACCTATCTTTCGCCGCGCGGTCGGTGGCTGTTTTTAGCGATCGCATGGTTGACGAGCATTTCCCGTGTGGTGATGCAGGCCCACTTTTACTCCGACATCATCTTCGGCGGCACCATCGGATGGTTCTGCGGGTTCGGCTGCTCCATGTGGGTGGGAGAGCGGCTTAAGGTGCCGCAGGCTCGGCTTCCGGCACCGGGAGAGCAAATGCCCGCCGCCTTGACATGACCAGCAGCGCCACGATGAAGCAGAGCGACGCGGAGACATAGTACACCGAGGCGGGAAAGAGATATTCAAATAATAACCCGGCCAGAATGGGGCCCGTGGCACGGGCCAAGCTCGCCATACCCTGATTGGCCCCCAGAATCTCTCCCTGTTCGTCGGCGCTGCAGTGCCGGGAAATCAGACTCTGGATACTCGGGTTGTAGAGACCGCCGCCGATGGCCAGACATATTCCACCGGATAAAAATCCGGTCCACGCCCACGCCCAGTGAATGGGAAGACCGATTAAAAGCAGCCCGGCTGTGATAAACAGCGGCCCGGCGATGGCAAGCTTCCATTCGCCGAATCGATGGGTGAGGCGTTTAATCAATCCCCCCTGCACGATGACGATCACGATGCCGATGGCTCCGAAAAGAAATCCAGACGCCGCGCTGGCATCGCTGTCCTGCTTTTTGCGGAATGCCTCCAGATTGGTGATCGCCGCTGATGGCGCCGATGCTGCATGTTTTATGGATGCGACGGTTTTGGTGCCGGGGGCGAGTGCAGCCGATGGATCACCGACAGCAATCGCTTTCGCCGGCGTAAGCGGATAAAGCCGATGCTGAATCAGCAGGCTCAGCGTCTGTTCCATTCCCGCAAAGGCAAATCCGTTGACAAAAAAGAGCATGATCAGCATGCCGACCACCGGGCGCTTAAGTGCGTGTTCCAACCCGCGCACGCTGAAGCGTCGCTGGGCGGCGGCGTTGTCGGTGGCCAAGTTGCGACTTTCCGCCAACCGCGTGATCGTCATGGTCAGCGCGGCGAGGCTGAAAACCGCGGCTACCAGCGGCACGTATTGCAGACCGAGGAACTTGCTCACGGTCCCGCCGATCAGCGGCCCGAACATGAATCCGAGGCCGAATGCCGCCCCGATCACGCCGAATCCTTTGGCACGATTTTCGGGCGTGGTGATGTCAGCGATGTAGGCACTGGCTGTGGAAAGATTGCCGCCGGTAATTCCGTCCACCATCCGTGAGACAAATATCAGCACGATTCCCAGCGGTGAGGCGCGGAAGAATATACTCGCAAAGAGCATCAGGTAGCCGATGATGGTACCGATCTGGCTGATAATCAGCACCGGTCGGCGGCCGATATGATCAGACCAGCGGCCCAGGATCGGGGCAAAGAGGAACTGGAAGAGGGAATAGGTGACACCGATGAGGGTAAGGTAGAAATAATTATTAATTCCATATTGCTGCCCATACAGCTGAAGATTGGGCAGCACGATGCCGAAGCCGACAAGATCGACAAACACAATCAGAAATATCGTAAAAAGGCTTGCTTTTTTCATCGCGGTCCTCAAAACCCCTTTATCTTTATGATCCACGCAGGCCGGCCAACCGACGGCGGGTACTTTACTACCATACGTTCAAATGCCGCCGGGGTTCTCCATGATATTCACTGCCGTCATTCTCCGTCCAGTGCGGCAAATACATCGCTGAAAATTGTATCCGAAACCGCAACTCCCGCGTCGGTCAGTGCGATGGCCCCGCCCGACCGCAATGTCAGCAGGCCGCCGAGTTGATATTTTTGTATCACGTCGGAGAGCTTTTTCACAACGGCTTCATCGGTGCAATCCTGAAAGGCCCGCGGGTCAATACCCGCAGCCAGACGCAGTTGCAGCACGGCCGCTTCCGCTCTCCGGCGCGCCGGTGAAAGTTGTTCCAGTTCCACCAGCGGCAATCGGCCCGATTCCAGCGCATCGCAGTACCGATGCAGACTGCTGACATATTTCCACCGCACCCCGCTGTGATGTCCCGAAGCGCTCACGCCCCAGGCGAGATGGTTGGCGGCATTCCAATAATGCAGATTATGCCGGCACGCCCGGTCCGGTTTTGACCAGTTTGAAATTTCGTACCGCTCAAAGCCGGCACTCCGGAGGCGGCGGGATACCAACTCCATCATCTCCAGTTCCAGCTCTTCACCCACAGGATTAATCTGTCCACGCCGCAGGCGGGCGGTCATAGGCGTATTGGGCTCATACATCAGCCCGTAACAGGACAGATGCTCCGGCTCCAAGGCAAGTGCCGCATCCAGATTGTCATTAAGCGAACGGAGCGTCTGGCCGGGGATGGCGTAGATCAGGTCGAGATTGATATTGGTGATTCCTGCTGCCCGGGCCATTTGCACGGCTCGGCCTACGCTCTGCGGATCATGATCGCGTTGAAGTGCAGTCAGTTCCGCCGGTTGGAAGCTCTGGGCTCCGAAGCTGATGCGATTGACACCGGCATCGGCAAGTACCGCTGCCCGGGCGGCATCAAACGTATTGGGATTTGATTCCACCGTAAATTCCACCAATTGGGTTGGCGGACAAAATTTACGAATCGCGACCATCAGACGCCGCAGGTCATCGGGGGGGAGCAGCGTCGGCGTCCCACCACCGATAAACACGGTTTCGGGGAAAATCGGGCCCAAAAATTCCGTTTCCAGCCGCATCTGTCGCTCCAATGTGTCCAGATAGCGACCGTACTCATCGGCATGGCCGGCAAGTGAATAAAAATCGCAGTAATCGCACTTGTACGTGCAGAATGGGATATGGATATACAGGGCCCGAACCTCGCCTCCCCGGCCGCGCAATATCGCCGGCATTGCCTTGTAGGCAGGCACCGGAGGAGCAGTCGGCAGTGGGATGGAATTTGTCGGCATCCAAAACTTTCCCTAAACTGTAGTATCATATACCATAGAGGGGATAGCGAGTGCTTTTGTTGGCCTTGTTTTTTCAGTTCGGAGGTACCCCTGATGGAAATTACTCTCGTAATTTTCAAAGAGGACGGGCAGAGACGGGAATTCATGCTGCATAAACGCGTGACGACGATCGGACGCGGCGAGGATTGCGACTTGCAGGTTCCTCTGCCGACGGTATCACGCAAACATTGCCTGATTGAAGTGCAGGACAACAATCCGGTTGTGGTGGACCTGGAAAGTTCCAACGGCACCTACTGCAACAATCAGCGTGTCACAACCGCCCAGCCTCTGCTGCCGGGCGATCTGATCCGTGTCGGGCCGGTCAGTTTTACGGTATTAATTGACGGCGAGCCGACGCAGATCAAACCGGTGCGTACGATTCTCGGTGATCAGGCGGTGGAGCCGGTGAGTCCGTCCAAACCACCTGTTTCGCAACAGCATACCGTGGATGTGGATCATGAATCGGCTGCAACCCTGGAGCCTCATCCCGACGACGATCCGATTGCGGCTCTCGAACGGTTGGCTCGCGAAAAAGGTGAAAACTGATCTCACTCTTGTCCAGGGCGTCCCGGTTGAATAAGGCCGGAAGTTCCCTCGCTATCCCAATAATAATTTTCAAGCGGCGTCCGCAGGCGTTTT
The DNA here is from genome assembly GCA_049965755.1 of Phycisphaerae bacterium. Taxonomy (GTDB): domain Bacteria; phylum Planctomycetota; class Phycisphaerae; order WQYP01; family WQYP01; genus JAJZGD01. The sequence continues at coordinate 4,659 of JBMFVY010000089.1, read as the reverse complement.
CCCGCCGGGCGGCGTGCCTATGGAAACGTGCAGGTACCGCCGCCGATATTCACCCGCCATATTGGGGATGCTTCCGCATCTGACTGGTTGAGCAGCCGACGATGAGCCGCGCAGGGCTTCTCGGCCTTTTTCCAAGTGGTACCCGCAAACGTCCCAGAGCGGGTCCCGACAGAATGTATCCGATTAACCACCGAAATAATCTGACAATATCTGCTGATGGCTGGTAGGCGGATTTTGCTTCAGCAGGGCCTTGTCGGTCGTGACGACGATAAGCCCCGCCATCGCCCCGGGAAACCCATGGACGCCCGGCCGGTGCGCCGGTTGCACCGAACCATGATAGATCTTGGCCAGAATGGCGTGGACGGGACAGTAATAATAATAAAATCCGGGGTGTTTGAATTTTACTTCATAATAATCAATTTTACCGTGGGGCCCCGTTGTGCCCTGCACCACGCCTTTCATGTAGTGCGTCGGCTTCCCGTTGAGCGGGTTGTAACTGTCGATCATGTGCATGCCGGTATCTTCGTTCACAAAGACCACCGGCTGGCCGGGTTTGACGGCGACAACGGATTCCACAAAGGCGTTAGCCCCATCCATGTGCACAAAGACGGTCGATGGGGGAAATTTTTTCGGTGCAGCGCCGGACTTCGGCGATAACCATACAACCAGTCCGACCACGATGGCAGCCACAATAGCTAGGAATATGGGGGAGTTTTTGGGTGTGTCCATTTTAAGTTAATCCTTTTCTTGAATATAAAAATCGCCAATGAGTCCTCAATCACCCGCATAGGTTATCAAACCTTGAGAAAATTACGAGTGATGGCTCGTGCAGGTTCGCCGTCAAGGCAGAGGACGTTTTCCCGCAAAGCGTGTTTTTGCATCAGACCGGAGCCAAGGTTGCTCTGCGCACCTCGGTGCTATCCGGGTTCCGTCGACGCGAGAGCCACCAGGCATGGACTGAGCTACCGCCGACGTAAAGATACCCGGTCATAAAGATGAACATGAACGGAACGCAACTTACATCTCGATTCAGGAAGATCGCCGCCGCAATACAACCGAGTAGATAAAATCCCAGCCCCAATTCGGCGATCGGCAGCCAAGTGGTGCGATGCCTGAATGCGGGTGCCCGTTTCTTCCACGATTTGCCCGATTCCGTTCCACTCACGCCATACTTGGGCGTGCGGATAAATTCGCTCTGATGTCCCAGAAGGCCCTCCAGCACCGCCACGGCATTGGCCAAGCTGATCCCCATGCCAATCGCCATCAGCAACGGCACCATCAGGAGGCTGACCAAGAGATTTTCTCCCAGTTCGCGCTGGGCGACCACATAGAAGGTTCCGGCGGAAAAGGTGAGCAGTCCGAATAACCCCATCAATGCCCATTCACCGAGAGCCGAATGTATATCGAGCAGATTTTGACTCGTGAGCAGAAACGCCGGGAAGATGAGGATCGAGAGCAAGACCGCCAGTGGATAAACAATGCCCGACGCAAGGTGAAATACCGATTCCACTTTCACGCGAATCGGCAGATCACTCCGTAGCATGCCAGGCAGCACCTTCCGTGCGGTCTGCACGCTCCCCTTGGTCCAGCGATGCTGTTGCTGCTTGAACGACACGATTTCCGGCGGCAGTTCCGCAGGAGAAACGATATCCGGAAGAAACACCATCTTCCATCCGGCTGCCTGGGCACGGTAAGATAAATCCATATCTTCCGTCAAGGTATCATGCTGCCAACCGCCGACATCCTCGATGGCCGATTTCCGCCATACCCCGCCGGTGCCGTTAAAGTTCATGAATCGCCCCGTGCGATTGCGCGCCGAATGTTCAATGACGAAATGCCCATCCAAAAATACCGCCTGGCAGCGGGTCAGGAGCGAATGACCCCGGTTTAAATGTCCCCATCGCGTCTGCACGCACCCCACATCCGGATCGGTGAAATGATGGATGACATTCCGAAGCACATCCTTTTGCGGAATGAAATCAGCATCAAATATCGCGATGAATTGCCCCTTGGCCTTTGCCAGGCCATGTTCCAATGCGCCGGCCTTGAAACCGGTCCGATCGGTGCGATGGATATAAACAATCGGATTTCCCTCAGCGGCCAGCGACTCGCATACCATCCGGCAGAACGCCGCCGATTCATCGGTGGAATCATCCAATACCTGAATTTCGAGCAACTCACGCGGATAGTCGATCTCGCAGGCGGCCCGGATCACGCGCTCGGCAACATAGCGTTCGTTGTACATCGGCAACTGCACGGTAACACGGGGCAGGAACTTGAATTGGCTCGGGGGCAGAGTTTTACGCGGCTGGCTGCGATAGAACAGAAACACCTGCCAATACCGGTGCAGACCGAACACGGTAAGCCCCAGCATGCAGATCAGGTAGCCAATTTGTGGGATGAGCGTCATGTGCATGTACCAGAATCCCCTGCACTCCATTTTGAGGCGCAACGTACGCCATTTTTTACCCGCCGCTCACTTTGCCTCAGGCCCCAACGCGGTACTCCACGTCCACGTTAGCATAAAGGCGCAGGCTGTCCGTTGCAATAAGATTTCGGTCCTTAATTCTGCACCTTCCCGTGATGATTTTTCTGTCACAAACTGAGCTGCCACCGCAATTTTCACCTCACACATTTCTTTGCGAAAGTGGAAAAATGGATTTTTGTTATTCGGTGTTGCAGTGACGTCCCATTGCTCGACGTCGCAAATGGATCGGTGGAAGGTGTTTGTGAGCGGCGTGGAAGTGTTCGACGGGCGACCGGGGTTATTTCCGGCGTCGCCACTCGGCTATCGCCTGTTCAGATATCCGGGCTGTTTCACGAACCATCGGATGGTTGACCATGGGCGTCCGTTTCGGAATCTTCGAGAGAGCCTCCGCCGAGCTCTGCCATCAACTCAGGCATATCGCTATCGGTAATCGGCAGAATCCGCGTCCCCCTATCGGTCATCTGTACCCGGCGAATCGCTTCAGCGGGGAAACATCGAACCAACTCGGGGTTATGCGTGGTGATCAAAAACTGTATGCCCAGTTCCTTCGCGGCCGCCAGCATGTGCTCGGCCAGAATGGGAAGTAAATTTGCAGAAATGCCGGTATCCGGTTCGTCGAATATCACCATCGGCGGCGTGGTGGCCTGATAGATGGCCAGTAGATACGCCAATAGGCGTCTGAATCCGACTGATTGCTGACTCAGTGAAACATGGGCGGTGGATCCATTAAAACAGACCATAACCGCCAGTTCATTATTGCGGTGCGGATCGCGTGCTATTGATTGAATTCGAGGGAACCATTTGGTGACGGTGCCTTCGATGCAGCGCCAGCGCGGGAGCGTATTCAAATTTTCCATGATCCCTCTGAGCACCTCCCCTGCGTTGGAGCCGTCGCGCATCAGGGCATTGTCCCCTCGCTGGCTTCTGGTTTGGGTTAATACTGCAGGCGGAAATTCATAGAACGACACGCCGTGTCCGAGCGTCAGGTAGGCGATATTGGCATCTTCAAGCGTGGTGAGCCAACGCAGTTTGGATGGGTGATTTTGCGGGTTCACACCGTCGAGTTTCGGCTGGTGCGACCACTTTCCGTCCCGCCACGCGAAGATGGGCTTGGCGTCTCCCGACAACTTCAACAGTTCAGCAACCGGCTCAACCGCATTATGATGAAATCCCACTTCCAGATTATAGGTGAGTTGACGATCCGCCCCCGGAGCGTCAAAACTCAGATCAAATCGGCTTCTGAACGCCTCATTGGCCGTGCCACCCCCCGGTCTCAATAGCGCTGCATTCGGCGTTACGCCGTTAAACCAAGGCGCCGGCTCACCGGTGATGAGATAACGCAGCAGATCAAACGATTCCAGAAAGCTCGATTTTCCCGCGCCCGAGACACCCGCGAGCACGGTCACCGGCGAAAGTCGGACTTCAACATCCACAATACTCTTGAAATTCTGCACCCGGCATCGCTTAATCATAATTACTTTTCCGCCTCCGTTTCTGAATGATATTTTAACTTCGTTTCGCGGGACCGCTAACTTTCGTCAACGGCCGATAATCCGCTGCTTGGATAGCGGCATGAGCATCCCCTCACTCTCACCAGCTTGACTTTGTTGGAAGAGAACACTAAGTAAGAAGGCACGGTAGAGCGCGAGGATTCCGTTCCGGAGCCTTCGTGTCTTTCATTCTGAGCGTGATAAAAAAGCAACTCACGCCGTGCGCAGCATGATTCAATATCTCGCGCAGAGCGTCCTCAAGCTAATGAGCGGCCGCGTAGCACAGCACATTACGCGTGAGATTGATAGCCGTTTTGGGAGCGTATCCGAGAATACCCCATGTGTTAGTCCCAAGTAATCCCGATGTAATATCGTCTTGAGAAAATATCACCACCCAGCGTCCATTCTTCTTGACGCCGAGGAGTTGAGGTGTACTCTTGAATCCCATTTTTCGGGTGTAATAGATGCGGTACGTGGCGTGCTCCGCATGGATACCGCCCGGAAACTGGCCCTGATAAATGCTGCATTGACTCGGCAGGCTGACCAGTGGCGTATTGGGATAGAGTTTTCGAATCAAGTGCTGAACCGAATCACTGAACAACAGATTGCCACCGGCGGCGTTGGCATATAACATTCCGCCGCCATTGAGAAATTTTCGGATGGCGGTAATGTCCGCCAACG
>JBMFVY010000088.1:0-10370 GCA_049965755.1 Phycisphaerae bacterium | reverse complement strand
CATGGCCAACAGTAAACCACAAAACCCGAGCTGGCGCAAACGTTAAGATTGTATTAAGATCATCCCGGACGCTACTGCTCCGCAGCCCCCAGCGCCGTAATTTCACCTGTTGCACCCGAGGGATCCGTCCCAACGCCGCGAAAATCCCCGCCGGATGCGTTTCGCCTGACGTTTAACACCGCCCAAAGCGGTCCGTGCGGTTCGTGGTATAGGGCAAGACCATAGCCCTTGGCCCCATCCACGTCAACAACGGTGGATGTCACCTTTTCGTGTCTGTTCGCTAACAGCAACCATCTGTTGTACATGGAGATGATCCGTCCGTGGTCGCATCATAATCCAAGCCCTTACTCTGCCGCGGATCACGAAATGCAATGCCTTTGCAGTTGAAGGATTTGGCTTGAGCCACGGGCACTTCTTGGCGCGGCTCAATGCCGAATATACTCCCGGCATAAGGCCCATCGGAATTTGTCATGATGCGGAACGTCTTGTCGCAAACTGCCATGCGCTTACCTCGGACAAAGAGATGGCCGTCGTCGTCCATCACCTGTTTCCAAGGACCTGCGTAAATCAAGGCCTGATTGCGTTCCAGGCATGGCCCCTGTTTACCCTTGTAGGCGACAATCGTAACGCTGCGGAATTCAATGCCTTTAACCGTCCGCCAGGGAGCGGAATCCCGCTTGGCCAGGCGTACACCGAAGAATCCCGCCCGCTCAAATGCCTCCACGAAAGCATCCTCCCGCCAGGCCCCGCTGATACATCCCGACCACAATTCCGGATCATTCTGCAACTCTTGGGGAACATCCTCATCGCTGACAATATCGCTGATGGCAACGCGGCCGCCCATCCGCAGCACACGAAACATTTCCGAAAATAACCGCGATTTATCCGCCGGCCGGACCAAATTCAGCACGCAGTTAGAAACAATCACATCCACCGATTCATCCGCCACCAGCGGGCGCTGCCGACGCTGCATTTCCTGATGCGTCTGCAAGGCCTGCCATTGAGCGACGTCCGTCACCGGATTTTGACGCAGAAAATCCTCGGTGTCCGCGAGGTTGAGCTGCAAATCTTGAATCATGCCCTTGCGGAACTCGATGTTGTCATAACCCATGGCCCGGACAACGGCGGCCCTGTTCCGACCGGCCAGCGAGAGCATGTCATCATTCATATCGACACCAATCACCCGCCCCTGCGGCCCGACTACCTGTGCTGCTATGAAGCAGATCTTGCCGCCGCCGGAACCCAAATCCAAGACGGTATCACCCGGACGAAGGAACTGGGACGGGTCACCGCAACCATAATCGCGGTCGAGGACTTCCTGCGGAATGATCTTGAGATATTTTGGGTCGTAGGATACCGGGCAGCAGAGGCTTTCCTGTTTTTCCAATGCCGCACGTGAATACGTTTGCTTTACCGACTGTTCAACACCGATCATGGTAACGGACATAAACTCAACTCCTTCGTTGACTGAAACACCAATCAGTGATTAAGGTCACATCGCGCCGTTTCCGGCAGATAGATGGCTGTGATGACGGCCGCAAGAATACTGGCAACGGCGACTACCGCAAAAGCCGCCCCCAAGCCGGCTTTGGCGTCGATAACGGGCAGAAAAAAAGCCCCTGAGGCCGCCCCGATACGTGAAAATGCCGTAGCACTCCCCTGCCCGGAGGCACGCAACCGCGTGGGGAAAACTTCTGCCGCGACAATCCATGTTGTTGTATTGGGGCCCGCATTGATAAAAATCTGGATAGCGGCAAACAGTGCCAGAAGCTCAAATTTGTTGATTCCAGCACCCGCCACGGCCAAAATAGTAAATAGGACCGCCATGCCAATGAAGCCGATGATCTGAAGCTGCCTTCGCCCAATTCGATCAATGGTATGGTATGCAACCGCAAAGCCCAACAAGGTAAATATCGAAAGTCCGCAGGTGGTTAAAACCACCGCATCGGCACCGCCGATGTGCAGCTGCAGAAGTACGGTTGGAATCAGCAGGCCGATGCCATAAACCGGCAGATCCATCAGGAACCATGGCAGAAGAGCCGCCATCGTTGTACTGCGGTAACTGCGGCTCAAAAGCGTCTTGAAAGGGAGAGGCTCCAGCGATTGCGAACTCTTCCAGCAATGCGATTCCGGCAGGCAACGAGTTCGAATAACGACCAGCGCAACGATCGCGGGTATTGCCCCGGAAGCGAGCATAAGCCGCCATCCCATGTTCGGCGGTACCACCGATAACATGGCCCAGCCCACCAGGCCGGAGGCCAATGCCCCGAAGCCCCATCCACAGAATGCCAACGTCATACGAGCACCACGGTCCCGGCTCGGGCTTAGATCCGCGACATACGTTGAGCCAATCGGATAGCCGGCACCTATCCCGATACCCATCAGCAGGCGCATGACGAATAATTCACCCGCGTTCCCAACCAAACCGGAAAAGATGGCAAACACCGTGATCATCAACATGTTGAGAATCATGACCGGGCGTCGCCCCATCACGTCGGCCAGACGCCCCAGAGTTGAGCCTCCAATCAACATACCCAGAAACGTTGCCGCCAATATCAGCCCAACGGCCACCGGCCCCAGGTGCAGTTTCGGCTTTATTTCGATCAGGGCAATGGCAACCATAAAATTGTTATAACCAGATAGAAACAGCCCAAGGAATGCGATAAGCATGATCGAACCGACATCGCATCCCGGCCCGGATGATGTCGCACACGACGGTTTTCCGGTATTCTCCGGTCGCATCAAGCACACCCAGCACACCCCTTGTTCATATCCCAACAAACTGAATATTCACCACTGGTTTCCGCGGCACTTGTTCAACGCACAAACCGCGAAGCACCATGCGTTTGCGACAGACGGGCAATTGGATATCTTTTTGAATTTCAGCGGTCGCCAACTTTCCACCGCATCGGCCCATCCGATTCCCGTTTTGTTATTCACATTCGCATCGCAAACGGGCGCGATGCAACAATCTATGCGGGTTGGTCATGCCGACAATCAAAATCTTACAAACTTCCGGCACCAGAGAAGGTGACATCCATCGTTATCATCTTGTCTTGCCAGTTTCCTAACCCATCCAGCGTGTAATTTCTGCTTCGATCTGTGTTCGGCAATGTAATCGCTGTTGCGACGCTGCCGCCATGGTCGTAGGCAGCGGTCTGGCCTGCGGAGAAGCGGACCTCGCCGCGTGTTTTCCGTTTGCCGACGGATACCGTGTTATCATCGATCGCGACCATGCGAGCCCCAACATTTCAACTACTTCGTGGAACATAACGCGCTGGGTGGGCGGGAGCAAGCGAACAATGGGGGCGGCGCGGTGGAATACCGAACGGGCCGTGGCCACCGGTGGAGTAAATCCACCGGCTCACATTTACGATCATGACATTCGGAGGTTGTTCGTCGTCTCCGTCTCCGCGCCAACTCCGCGCCTCCGCGCGATGCACGGTTTCATGCCGGTGCATGATGTGATTGGCTCTCTTCTCACACGAAGAGGAAAAGATAAGAAGCCTTCGGCGAGATTCGCCAACGTTCATGGCCGATGCCGGGCCTTCATCCACATCTCCCATCATCGCCGGTGCGAGGGCTAAACTTGATGAAATCAATGGGTGCGGTATGCTCGCATCAGATAAATTGTGCTTTTTAGAAATGGAAATAGCCTTTGATGAAGATGCAGATTGGGTCGGTCGAATTTAACCCGCAGGCGCAATTTTTGCTCATTGCAGGGCCTTGCGTCATTGAGAATTTGGATTTGTGTCTGCGGATAGGAGAGCATTGCAAAGCGGTGGCGAGCCGCCTCGGGCTGCCCTATGTTTTCAAGGCGAGTTTTGACAAGGCCAATCGATCCAGCAATGCCAATTATCGCGGTGTGGGGATTGATGCCGGGCTGGAAGTGCTTGCCAAGGTAAAAGGTCAGCTTGGTGTGCCGGTGACCAGTGATGTTCATGAATCGCATCAGGCGTCGACAGTGGCGGAAGTGGCCGACATGATGCAGATACCCGCATTTTTATGTCGCCAGACCGATTTGCTGACCGCGGCGGCAAAAACCGGCCGACCGGTAAACGTGAAAAAGGGGCAGTTCATGGCTCCTTGGGAGATGGGCAATGTGGTGGAGAAAATCCGGTCTGCCGGAAATCCGCAGATCATGCTGACAGAACGGGGCACTTTCTTTGGTTACAACCGGCTGGTTAATGATATGACCGGCATCGCCCACATGCAGTCATTCGGCGTGCCGGTGATTTTTGACGCGACCCATTCAACGCAAATGCCCGGCGGATTAGGTCATGCATCGGGCGGGCAGCGGCAGTATGTCGGATTGCTGGCAAAAGCGGCCGTCGCGGCGGGAGTCAACGGTCTGTTTTTGGAGGTGCATCCCGAGCCGGATAAAAGCCCCTCGGATGCCGCCACGATCATGCCGATGGATCAACTCGAACCATTGCTGAAAAAATGTACGGTTATACGTGAGGTGTGCCGGTCGGCCTGATCGGCACCCGTGGAGGGGGGCTATTTTTAATATATTGAACGGACAGTCCGTTCAGGCACTGAATTGTCGCCGCGCCGCATGATTCAGAAAGCCGGTGGATCGCAGCGCCTCTTTATCAATGTCCGATTCAAGCTCTTCAAGTCGATGCCGCAGCGCGGGAGATGCCTTGCACATGTCTTCAATCGTTCGCACGGCATGAAGGACGGTGGTGTGATCACGGCCGCCGAAGAACCCGCCGATTTCCGAAAGCGAATGATGTGTTTTCTTTCTCGCCAGATACATCGCAATCTGGCGGGGCAGGGCAATCGAGCGACTGCGCGATTTGCCTTGAAGATCGGTGATTCGCACTCCGTAGAGTCCTGTTACCTGGTTGACGATCTGCTGCAGAGAAACGATCCGCTCGGTTACCGGGGTGGCATCGCCAAGTGCCATGACGGCGGTTTCCATGTCGTATTTCCCGCCGTTGAGCATGGCGTAGCCATGTATTTTGCTGATGGCTCCCTCCAATTCGCGGACATTATCCTCAAACCGCCGGGCAATGGCGGTAATCACATCTTCAGGCATCAGAATTCCCCGCAGGCGGGCTTTATGGCGCACGATACCGCAGCGTGTTTCAAAGCACGGACGCCCCACGGGGGCGATCATGCCGTGGACAAATCGTGAAACCAGCCGCTGTTCCAGCATCGGTATTTCACCGGGCATGGAGTCGGAGCTCAGGATGATCTGTCTTCCGGACTGAAAGAGAGTGTTGAAGGTATGGAAAAATTCCTCCTGCGTCGTCTCCACCTTGGCCAGAAAGTGCACATCATCAACGATCAGCACATCGGGGCGGTGGCGAAACCGATTGCGGAAGTCGGCGGTGGTTCCGTCGTGTACGGCGGCGATAAAGAGATTGATAAAGTGATCGCAGGAGACATATTCAATTCGCACATCCGGGTGCGATTTGAGCATCGCCTGACACGTCGCCTGCAGCAGATGGGTTTTGCCCAGCCCCGGTGCGCCGTGAATGAACAGAGGGTTGTAAAGTTTTCCCGGTTCCCGCACAACGGCCTGACAGGTTGAATAGGCGAGTTCATTGGTTGCGCCGATGACGAAATTATCGAAGGTAAAATCGGGAGAAAGAACAGTTTCTTCGCTCAGTCGGAGATGCTTGCCGACCGCTTCCGCTTCGTCGCACACAAAGTCCAGCGTGATGAGTCGTCCGGATACCGCCTGCACCGATTGGGTGAAAATCTCCTTGCAGTGATGCACGAGATGTCGCTTTTGAACGATGGTTTTACAGCTTACTGTGAGCACGCCGGCGTTGAGTTTCAGCGGTGTGAGTTCTGAAAACCAGGATCGAACAATGGGAGCGTGAAACTGCTGAAGATATTCATACGTGTCGCCCCACAATTTTTTCGCATCATCGGGCGGTTCTTCAAACCGAATTACCCTTGTGTCTTCCCGTCGCACTAAAGGCATTGCTCCACATCCTCAAAAGAAGACTTACACTTTTATACCGTTCACCGCGCAAGGCCGCGATCATACCTGCATCAATGAGGACCCTCATCATGGGTCACGCAGCATATCCCATATCCCCCTCAATTCAGCCAAGCGGAGATCAACAGCTCCACGAATACTCCGTCCCTCATCCCACTTTGTATACCCGCGACGAATCGTACACCGGAACCGGACGGCGTTGTCTCCAAAATCACATCGCAACACCCCGAGGCGATGCACAGCAACGGCTGTACCAGCATCTCAAATCTCAATCGGTTCCGACAAGTTTCGCTCCCGCAAAGCGCAAAAAACCACCGCTGCATCCGTGCTTTCAGATTTCATACCAACACAGCCGAGCCAAGCGCATCGAAACTGAAAATTACCGTCGCTCGTCCTTGAATGACGACTGCAATCAATTGCCCATTCATCAACGGCTGTGCATCGCGTCCCGCGTGGGCTCAACGGCTTCGACAGAATTGTTGTCCCATTGCATGTTCACACCACCTGCCTGCACATCCACCTTCATCCGGTTATCGGGGGAATTTGAGATATCACTTCGGCCCGCTCGACCGACGCTGGTAACGGCGGACACCATGACAAACTTAAACCATTATTAACCCCGATTCACCAGCGTGTTTTCTTTCATTCGAAAGATAGCAACGGGTTAAACGGGTGTCAATCACCAATCGTCAAAAATGGCTAAAAGACCTGTCAGTCGAGACTTTTCGGCATTAACATCGCTCGTCGGTCGCGATGAAAAATATGCCGAATATCATCCATAAGATATATAGATTAGTACATGTAATCGCTGCTGCATGAAGTTAAATCTCAGCGCAACCGACACGTTCAGAAATCCGAGAGGCTTTTCAGTGTGATCGCCCGCCGCTCTGTGTATGATGGCGACTGAATCAGCATCTTTATCGAGTACCCCAACAATGCGAAATTCTGGCCATCTCGGAACATGGATCATTTCGGACCCCATTTTGCCGTCATGGCAAACGGCGATCACGCGTGAGGAGAACCCTTAAAAAAGCCGCCGCGAAATTTTGAAATGGTTTAACATGGGCAGATAAGTTTTGTAACACTTTTGACACAAAAAATGGCTGGTCTATAATCGCCACTCTCTGGGGAGCTTTTAAGAGCGAGTCGGCAGCCATGGTTTGGGGTGCGGACACGCCTTATCGGCTTCGAGTCAATCTGCACCATGTGCAGTCGTATCTTGCGGCTGATGGCGTGTGGCGGTTCAACTATTCACGGAGGCATTATGCGGCATTTGCAAACAGCGTATCGTGGTGGACAGGCCCATTCGGCCGAAAAAATGAAACTTCTCAAGAGGTGTATGATCGGCGCCGCCTTAATCGGCTGTATTGCATCCGCCATCACGCTTCCGATGGTATCGCCGACGCCAGCCCTGGCCGCAACGGTTCCGTCACAGAAACTGATCAACGATGCTGACCTGTTCATGCATTATTCGTTGGTCGGTAACGTAAAGCTGGCGGCAGCCTTCGGAAAATCCATTCTGGCCATGGCTCCTTCGCCTGTCGACGCCCTGCACGCATTTGAATCCGCGGCCAATGGTCGAAACGTCTCTGAGATACTCATCGATAATCAGCAGGTGCCGGCCCTGAAAAAAATATCCGCGCAGATCAACTCGCTGCTCAACGAAGGGCACATGGCCGTGGCACGTAATCCGAACCGGATCATGCAGGCCATTGCCGCGATGGATCAAAGTCCACGCGCGTTTGTGGTTTCTCGCGAACGCCTTCGGGCTGCGGGTGAGTTTGCCGTTCCTTTCTATATCCACACACTCAACAGCGAATCGCAAAAAGCCCTGCATCCCTATGTTCTGCAGATGATGAGCGATATCGGCAAACCCGTCGTTAATGCCTTGGTCGAACAACTTGCCACATCATCGGTCGCGGAGCGGGTTCAGATCATTCATGTGCTCGGCGATATCCAATACCCACAATCGCTCGCCTATCTCAAGCAGATTGCGGAAGACAAGGCGGCACCCGCTGATGAGCGGGCGGCGGCGATTTCGGCAATCGATAAGATCGACCCGACGGGAATCTACAGCCATCTGAATGCTGCTCAACAATATCTCTGGTTGGCAAAAGGTTACTTCAACCATCGCCCCTCTCTGGCTCCCAATTATCCCGGTTATGCCACCAATCCGATCTGGTTTTATGATCCGAAACTCGATGACGTCACCGAAGTCGATGTTCCGACCGCGATCTGGTATGACGTGCAGTGCATGCGGGCATGCAAAGCTGCTCTCCGGCTTGAGCCCAATTTGAGCCCGGCTATCAGCCTGTGGATTACCGCTAATCTCCGCCGCGAAGTTGATCTTCCCGCCGGAATGACCGATCCGAGCCTTCCCCAAAATGCCCCGGCAGCCTCCTACTATGCCATGGCGGCTGGTCCCCGCTATCTGAATCCCTCGCTGCGCGAGGCGTTGGCCATCGATAACAGCCGGCTGATTCTCAAGGTGCTCAAGGCTCTTGCACAAACAGGCGGCGTGGCCGGACTCGTCCCGTCGCCGACAAGCCCGTTGCTTCAGGCCATGTCTTACCCCGATCTGCAGGTTCGATTTGAAGCTGCCGCCGCACTTTCGGCGGCGAATCCATTGAAACCGTATGTTGGATATGATCGCGTCGTCCCGATACTCGCCGAAGCCCTCGCACAGAGTGGAAAGCCCGTCTGCGTGGTGATTGAACCATCCGCGCAGGACCGCAACGGCCTCTCCGCCGCTCTCAGGTCTCAGTTTCACATGATTGCCGCATCGACGACGGCTGAAGCTTTTGAGATGGCACGTCAGTCGCCCCTCATCAATCTGGTTGTGGTGCAGGGAGCCTCAAACGTTCGTAATTTCACGCAACTCGCCGCCACCGATGCCCGGCTTGCCTACACGCCTCTTGTCATCATGGCCCATTCCGTCGCAGCCCGCCAATATCGGGTGGAATTCGCCAATCAACAGACCGTTAATGTTCTTCCAGTAGGATCCGGTGCAAATGAAGTACAAACCGCCTATCAGGGAGTACTGGTCAAGCTTGGCGGCAACATCCCGCCGCGTCTCAGACTTGCCGATGCGCTGCGTGCCGCCCATCAACTAAAGCTCCTTGCCATGAATCGGGCTTCTATCTACAGCGTGCTGCCGGCTTTACCGGCACTGCATGCGGCTCTTCATAACCGCAGCAGCAAAGTGGTACTCGCCGCTGCACGGGTGTTGGGGCGCGTTCGCGATCCGATGGCGCAGCGTATGCTGGTGCGGGCCGCACTCCACAGTTCCGGTGCTGCAACCGATGTGCGGGCGGCCCTGTTTCGGAGCCTCGCCACGTCAGCCCGAAATTTGGGTGATGAGCTATCCAGAGGCCAGATCCACGGCGTTATTCGGGTAGCCATGACCGACCCGAGTGCAAAGGTTAAGCTGGCTGCGGCACAGGCTTTGGGTGCCTTGAATATCCCCAGCAATCAGGCTTCCACCCTGATCCTCGGGAATAAAGAGTAGGCCAACCGGGAGTAGATCACCCCGGCTTGAGATCATCGTGATTGTTTTGCAGCGATCGGGGAAAGTGGTGTCACCCTACGGTGGCATCTTTGAACACCGTGCTATCGCACAGCAGCGGTGTCGCATCTGGCAATAAAAAATGATCAAAGCCAGTGTTTCAAAGCACTGGCGAGAGCATGGAATGAAGGCACCGTATGGCCGAAAATGTGCGTGCCAATAATCAAAACCACCACCGTCGTGGCCGCCAACTGTACCATAGCCAGCGTTAAGGCGACAAGCTCGATGAAAACCGTTCGCAGCGTCCGCTTCAGGCGGCTGCGAAAATCGGCTGCGGTATTATCCGCCATGGTCCGAATTTGGTTGATGCAGTAGATTGCCGCACCGCTGCAAAACGTCACGCCCAGGCCGGTGATGATTCCGTAGATGGTTATATGGGTTGGCCAGTTTGATATCTCGGCCAGAACTCGAACTCCCCACATGCCGATTCCCGCTATGAGAAAAGTGGCTAAAACGAAAATGCCGCAGCAGATGACGTAATCGCCCGGTTTTTGCGGGGTAAATGGGTGGCTTTCTGCGAGTTTCATCTTCAACATCCCTTTCCGGTACCCCCGGTGCCTGCACGTCTGAGCGTCATTATTCTCACCGAGAGGCTAAACGTTCACGAGCGGCAATTGATGCATTTCCACTTCGGATGGATATATCTTGGCCGGCCATGGGGGCAAATGGGCGGGTCCGCATGGAAAACCGCACGCCTCGCCGCAGAGATCTCCCGGTTAACTGATAGAGGGTAGCCGGGAGCCTGCGAGCCGCACCCGGCGGCTGGCTGGTGCGATGGAGAGTGTGTTGAGACAGAGAGATGAAAGTTCTCTCCGAGTCGATGTTCCGGCTCGTAGTCGAAGGTAA
>JBMFVY010000087.1:0-10438 GCA_049965755.1 Phycisphaerae bacterium | reverse complement strand
CAAAAAGGTACCGGCCCCACCGAGACTATCCCCGGAATTCAATCTTTTTGGGTTGCGGCGCAGCCGCGCTATGTTCCCCTGCGCCCATTGCGGTGAAAAAATGGCACTTACCGGCGTGCCCCGCACAACCCATGCATGCTCCCCTGTTGAACTGCCCAACTCTCACCTCTCTGGCGGGCGGCCGCCCGCTGCGTCCCGATCAGCCCGCCCGAAAAAATTGTCGCGCCCATTCATCTGCAGGCATAACCTCCAAAGGCGACAAACAATTGATAGAATCATGTGTCGAATGACTTGACGTTCCAGGAGACTTCTATGTGTGGTAACTTGACATCGGAAAATCGCCCCTTCCGAAAGCAACAACCGATCCGGTACTCACGGCTGGCCCATTCATGGCGCGACTTTGTGCTTGCCGTCGTCATCATGATTTCGCCGACTGCCGGGAATGTTTTTGCCAAGGCCGTCATATACAAGACGGCGGCCGCCCCGGGATATGTCCTGATCAAGGGCACGTCCACACTTCATAATTGGAAAATCAGATCGCAGGGGCTCAGTGGAACGGTTGAGTTTGCTATGCGTTCTAAGGGACATGCCACAAAGCTTATCCTTAAAAATATTCACCTGAGCATCCGAGTCCTGTCACTCAAAGGAAGCGACGGCAGCGGTATGGACAAAACCATTTACCGAAAGCTCCTGGCCCGAATGAATCCGCAGATTACTTTTGTGCTAAAAAAAGCCGTTCTGAGTCATAAATCGCACGCGGGGGTTCCATGGACTCTCTGGGATGTGACAGGCATTCTGACGGCCGCCGGCCACCCGAAGCAAATTCATCTTCAACTCAAGGTGCTCACCGCCCGCAACGGGACCATTGCGATTGAAACCCGAACAGTACTGAAGATGACGGATTTTGGTATCAGCCCCCCAACGGCGATACTCGGGGCGATTCGTTCCGGGAATAAAATGCACATACAAGTTTTGTGGAATCTCACTCCTGCGAAGAGGAAATAAGTTGACAAACTCTCCCTGATGAGGAAATCCTTTACCGTCAGGACCGGAAATCATACCGCGGAAACCAGATGTGCCACCTGCAATTCAGTCGCAACGGTGTCGATTGCTCGACCGGAAAACCCTACCGCCTCCATTCGGCACTTACATGATAGACGCCCAAATCAACAACCGGGCCGGATGGAAAGTCGACCGTGACATCAAATTTGCGGCTGGCGATGCTGGTAAAAATCACCACCAGCGAGGCGGTATGGCGTGAATATTGCAGATCGCCGATGGCCGGGCCACAGTAGCGGGCGTTGTCCGTATGCTGAAAGTGATAGATGAATTGGCCGACGGCAGCAGGTGCGGATTGTAAAACTGCGGCATCGGCAACATAGATACCGTCCCCTTCTTTGAGCGCGGATGGAATAAACACCAGCCACGGCCGCGCAGAAGTACCACCGGAGTTGCCGCGTGGAGCGAAGGCGAGCAGCCCACCGGGCTCGGCAGATCGGTTCAATGCGGCTCGACGCCCCTGTTGCCAGATTTGGCGATCAAACTCCTGCGATGCCAGCATGCGCTGCAGATAGCGAAGCATCCACAAATCAAGATACTGAAGATGCGTAACGCTGTGGTGCACATCGGAGTGAACATCATCCGGGGCACCGGCGTACCATGGCGGCCGCTTAACGTGCCGATGGCCACGGGCACAGGAGATGATCTCTTGCCGTAACAGAAATAGAGAAGAAAGACGGCGTTGTTTTTGATTCATCAGACGCTTTAACCAGACAAGTTGCAATGGCGAAACGGAAGGTTGCCAAGGACGTAATTCCGCAAATATCCGGCGGGCCGATGCAAAAGCTCCCGGTGGATATCGGCGGCAGCACTGTTCAATCCATAAAAGCTGCGTTGCCGTGCGGGGGACAAACGCGAAATCATCCGCATAACGGCGGAGATGCAACATCAAAGGATCAGCACCCCGATACGCCTCAATGAGTTTCCGCAAGGCGGCCCGACCGCGCCACTGCTCGATCACTTTCATAGCGGCAAAACGCGAAGCAACATCGCCGGGGTTAGAGACCCGGCGGGAGAGGATCAACCCAAGCGGGGCGTGATATATGTGCCGCAGAGCGAGTGCTTCCGGACGATCGGCAATGGTGTATCGCCGTGCCCTGCGGGCGAGGGATTTAATCAGTGCCCCTGTAACAACCCGACGGGTGGATGGATTTTTTACCTGCACGGCGAAATTGATCTCCGCCTTAAGCACTGGCCAGCGATTTGTATGCGGAATACGGTCGGTGATGAGGTCGATGGCAAGCCGGCGATCCACCTGCCAAAGATTTTGAAGACAATAAATCTTGGTGCGGGCGCTCTGACCGTAACAGGAGAAATCAAAAACGAGTGCGGCAATTCGCACAGGTGCCCCCTTCCCCACCGCGAGGATAAGCCGATGATCGAGCCACCGTTTTGTCGCATAGTGGGTTGCCGGGTCTTCGAAGCGTCTGATCCAGCGGGCAGTCTCCTGCGCCGACGGACGCCCAGAATGCAGAGTGTCAGGCTGGCTGCACCCCGTCAGTAGCGTAATGCAGTACAAACCGAGAATGACGGGTATCTGCCACAGAATGGAGGAAGCGAGACGGCAACGGCCGCTTGGGTTATCTTGAAGGACGGGATGAACATTGAAACTGGTCAATAGGAGCGGCGCCGAAACATCTCTCATGCTTTGGTACATACTGGATAATCTGGACCTCCTGATACCCATGCTGCTCCTTCTGGCGGCGGCGGCCTTCTTCGCCTGCTCGGAGACGGTGCTTTTTTCCATCACGCGCCACGAACTCAAGGAACTCCGGGCATCGGGCCGACGGCTCAACATCATAGCGGCGGAATTGCGGGATCAGGGGCGATTGCTTCTGGTGGTGGTTCTGCTGGCGAACATGGTCAGCACGATCGGTATTTTTGTGCTCAGCACGATCATGCTGCGGCGGATCGGTGAAGATTACGGCCCGCTGGGTGCGACAATTGGTGCGACGGTGCCGGTCCTGATTGTGGCCTATTTCGGGGAGGTACTGCCGAAGATGACGGGGCGGCGCTTCAATCGGGCACTGGCACCGGTGGTGGCCGCTCCCATCGCCGCGGTGATGCGCATCTTAGGGCCGCCGGCGGCGGTGCTCCAGCGGATCGTCATCGATCCATTTCATCGGATGCTTTCTTCCGGCAGTTCGACGGCGAATCTGAATATCGACGAAGTCGGAGAATTGCTGAGGATTTCACAGCGTGAAATCGGCGCCGCATCGAATGAGACGCAACTTCTGGAAAATGTGCTGCGACTTCGCGATGTGAAAGTACGACAGGTGATGATACCCCGGCTGAAAATGATTACCTTTGATATTGCGCGGCCGCCGACACAACTGGCGGTGCTGTTCCGCAGCACGCACCTGACCAAAATTCCGGTCTATGACGGAACTATTGATAATATTCTCGGCGTGATCTACGCCAAATCGTTTCTGCTGGATCGACCGGACGGCGAACGGGAGGTGCGACCGCTGATCCGGCCGGTGCTCTTTGTTCCGGAGATGATGCGACTGGACCGGCTGCTGCGAATCTTCCGGGAGGAGCACCGCCAACTGGCCATGGTTGTGGATGAATTCGGGGGCCTGGCGGGCCTGATATCACTGGAAGATGTGGTGGAGCAGTTGATCGGCGAGATTTACGAGCCCGGCGATATCAATGCGCCGAGAGTCGAAGAAGTCGGCCCGGGGGAATGGCTGATTCCCGGCGACCTGACCATTCGCGATTATCCGGAGCTTTTCGGTCATCGCGCCGGGCGGAATCGTTCGGCTACACCGGCAGGGCTGATCTATTCCGAACTGCATCGGATTCCACACCCCGGCGAAAGTGTGCGGATCGGCAACGTCGAGCTGGCGGTGGAAAATGTGCGGCAGGGTCGGGTAACGCGGGTGCGTGTGCGCATCAGCGGCTCAGGAAGTCGGAGCGGCAGCCATGCTTAATGCCATTCCGGCGGCCGTATGGTCCGATGCGATTTTTTCGTCAAGCTGGTTCTGGCTGACGCTGGTCATCCTGAGCATGGGGGTGACGGTCATCTTCACCGGAATGGAGACCGGCCTTTACACCCTTTCACGACTGCGACTGGATTGGCGTGTATCGCGCAGGCAGCGAGCCGCGCTACGGGTAAAGCGTTGGCTGGAAAGCCCGGGCGATGTTCTGGCGGGCTTACTGCTGTGGCAGAACATCGTCAACTTTCTCACATCGGCAGGTGCGACGGTACTGATGGAACGGGCCGGACTGGGCGATGCGATGCAGATCATTCTTTCAACGCTGGTCGTGACGCCGCTGATATTGATTTTCGGCGAGATATTACCGAAGGATTTATTTCTTACGCATACCGATTCCTGGACCTACCGGGTATCTGGTTTTGTGCAGGGATCGTTGATCGTCATCACCATTCTTCCGCTGCTGCCGGTGCTTAAACTGCTGGACATCCTCGCCGAGAAAATCCTGGGCGGGCCGGAGGATATAGAGGGAGAAACGACATCGCTCATGGCTTTTGCCAACGAATCCAGCGCAGTGGGTCTGATCAGTCAGACGCAGTACGATCTGATTCAGCGAAGCGTGCGGTTATCCAACGTCAAGGTGAGTGATGTGATGGTGCCATGGAGCCGCGTGGTCGGCATACCGAAAACCATCAGCCGGGCGGGATTTGCGGCGGTGGTGAGACGGTACAACGTATCCCGGCTGCCGGTGCTGGGGGCCAATCCGGAAGAGGTGCTGGGATTTGCGGCGGTGGTGGATGTGCTGGCCGACCCCTCACCACTGGACATCACCCGCCACCTGAGTCCGCCGCTGACTCTGCTGGCGGAACAGTCGGTGCGGTCCGCCATGCGACTGATGCAGTCTTCCAAACAGACGATAGCGATTGTGGTGACGCGGCAGAAAAAAATTATCGGAATGGTGACGATAAAAGATCTGGTGGAAGAACTCATCGGCGACGTTGAGCACATTTGAGCGTTGTCGGGCACCGGACCGCCGGTCGCGTCTGCCGCGTCAGTGCAGATTGGTGAGTTCAACGCCCAGTTTTTCCAGCGCCGCCTTGGCGGCAAGTTGCTCGGCGATTTTTTTGCTGCTGCCCCATTGCGATTCATAGCGATCAGTTCCGATCGAGACATAGACCTGAAACTGCTTGTCATGATCAAGCCCGGATTCCGACTGAAGGTGGTAGACCGGGGTGGTACCCAATTCCCGCTGCGCATGGTGTTGAAGGATGGATTTATAATTCTGATCGTGTTGATTGCGGATGATTTCATCAATATGACTGCTGATCAGCGGAAGAAGAAACTGGCGTATCGCGGTAAGACTTCCGCCGCTGTCGACATACATGGCGCCGATAATCGCCTCTAGAAGCCCGGCCGCGACACTCATGGGGAGCCCGCCGGAGCGATTCATACCGGCACCCACCCGCACCAGAGCGGAAAGCCCGATCTCATTGCTGATCTGGGCGCAGGTTTTCCGGCTGACCGCCGCGGCTTTGATCACCGTCAGGTCGCCCTCGCGCCGATCGGGGTAAATGGTGTAGACATGATCACAGACGAGTAATCCGAGCACGGCGTCACCGAGAAATTCAAGGCGTTCATAATTATGAAGGTGATGGGCGACGGCGGAAGAATGAGTCAGTGCCGCATCCAGCAGAGACGATTCATTAAATTTGTAGCCGATGATCTTTTCACACCGGTTAACGCTGTCCTGGTCCACCATGGCAAAACTTCTCCCGTCATGAAGATGGTATCTTCACGATCAACAAATTTCCGGCCTCAGCGCCTCCGGGTTTATGACGCAGAACGCCCCGATTGCCTCATCACTGCGTATCGGCAAGCAGGGCGAAAAGCGTCGCCCAAATGACAAAACCTGCAAGGCGCGGTGCCCGCCGCAGCCCCGACGGAAGCCCGTCGCCATCAGGCATGCGGTAATACTTCTTAGCATCCCCAAAACCAAAAATCTACTTTGCCGAAATCCAAGATTTGATTCAACCGATCCGGTCCGGCAGATTTTCTATCGGCCAAGCGAGCGCAGGAGCGTAAGAAAATTCGTCATGTCGGGAGGAAGCGGCGCCTCAAGCGTCATGCGGCGATACTCGACCGGGTGTACAAACTGTAATCGGTACGCATGAAGGGCCTGACGGTCGATAATGGGTGCCGTATCCTGCGGGGAAACCGGTGGCGAGCCCAGATCATCGGGACGAATCAGACGCCCGCCGTAATCCACATCGCCGGCAATCGGATGGCCGATAAACGCCATATGGACACGCAATTGATGAGTGCGACCGGTTTTGGGGGAGAGTTCCACCAGCGAAAAATCGCGGAATCGCTCCACGACCGTATAGACGGTTTGTGCCGGGCGTCCGGTATCTTTCCGAACTGCCATCTTCTCCCGATCATGTGAATTCATGCCGATGGGTGCGTCGACGAGATCGCAGTCCAGTGCGGGGCAACCATGAACAATCGCCAGATACGTTTTGCGAATGGTGCGGCGTTCAAACTGCCCGGCCAGCCGCCAGTGAGCCTCGTCGGTTTTGGCTACGAGGATGATGCCGGTGGTGTCACGGTCGAGGCGGTGGATGATTCCGGGCCTCCAGGGATCACTTCCGGTGGAAAGGGTACCGGCGGTCGCTCGGGCATGGTGAAGCAGGGCGTTGATCATCGTGCCGCTCCAGTTGCCGCGTGCGGGATGCACGATCAATCCCCGCTGTTTATTAATGGCGATGAAGTGATCATCCTCATAGATGATGGATAACGGAATCGGTTCGGGAAGGGCCTCGTGAGATGAGACTGGGGGCATTTGAACGGTAACAACATCTCCGGCCCGCAGCACGGTGCCGGCGCGTGCGATGCGACCGTTCACCCGGGCCATACCGGCCTTGATGAGTTTCTGCAGGGAAGTGCGGCTGTGATGGGGAAGGCGATCCTTCAGGTAGAGGTCGAGGCGCTTGATGAGATCATGGCGGATATTAAATTCACGCTGCGGTGAATCATCCGATGCCGATTCAGACTCATCCGGAACGGTATCCGCCGGCGGTGAAGCAGACACTTCGGAGACCTCGATATCGGTCGGCGGTATCGGGTTGACGGTACGCTTGCGAGCCATGTACAAATTGTATCCGAACCTGCCGGGTTACGATGACGACGCATGGTGAGGGAGCCGTCAGCGGGCGGGCATTTTTCCGGCCGCTTCAAGTTTTTTAATGTGGCGGCGCACCAGCCACATATCGAGCAGGCCGCCAAGCGTGCTGGCACAGATGTACAGATTCAGGCCTGACGGGGCATTGTACAGAACGATCGGCAATATCAGGATCATATACTGCGAAATGGCCTGGGCCTGCTTTTGCTGCGGATCGGTGGGCTTGGGCGCAAGACGCATCTGAAAACGCATCTGGAAGAAAAATACAACGCCCAGAAGGATCGGCAGCAGGTTTAGCGCCATAAAGCTCTGCCCATGGTACATGTAACCGAGTATCGGGATGTGGAACGGCGTATGAAAGACGGCAATGGAATCGGGGTTCGCCAGATCATTGATCCAGCCGGGAATAAATGACGCTTGGCGCAGATCAATATCCACCGCGAGGCCGGAATACAGAGCGATCCAGATCGGCATCTGAAGCACCATGGGAAGACAGCCAAGAACCGTCCCGGCGGGATTGACCCCATGTTTGGCATAAAGAGCCATCATTTCCTGATTAAGTTTGGTGCGATCCTTGCCATATTTTTCCTTAAGCAACTGCATTTCCGGCGCAAGGACCGCCATTTTGCGTTGCGACCGGGCCATGCTCACCTGGCTCATACGGGTAAGTGGATGGAGACATATCCGCACGGCGATGACCAGCACCATAATGGCGAGGCCGTAATTGCGCACCACCATGTAAATCCAAGTGAGAAGTTTCATGATGGCCAGCGCCAGCCACGAAAATGTCAGAAATGCACACGGGCTGCCCTGATCAAATTGAATAATATTGATGTACTGGTACAGATTGAATTCTGCCGCACTGCTACCGGCCGGTGCATGGGCGGAACCGGCGAGGATCGAGCGTTTTTTGGGACCGAAATAGACCGTTAACGGAAGGCCGGTTACGGCATGCGGGGCGAGTTGCAGGGTTCGGGTATGGATGATCACCGCCGAGGCGCCACGCGGATCGGCCTCAGCCGCCTCCGGCCCTACCCGCCGCAGAACGGCTTTACCCCAAGCCTGTACCTGCGGCAATTTCCGTCCGTCATCCATCAGATCGTAATGGACCTTCCCCCACGGCAGTGGCCGCATGATGGCGGTAAAAAATCGATTGCTGGACGCGATCCACAGCAGACGATTGACGCCGTGGAAAGACCCCAGCGTATGCGGCGGGGTGTTGGCACCCAGAAGCGACGGCTGATAAATCTCCGGATAGCCACTGGTGGTGACATAGCGCCCCTTGGTGTTGTAACCGGCGCATTGGAAAACGCGTTGATCAACCTGCCGGTCATGCAGGGGGAGGTTGGTCGGCCCATACTGCACCAATTGCACATCGAGCGGAGTCGGACCGAGGTTTTGGAGGTGCTGACTGATGGTAACGTTGTAACTGCCGGGTTTGACTTTATATTCCCGCACCACACGCAGCATCTTTTTGCCTGTGGCGGGGGAATTAAGCGTAAAGGCGAACTTCGCTTCGAGGCCCTGCTCTTTCACCGGTACCGGGAGAATGTCCCAGTTCAGATCGCGCAGGAAATAATTCTGGCCGTTGATCACCAGCCGACTGAGAGCAAACGCCAGCGGGTTATGGTCCAAGTGGTGAAGAAGTACCAACGGTTTAACGGATTCCGACGTTTCACGGTAATTTTTGACGTTAAGTTTAATACTTTCGATACCGGCGGTGTGATTAGAAAGCGTCATCTTCAGCAGGCAGGGGCTGGAAGGCTGATCGCCGCCGATGGTGATGATCTGTGGCTTGACGGGTTGATGATGATGCGAATTGGTGACTAAAAAGCCGGATTGTGCCTTGTGTGCCAGACCGGCGGGAGCGGTCGGAGGTGGCCCGAAAAACTTCCCGAAAATAAGGTTGAATATGAGGGCCAGCGCTACCGCGAGCACCAGAATCGTAAAGAACTTTTTCCAATCCATAAACCGCACTCAAAAACGCCGACACCGGCACAGGGGCTTGCTCTCCGAGCCGCCGTCGGTCACTTCCATTTCATTCAAGCCTTAAAGATCAGGTTCCCTCGATCAAACGCTGTCCGAGGAAATTATCCAAGGCATCAATCGCACGGACTTTTTCAACCGTGGTCGCCACATCATAGGGAATTCGGATGAATTCGACATGATCCTGATGGAGGATGACAAAACTGGAACGGGGATCATGATCACGGGGCTGGCCCACACTTCCGACATTGATGATCGCCTTTTCATCGCTGATAACGTATTTTCCCCCGAGATCATCGGGCGGATAAAAATCGGGATGTTGAACAAAGACTCCCGGCACATGCGTATGGCCCACAAAACAAAGATGGGGGATCCGGTCAAAAATAAGCGACAATTTCTGCTGGGCCGAGTAAATATCATCGGGGAAGATGTACTCGTTGATCGGCCGTCGGGGGGAACCGTGCACGGCGAGAAAGCGTCCGGTGTTAAAGCGTGTCTGCATGCTGCCGAGGTAGCGCCAGCGTCGATTGCGGCGCTGGCGATCCGGATCGGTTTCAAATTGGGAGCGGGTCCAGAATGCCGCATTTTCGGCCGCTGAATTAAAATTGTACGGTTCATAGAAGATGGCGAAATCATGATTCCCCATAATGGTGAATTCGCATGATTCAATCACCATGTCAATGCATTCGAGCGGGTTGGGGCCGTAACCGATCACATCGCCGAGACAGCAGATTTTCATTATCCCGCGGCGCCGAATCTCGTCCATGACCACGGTGAGGCCTTCGAGATTACCGTGGATATCGGAAATAATGGCTATCGGTTCCTGATCCGGAGCCGCAGCACCGGAGACCGGCGCCTCCGCGGGAGGAGCATCCGGCTTATGAGCATTTTTCACACTGGAGAGGTTGGCGATGGAGTCCGCATCGTCGGCCTTATTAAGCGAAAATTCCGAAGACATAGAAGTCGATATCCCGCCTACCCATAACCAAGATCAAACCATGATCTTATCCGGCCCGATAGCGATAGCAACGCCTGTCTTGCACCGACTATCAATCGCTGGCACTGTAGTTGACAAACTCGCGATTGACAAGGGACGCAGCGGGGACGGGTCGGCAGAACGATAGAGTTGGGGAACGGGTGAAAGCGGGGCATGCAGGCGTCGTGCTGTCGCACGATGGAGCCAGCTTTTCATACCGCAGAGGACATAGCGCGGCTGCGCCGCAACCCAAAAAGATTGAATTCCGGGGATAGTCTCGGTGGGGCCGGTACCTTTTTGTCG
>JBMFVY010000086.1:0-10490 GCA_049965755.1 Phycisphaerae bacterium | reverse complement strand
CGTCGAGACGCAAAAACCGTTGATTTTACGGCCTCATATGGCCCTGCGAAGCATCAAATTCTGATGGAACATCCGATGTAAATCTGAAGCTGTGCCGATTTGCCGGGGTTCGCAACTCAGACAGCTATTCGATTCTTACCGGTGAAGTCCTGCTTATCATACTCCGCCCACGCTCCGCTTTACGTCCAGCTCAGGTTAGTGCCACCCTCGAGGGAGAATTCTGACTTCACCCCCGCAGCCGATGCGATCAATTGACGAGGCCAGACAAGGCCGAAGACTCCTGATATCCCCACATAGGGTGATACCATCACCGATGGAGCCGGTGCACCGCTGTACTGCCCCAACTGACACTGCGCTGACATCGGGCCGATGACTGCGACTGTTTTAAAATCTGCTCTCCGCAGGGGAAGAAAATGCTTTTCGTTCTTGAGCAGCACCATGGACTGCCGGGCCGCATCCAGCGCCAACCGTCGGTGGGTTGGCGACTGTATCTCGCTCAAGGTCAGACTGCTGTAAGGAAGTTGATCCGGCGGATCAAACTCACCCAACAATACCCGCACGGTGAAAAGACGTGTCACCGCCTGACTGATATCGGCTTCGCTGACCATTTGTTTCTTTACGGCCTGGCCGAGATGCCCACACATCGTGCCACCGCAGTTCAGATCGCACCCCGCCTGAATGGCCATCGCCGCCGCCTGATAAAGCGTCGGAGCATAATGATGCGGGTTAAAAATATTGTAAACCGCGTCACAATCCGATGTGACGTAGCCGCGGAATCCCCAACGATTCCGCAGCAGGCTGGTGAGAAGAAACCGATCTGCACAGCATGGAATCCCATTGACGGCATTGAAGGCGCTCATGAATGTGAATACGTCCGCATTTATGGCACAAGCCTTATAAGCCCGGGTGTAGTACTCCCAAAAGTTACGTGGATTGACTGTCGCCGACGTACGTTGACGATCAGAGTCTGTATTGTTGCATATGAAATGCTTGGCACATGCCGTTGTTTTCAGGTAATTGGGGTGATCTCCCTGCATTCCACGAATAACCTCTACGGCCAGAGTGGAAGCCAGGCACGGATCTTCACCCGGCGCTTCTTCACAACGTCCCCAACGCGGATCGCGGTGCAGATTTAATGTCTGCGGCGAATAGAACGCCAGAGGCGTGCCATGAGAATTATGCCACGCACGCGCCTCATCGGAAATCGCTTCGTAGACGCGTCGGTTCAATTTCGGATTCCACGCCCCCGCCAATGACAGCGGTTGCGGAAAACTGGTACCCCCCACCTCACCGTGGGGCCCCGGGCCAAGCCCGTATCCGTGCAGCGCTTCCGACCATTATTGGTAACTGCTGATTCCCAGCCGCTTGATCGCCGGCGCCGTGTTACATGTCTGGCTGATTTTTTCCGCCAGCGTCATCTTGGCCACCATACTTGCGGCACGATCCCACGCCTTAGCATAGGCCGCATCGGAAATACCAATCCGCGGCGGGTTTTTGTGGTCGGTTGCCCCCAACGACCACCCATTCGCGTTAGCAGTGTGAGTTGCAACCGCCATCGCGGTTCCGACCGCTGCCGTTTCCATGAAGTCACGGCGATTAATATCTCGTTTTGCAAGTTTCTGTTCAGCCAAACCGGACTCCCGAAAACTGACAACATCCTGGATTGACATTTTCTGACGATGAGAGCGGTTTTGCTTCAGCCCTTATCGTGCAAGCCTCCAGAAATCAGTCCGCCCCTGATAGACACATTGAGATATGCAAAGAATAGCGGCGCGTCAACGGAGAAGCGATGCCAATCGCAGGCGACACGGCGCTCGCGGGCTTCAAGCCATAAACGCTGAGGCACCCGCAAGCCCAAGTTCGTGCACGGAACACCGGAGGGCTACAGACCGGGCCAATGCAAAGTCATCTCACTTGATCGGGGTGAGCGTGAACTTTTTGATGGCCATGGCATAAACTCCTTCGGCGGGGATACCGGCAACGGCACCACGATCAAAAGTCAGTGTGTTTTTCCCCTTGGCAAGCTCTATTTCTGCAGGCATGGTGGTTTTCCACCTTCCATTCGTCCATGGTACGGTAATAGCAACGGGGGTGGACTCGTGGTTTACCGTAACATTTAGATATTGGGTCGGCTTTACGGATACTACCCTTGCGGTTATTTCATACGTACCCGACCGAGGTACCGTCACCACATATCGGAACGAGTAGTTTTCCTTATTGGCCGGCTGACCGCAGTGATAATAAATTTGCATTCCGCCGGAAAAACTCTTTGATGGCGTCACGCCGGAAACATGGCCTCCAACGCTACGAAAACGGAATGCGAATTGTCGCGTCGGCTTCGGATGGCCTACATAGCCGGCTGCCGGAATAGTGATCACACCGTCCGAGGCAACGGTTATTTTCAGCTCTGAAGCTGGCACTCTTTCACCCGCCAACGCTTGCGCCAAAGTAGGTCCATGCAACTGAGCAAGACGGGCGCCGGAGGGAGCAAGATGGATGGGTTTATCGGAAGCCACAATCTGTCGCTCTTCACTATCGGCAATAGCAAACCAGTAGCCGCCGGTTCCAAATACACGCAAATTAGGCGCATTCTGACCTAAAATTGTTCCAATCCAGCGAGCTCTCAGGACGCGCATGAAATGGTTTGGATAGCCGCGGGCTTGCGATTCAAGCCAGAAATTCAGGCCGTTGTATCGACGCCACCATATCCAGTCCCAACCGGCGGAGAAACGTGTAATCCAGCCGGACCGAGTCCAGTGTGTCAAAGCGGCATGTCCAACTTGTTTAATTCCCCAAGCCGGAATACCAAATGCGCGTTCTGAAAGCCTACCGAGCCAAGCCCTTGGGCCGCATTCGCCACCACCGGCAATTATCCGGGCGGCTTTCATTCCATTCACCAGATGCATGTGCTCCGGATTGTAGCCCATATCGGTATGGACAAAATCAAGATAATGAGCGTTAATGGAGAACTTCGGCTTATAGCCTATCCACGGCGGGGTGTCGTTAACAGTCGGCGACGCGGTGTAATTTCCGCAGACGACAAGATCCGGCTCGTAATTCATGAGCATGTGGCGAAACCAACTTATCTCACGGTTGCTGAAAGGATCATCTACCACGAAACGACAGTCCCAGGTGGTGAGGGTTGGGAATGCCGGGTCGAGTTCCCGCTTCAGATAGGCATTTTGGAAATTAATATAACGACTCAGCGGATTAAAAGGCTGCCACATGAGTGTTGGATGCTGAATCAGAGCGGTCGCCAAGGCGAGTCGCTGCAGAATCCCATGGTGCGATAGCGGGCACGCATGTTCTATGGTTGTGTAAATTTCCATAGTCAAACCATAGTTACCTTGGCGAGCACCTCCTGCCACCTGCATCTGCTTCATCAAGGCGGGATCGGACAAAAGCGACTGGATCAGCTTTTCATGTTCCCTCGATTGCTGCGCGAATGCCGCGAGCCCCCTTGGCGTGGCCTCGGCAATAATGGACGCCTCGGCAAGCTGATCATCATATTGGGGACTTGAAAGAAGCCGATTCTCAATGGATAAAACCGGGGCAGCAAAATTCTGGCAGTGAGCGATCGCCTTCAAGAACGCTTTATTGGTAAGCCGATAGGGAGTTTGCTGTTTTTCAGCACGGTAGGCCGCCATAAATGGATGAATCATACCCGGGTCGACCTTCGGCAGAACGCGAGAGACTTCCGCCCTGACGTGCGCGAGGATGGAAGTGTATTGCGCCATGAGCTTTCTGCCTTTGGCCGTCAAAACAACGTGCGACGGCTGAGCCGCATGGACGGCAGTTGCCGCAATACCCTGCCCAAGCAAACACCCGACAGCCGCAATCATAGCGCCGTAAAACTTTTTCATACCAAGAGCTCCTAAAGAACCAAGCCACAACACGACAAAAAAGCGAAAGGAAGCCGCCAAAGTGAAGTGCAGGCTTTAATAATCAAATAAAGTATACGATTTTCACAGCTGTGTCAAACTACCCGATTTTTCGGAGAGGAATCGGGGCGAAACGCACCCTGCAATGAAGTGGCGATTCATTGATTTCGAGTGTCAGCGACCTGTACGTCAGCGGAACGATTTAGCAGCGTGGATGAAAAAACCTTCCATCACCGCCGGTAAATAACGGGCAATCGAGTTTTCTGGTCGAGTTTCACCGCAGCCTCGGCAAATGCTTTGCCGATTGGAGCCATGATGATTGCCGCACCGAGATAATGAAAGTTGAATGCCGACATGGCCTTGAGTTCTTTTAACTCCTTTGGAGTGAACATTGAATTCATCAGCCGTATCTTGTTGGACCATGAGGTGTTGTGCTCAGCTTTGGCCTCTGCGTTGACCTTCGGCCAGTTACTCTGATAACGGTAGAACAGCTCTCCCAAATGATAGTTCCAAAACGGAGCTGTCTGCACCGCTACCACGTTACCTCTGAACTGCGGCAGCAGGGCGGTTGCGGTCTGGCCTTGGCGGAGATACCGCTGGGTGGGGCTTTCCCTATGACCATCAACTCCAATCACGCCAATAACAACCGGCAAATACGGTGCGGACAGGTCCTTGCGCACATCGTCTATAAGATCCGCCATCAGTTTCGTATACAGCTTGTAGGCACCGGGTTGGTTGCCTCCCGCAGGATAGGCTGGGTCATTTAGATCGTTCCATCCCTGAAACCAGACGAAGCCCGCAAGTTGATATCCCTGTTTTGGGTTGTATTGCGGATCGACCTGCTTGATGTTCGCCAGCACCTTTCGGACATAGCTCATCATCGCGCGATAATAAAACCCGGTGGCCTTGATCTTTTCAGCCTTGATCTTTGCGACATTTTCGTGTCTTTGCATGAGCTGCTTTAATGCGTAGGGAGTCCATACGTATGGCCCGGCGCTCGGTGGACGGAAATCTGTAACCAGACTTTTGCCACCCCAAGAGGTCTTGATGATCAGGATCGGCCCACCGAGAAGCTTCTCCGTATAAATCCCAAATGTAAATTCCGGACCAAAATTCTGGCGAGAGGCCCCAAAGCCGACTGTCAGCCTTCCAGTCCGTTTGATCATTTCCGTTGACTGGTTGCCGCCGCATCCGATCGACGCAATCCAGACATGTTTACAGACTTTGGGTTTGCCGTCGGCGTTAAGCATCTCCTTGAGGATCGAAACTGTCTTAGGATCGGATGCCATCGAAGGGATCGTAGCTATGTTTGCGTGCCCCTGCATATTCGACTGCCCGGCCAGAATGTATACCTTCAGGGGCTGCGCTATTGCGGAACCCGCGCCGCTGAGCACCCATCCGGCAAATATGGTAGTAACCATCCACATTAAACTTCGTCGCATGTTTTCCCCTTTCATCCGGGTTCTCCGCGCATGAATCCGGAGCTGCATTGATGTAAATGAGCCGACAGCTCATCCAACTCCTAATCGAGAGAATACTCGAAACTCAGGGCGGAAGTCAAGTTTTGTCGGCAAGGGCAAAGACACAAAGTTAAGGGTTGCAATCGCGGCCGAGAGCACTCATGCAACCACGCAGCCAGACTTGCGACTCCGGAGGGGCTGAGGGGAACCATGAAGCATGATTACAGGCGTAACAGCAGGGCGACGCTGCTGACGGTGCGGGAAATGATCGACGGTAAGCTCTTCCGCATCTGTAACAGGAGGAGCCAATGAAGATGCAGATTCCCCCTCCTCCAGCTTTTCATGCGGATTTCGTGGATCGCTATTTCCAGTTCA
Source organism: Phycisphaerae bacterium (assembly GCA_049965755.1). Taxonomy (GTDB): domain Bacteria; phylum Planctomycetota; class Phycisphaerae; order WQYP01; family WQYP01; genus JAJZGD01. Next base: position 4,774 of record JBMFVY010000086.1, on the reverse strand, counting down.
TGGTCGGGCCAAGGGAGTTTTTCAGGCCCCGCAGCGCCGCCGCCACGCCACCCTGAAGTTTATCGCCGGCACTGCGGACGATCTGGCAACGATTCACAAGGGGCCTCACGGATCGCTGCCGAACCAAACTTATCAGATCGTCAAACGCATTGGGTGCAAGATCAAACATGCGTGTCGCGACAAGCACCAATTCGGGGTTAAAGGTGTTCACCGCGCCGGCCACACCGATTGCGAGATAGTTAAGGGTATCTGCGATTTCAGCTGTGATATCGATCTCAGAACTGGATACGAGTTCCATCAATTCTTCAATTTCAATTTTTCGCCCAAAGCGTTCGCCGATTCGCCGGGCAAGACTCTGGTCGGTCGCAACCGTTTCCAAGCAGCCGCGGTTACCGCAGCCACATAATGCGCCGTTGACGTCCACCGGGATGTGCCCCATCTCGCCCGCCATACCGTCATGGCCCTCAAGCAGCTGCCCCCCCACCACCGCGGAACAGGCGTACCCCTCCAAAACACTTATGAGGACTAAATGTTCGCGTTTTTTTGCCAAGCCGTATGATTGTTCGGCAAGGCAACTCGCGAGGGTTTCGTGCAGAACGTAGGACTTGATGCCGGTTTCAAGCTCGATATCGAAGCCAATACGTCGTCCGTCAAGACAATGCAGGTTGGGTGCCAGCAGAATTTTTCCGTCACGGCTGTCAACCATTCCAGGTATCCCAATTCCCATGGCCAAGGTCTTGGGGCCATGATCGGCGACGTGGCGGATGGCTTTAAGAACTTCCCGCAAGAGCGACGGATAGTCGGTCGGAGTTTTTATGGTGATAACTTTTTCCCGGCTGTAGCTGCCATCGATTGCTGCGGGAGTCACCTGGCAAAAACGACAGTCGATTGCAACGCCGATGACCTGAGAGCTTTCCTTTGCGATGCGAAAGATGCGACCGGGGCGACCGGCTCCATCCGGTGACGAAAGCCCTACCTCGTCGAGCAGTCCCAATTCGTGAAGCCGACGGACCGCTTTGGCCATGGTCGGGGCGCTGCCGCCGGTGATTCGGCTGAGTTGGGCTCTTGATGAAAGGCCCATTTCTTCAATCGCTTCGAAAACTGATCGATCATTGAGTTGTCTTATTAAACGCGGTTTCCCACTTCTCATGGATAATTCTCCGTCACACGAACCACCTAATTCCCAACGGCTCTAACAATTCAATTAGAAATGATGCAGTAATTATTTGCAATAGCGTCGGCAAATCCCACCCACCGCTTTCGCGTGGCCATGTTTTTCCTGCTGCCTTAGGTGACCGGATGACGGCTGAGATGGACCGTCAGCCAAGTTGATCGGCGAGTTCTCGATGCGCTGCCGCCACACCGGCACCGAAGGTAAACCGATATCCCTGCTGACGAAGCACCGTTTCCACAGCACTGATCACGCCGAGCGTGTCGTAGGCATCGACATACCCCATGTGACTGATGCGGAAGATTTTACCTTCCATGCTTCCCTGGCCGGCAGCAATGTGAACGTTGAATTTTTTGCGCAGGGCCGTGCGAAATTCTTTGTCGTTGATTCCTTCGGGGTAAATAATACCCGAGACGGAATCGACCGGGCTGGAAGAAAACACCTTAAGCCCCAGTGCGGTGGCGGCGGAACGCGTGGCAGACGCATAGGCATGAGTCGATTGGAACACGTGCGGCAAACCCCGGCCAAGGATCATATTGAGCGCCACATTCAAGCCGCGGACTAAAGAAACCGCCGGCGTCCAAGGCACATCGTTATCCGCCAAACTCTTAAGGTAGTGCGGCAGACTCAAATACAAATTCGGCTGGGTGATGGTTTCAACTTTTTTGCGGGCTTTTTCGGAAACGCTTAAAAACGCCAAGCCCGGCGGCAACATGAGCGCCTTTTGCGATCCGGTAACCAGGATATCCACGCCCCATTCATCGGCCTGCACGTCAATGGCCCCCACGCTGGTGATGCCATCGACAATCAAAATCGCGGGCGTTTTCCGCACATGGGCGGCGATGGCCTTAAGATCCTGCACGGTGCACGTGCTGGTTTCGCTGTGGCACATGGTCACGGCGTCGAAGGTATCTTTGCAGAGTGCCTCGGCGACCTGATCCGGCGACACGGCCTGCCCGTAATCGGCTTTCAGTTCGGTGATCTGGCATTTGTTGCGTTTGGCAATAGTCACCCAACGCTCCGCAAACTTGCCATTGGAGAGAGCCAGCACTTTGCCGCCGGATGGAATGGTGTTGATCATGGCGCATTCGTAGGCGGCGGTGCCGCTGCCGGCAAGCGTAACGACGGGATTGGACGTTTGAAAAAGCTGCTGGAGCATTTCGGTGCAGTTGGCGAAGAGTTCGCGGTATTCTGACGTGCGGTGATGGAATATCGGTTTGGCCATTTCCAGAAGGACTTCTTCAGGGACGCTGGTAGGGCCGGGGGTAAACAAACGCATGCGGTTCATCATATTTCCTTTGCTGCTCTAAAAGCTGCTGGGCGGCATCCCCGCCAAGCAGAGGCAAAACTATAAGCGAATCGTGAGTGATTGAAAAAGCGCCACCGCAATGGCTCGACAGGCTGTGAAAGCCTTGCGATGGGTTTAGGGGTCTTCCCAAGGAAATTTTTATTCGTCGGAGGCCGCCACGCCAGTAATTTCGGGGACTTTTTCCCGCAGGCTCTTTTCGATCCCCTCTTTGAGCGTTGCTTGAGAACTGGGACACCCCACGCACGCCCCCATAAGTCTGATAACGGCGACGTTGGCATCGGTAATTTCCACCAGTTCCAGATCCCCCCCATCCCATTGGATAAGTGGCCGCAATTCGTCCAAGGCTCCACGCACTCGGCTTTCAAGGGTAGATGCGTCGGATTGGGGGTGCAGCATGTTCATACTTAAAAGTATAGTCCCTAAAGAGCAGGTATCAACTGCGGCGGTGTCGGGTTGATGCTGGAGTGCGGTTTGGACGAATGGCACCGCCGATGGTATATTTTTGCATCATGCCGCCGTAGCTCAGTTGGTAGAGCGACGCTTTCGTAAAGCGTAGGTCTTGGGTTCAAGTCCCAACGGTGGCTTTGCGTGGAGAGGAAGCCGGCGAGCCGTTTATTGACTCCTATCTGTCGATGCGGAGGCCAACCGATGGCAACTCTTGGGGCAGAACATTCCGTAAGCGCGCGGCGGCGATTTCGTCGGGCTCTTGGCTTTTCGGCGCTGATTTTACTTGTGGCCGCGGTGTTGGCGGTCTGGACCATCGGAATCCATCGTTTACGCGTTATGGCGTGGGACGCCGGGATACACCTCGGTGGGCCGTGGGCAAATCCAAAAATAAGTATCTTTACGAGCAATATCCGTGCACGGGCCTATGCAGGCCCCGCCAGAGAAGTGCAACCGTTCAAGGGCCTCCAAGGTGTTGTGACGGTGCCTGCGAAGATTATTTACGAAAACACGCCGGGTTTTCTGCCGGTTGCAGGTTCGCCGCAACTTCGGGGGCCCGCGGTTCCAAAACCGGCCGGACCCGGAACGGGTCACATTGGCGCGGCGCCCACCCGTGCGCCATCGCTGGACGACATAGATGTTCATGGGCCGTGGACGCTTGTGCCAGCGCTGGTTGTGGGTCTCCAGTACCCGTCGCGCCTGACCATTCAGATTCAGAGCACGACCCGCAATGTTCAAATCCCCGTCGAGGTTGGATTAACGGTCGACGGCAAATCTTCCGGCCCCAACGCAGAAAAATGGTCCAAAATCCTTCACAGGCCACTGCTGCATCGCCAAGTAGAGACGATTAACTATGTAACCATCACGACGACTCAAAACTTGTCACCTTGCATTTTCGGCGTCGAGTATGCGCCCCGCCTCAGCGCTGGTTATATTTGGCAGCTCGCGCGAATACGGCGTGCGGCTAAGGTTTGGCCGTCACGTCGTGTGTGCCCGCCTCAAGTTGACTTTGTTGACGGGGAGCCAACCCCGTCGGCCTGCTTTGTCTATCGTGATGAAAATGCTGGAGCGAATTTGGAGAACCCAGCTTCAATGATAAACCCGGCTTTACGGTTCCGCATCAGCATTCCCAATATCGGTGCAACCGCGCTCTACTCGCAAGCGATGACGCTGATTCGACAAGGTGCCAGAGAGGGCGAATTGGCCACATTTCTCGCCGGTCCGTATGGCGGGTTGCTGGGTGGCGCGAAGTTTCAACGGGCGGCGGCTTACCTTCGGGCAGCGGACGAGGAAATATCGCAGCGGCAGACGGCGGGGCTTCCGCGGGACGCTGCAATGCGGATTCGTGCGGCACGGCTCTGGCTGAATATTTTTCGCACCGGGGTATTACACGGTGAATGCAACGCGTTCGCCGCCTTGGCAGCCGCCACTCCGCAGGATCCGCGAATTCTCACTATGTTAGCCACCTTAAAGCTATCGCGTGCCTACAAAATGAAAACCGGATACGCCCGTGCGTTGGCGACTGTTGCAAAAGCCCTTAAATACAATCCAAATTATGCCGATGCTTGGTGGCTCGAGGGTCAGATCGAGGCGTTTATGGGTCACAAGAAACAATTTATGGCTGACGAGAGAAAATTTTTAGCTACGACGGCTTACATTGATCCATTCGTTTATCTTGATGATACCACACTGATTCGAGACAGAATTGCCGCCACGAAGCGATTTCTCGCGGCCGTAGCGAACGGTGGCAAGCAGCCGAACCGCTTCCTTAAGCCAGAGTTTAACCCCGAAAAACTGTTATTGGTAAGAGAAATTGCCTGACTGCAGGGGGTTTGGTGGGTTCTGCGGTC
>JBMFVY010000085.1:0-11100 GCA_049965755.1 Phycisphaerae bacterium | reverse complement strand
AATCGCCCGGAAGACCAAATTATAATCGACGGAATTGGAGGTAGTTACGGGAGCACGGGTGCGTGATGAATTGGAAAATGGTTATCAGTCAAAAATCGCAGGATTGACGAGACTCTCCGCCGCCCCTAAACTCGATATCTGAAATTTGTGGCGCGTGTAGTGATCGCACAGCCTCAAAACGATGAAAATGGCGCAGTAAATCTGGAGTAATGAATGCCCAAACCGCGTAGAAGACGAAAGATCGGCAGTAAAAAACGGCACGCCAAATGGAAGGCTCGGCATCATCTCCAGTGATCAATTTTTTGATGGGGCCCCGTTGTAGGCACAGCTTCGTCTTAAAATTTCTTTGACTCGGAAAGGCTAAAACAGTGAAACCAGCATTGGGGCTCGGCATGAGCCATCAATGCTGGTCCCTTTTTACCATTCTCAGGCTTCCAGTGAAGACGCTTGGCCGATCTTTCGCTCCGCCATGGTGCGGATTCGATTGATCGCGGCCAGATATGCTCGTGCGGATGCCTCCAAGATATCCGTGCTGAAACCACGCCCCCGGACACGCCGCCCGCTGTGTGTAAGCTCAACACTTACTTCACCTTGGGCCTCTTTTCCGCCCGTCAGGCTCCGCACCTGATAAGAATCCAGCGTAGCCGAGATTTTGGTCAAGCGGCTGATCGCGGCAAACATCGCATCAATTGGACCATCACCGGTCGCGGCATCGGTTATTTGAACGCCCGCCGAATCTACCAATGTGATCATGGCGGTGGCGGTGCCGTGCATCCCGGACATTACCTGCATATTGGTCAGGTTGAAAAGTTGACGTTCTCCTTCAAGCTGCTGCTCCACAAGGGCTTCCAAATCTTCATCGTAGATTTCTTTTTTCTTGTCGCAGAGCACCTTGAATTGCTCAAACGCCTTGTCGAGGGCCGAATCATCCAAACGATGGCCCAATTCCTCCAGCCGGTTGCGGAAGGCGTGGCGGCCGCTGTGCTTGCCCAAGATCAGCTTTGTCTGCATGAGCCCGACATCAGCGGGGGACATGATTTCATAAGTCCGCCGTTCTTTCAGCATCCCGTCCTGATGAATGCCCGATTCATGGGCGAAAGCATTTTCGCCCACGATGGCCTTATTACGCTGCACATGCAGCCCGGTAAGTGTACTGACCAACCGTGAGGTGGGTACCAGGCGGGTGGAGACAATGCCGGTTGTGTAGGGGTAATAATCGGCCCGCGTTCTCAGCGCCATGGCAATCTCCTCCAGCGCAGCATTACCTGCCCGCTCACCGATCCCATTGATCGTACACTCGATCTGCCGCGCACCACCCTGAACCGCGGCCAGAGAGTTGGCCACCGCCAAACCGAGATCATCGTGGCAATGGGCGCTGAAGATCACTTTGTCGGCACCGGGGACATCGGCAATTAATCGTTCAAAAAGCTGCCGGTATTCCGCCGGTATCGCATACCCGACGGTATCGGGGCAATTGATGGTGGTGGCTCCAGCATCAATCGCGGCGTGTACCACTTCCGCAAGAAAATCAGGTTCCGTACGGCTGGCGTCTTCCGGCGAAAATTCAATGTCAGCCGTGAAATTCCGCGCCAATTTGATGCTCTCCACTGTTAGCCGGATGATCTCCTCCTTCGCCTTGCGCAATTTGAATTCCCGATGAATTTTGCTTGTGGCACAAAAAATATGTATCCGGCCGTGCGCGGCATGCTGCACCGCCTCACCGGCACGGACAACATCTCGCTCGGTACTGCGGGCCAGGCCGGCCACGGTCGCCCGCTTCAATTCGCCGGCAATGGTACGCACGGCTTCAAAATCCCCGGGACTGGTGATGGGAAAACCGGCTTCAATAATGTCCACACCCAATTGTTCCAGCGCATGGGCAATCTCTATTTTCTCCTGCAGATTCAATGAGGCCCCCGGCGATTGTTCCCCATCGCGCAGGGTGGTGTCAAAAATCAAGATTCGCGATTGCTTTGAACTCGTTTGCTGATCCGCCATAACAAAACTCCATAAAAACAAAAAACCCCGCGATTTTTGCTCGCAGGGTTTCAGAAGCTATCAAAAATGCAGGGAACACCCTATGAGCCAGCCGAAATAACTCGCGTAAGTAGAAGCAGCAGGCTGTAGGATGTATAGTTCATAACTTCCCTTTCAACAGTGTCCAGCATAATACCGGCCGCCAAAAAGTCAAATCGCCACGGCGGCAGGAAAAAAATGATCCGGCCCGCGAGCATTCCTCCGGTTTTTGCCCCGGGATCGTCTTGACTTGCACCCATGCTGGTTTATCATCCGCGTTATGAGGAAATTCTCCATGCTTTTTTCGGCGGCTTTCATTGCGGTTCTCCTCTTGGGTACCGCTACATCGTTCGGGCAGATTGAAGAGGCCCACAAGCTTAGTCCGGTCATCCCGAAACTCAGTTCGCAAGCAAGGCCCAGCCTTGTTCCAATTTACGCCATCGGGGTGATTGCTCTGCTCGGTGTTACTGCGGTAGTCGCCCGCAGTGCGCATCGTGGTACTCGGCGGGGTGGCCGGGATGAAACTCAGCAGGTGATCGGTAGATAGTCGGTAGATAAGTGGATGGCGGGGCGGTCGGTGGCCGGCCCGCCTGTGTATAAAACGGTCCAGTCATTTTTGCGGAGACTTCATCATGAAGGCAAAATCGTGGCTCATTGTTGGCTTGGCTTTGGTCAATGTCGTTCTTGTCGGCGGGCTTGTTGCGCGTGCACAGTTCGGCGCCCCGGCGGCCCGCGCCGCCGTCAACTTGCAGGGGGTACGACCACTCACCGTCGCTGGGCGCTCCGGCAACAACATGGTTCTCTGGTTCTATAACGCTGATAATGGATTGCTCACGGCGCTTGAAACTCCCGGCAATGCGCCCAACATGGCTCAATTTGCGTTTACACGCAGTGTCAAAAACGATATTACGCGCGTGAAAGCCCATCTCCGTTGATGTAACGGCGTGGACTTTTATCGACTTGTACCTTCATGCTTACGCATCAGAATCGAAAGGAATATCATGAAAAAGGCAAACTTGTTCATAGCGTTATTGACCACCACCGCCGTTATCCTGGCCTGCCTGCTGGCGCTCGGAGTCTCACCGAGAACATCGCGGGCGGATGTATTGGATTCGTCCACTGATTTCCAGCTCATTACATCGTCATCGATGGTCGGCCAGGCGGACGTGCTCAATATTGTGGATTGTCGCGACGGCCTTCTGCTGATGTATCGGCTCGACGGACGGCGAATTGATCTTATCAACGCATTTAACCTCAATCCGAGCCTGCATATGCCTCGTCAACCGTGATGACGGGGCCGCTGAACTTGGTCTTTGGCAATTGCATGAGTAAAGGGAATAAGAAACGTGCTTGAATCGGTTTCAGAGATCGCCCAAAGAGTGCTTGGCGGCGAATTAATAACGCGCCGCGAGGCTCGTGAACTGCAGGCCGTCGGCGGCGATGACATTTACGACCTGTTTTATTGGGCCAATAAAATTCGCATCCGATTCAAGGGACGCGATGTGCGGTTCTGTGCGATTGTTGCCGCCAAGGTCGGCGGTTGTTCAGAGGATTGCAAATTCTGCGCCCAGTCATCACATTATCAAACCACCGTGCAGGGGCAGTCCTTCCTTACCGACGACCAGATCATCGCCTCTGCCGAGCATGCCCACCATGTCGGGGCCGACAGTTTTGGGATTGTCAACAGCGGTCGCGGCCCGACACGGGCGGAAATGGAAAGCTGGCTCGGCCCGCTGCTGGGCAAAATCGCGTCCGAAGGCAAGACCCGTGCCTGTGCAACGCTTGGAGCCCTGACCCCGCAGACAGCGGAATTCCTGCACCAATCCGGTGTTCGCCGCGTTAATCATAACCTTGAAACCAGTGAGCGATTCTATCCGCAGATCGTTTCAACGCACCCGTATTCTGAGCGTATTAAAACGCTGCAAAACGCCAAGGCGGCCGGGCTGTCCTTATGCTCCGGTGGAATCTTTGGCATGGGCGAAACCTGGGACGACCGCTTCGATATGGTCTTCGCGCTTCGGGATATCGGCGTCGATGTGATGCCGGTGAATTTTCTCAACGCGATTGCCGGAACACCGCTGGAAAATCAACCCAAACTCCCTCCGATGGAATGTCTGAAAATCATCAGCATCTGTCGGTTTATTAATCCGACGGTGGAATTAAAGGTAGCTGGCGGACGTGAGGTGTGTCTGCGTGATTTGCAGAGCTGGATATTTTTTGCCGGCGCCGACAGCACGATGATCGGTAATTATCTCACCACATATGGTCGCAGTCCCGAGACAGATCATCAGATGGTTCGCGATCTCGGCCTAACTTGGCAAAGCTATTCTGACGGCCCGGTAAAACCTTCCACCGAGCATCCTCGGATTGCGCGGGTGACCCATACCGGTCGGTATCAAATCCCCATTTATCACGAGGCAGAATATGAACTCGATGCCGAAAAGGCCGCCGGGGTATTAAAAGCCTGAGAATCTCTCCCGGTAGTTGCGGGTTTGCAACGGCATGCACTTGAGCTTTCATAAAAAAGCGGTGACGGCGTATTTGGCGTAGATCGTGGTGCAAGGAAACTTTTGGATTGATGAAACGCCTATGCGATGTTGGCTGGGTTCGAGTGCTTCGGCAAATAACATTTTATACCCGGCCGCAAGAGTCCATTCGGCATCTGCTAAGCCTGTTGCTCGCTGTGAATATTTGGGTTTGCTGATCGGATTCGTCGCATGAATGCCAGCGGGGGCGTAACGCCAGATGCAGGTGCCGATGGCATCGACGCTTCCTCAAAGCTGACGGCATGCGCGCTCATGACGCCACTTGGCAATACACCGGAAGATAACTGGCAAAAAATGGCGATTGAAGGCGCGGCCTTGAATCGAAGCATGCTGATTCCCGGCGTTGATCAGGCGATCAGGAATTGCTTTTCTGGGAGTCCGGAAGTAGAGAAATTTGATCGCGTGATCAAGATTGCCATGCTTGCCGCCGCCGACGCACTTGCTCAGACCGATCAACCCCGAATCTCGGGCGATGATGCATTGTTTATTGCTACCAGTAAAGGCCCTATTCTGACGTTGCTTGGTGCACTGAAAAACCCATTGAACGTCGGCCCGGTAGCCGCCGAACAGATTGCACTCGGCCCCGGTGCTGTGGGTATCTACCTGCAGCGATTTCTCGGCACGGCGGATATCAACCATACATCCGTTGCCGCCTGCGCCGGATCGCTGGCGGCGGTACATCGGGCGCATCACGCCCTGCGGGCGGGGCGGCATCGTCGGGCGATCGTAGTTGCCGCCGACTCATCCATCCACCCGCTTTTCGATTCCAGCTTTGCGCGTCTGGGGATTCTGGCGCCGCGTGATGAGTTTGGGAACTGCGAATGTCGGCCGTTTGATCCGGCGGGGAAGGGATTTTTTATTACTGAGGCGGCGGCGGCGGTGATCCTGGAAAGGTCTCAATCGGGAGTTATAAGGCTTGAGAAGACATGGATTGGAGGAGATGCAACTGATCTGCTCGCAACCGACCCCGGAGCAAGATCGCTTCGGAAAGCCATTCGGCATTTGGCTGCGGGCAAGCCGATTGATTTTGTCCATGCCCATGCAACCGGTACCCGACACGACGCATACGAGCTATCTGCGATTGCCGAGATCAAACCGCGATATGTCTTTTCCCACAAGCGATTCCTGGGCCACTCCCTGGGTGCTTCCGGCCTGGTTGGATTGGTCTTGTCCGCAATGTGTCACCGGCATCAGATGACCATCATGGGTGATTCGCTCACGCAGGAGTCGGCGAGCCTGACTCTGGCACAGGGTTTCGGCGGGCATATCGGGGCCGTTCGGCTGCGGTGCACGAATAAATAACACGCCTGTCGGAGGGGCACCAAGCATTACCGCCGCAGTTCACCTAAAATAGCGTGATAGGAGATGTGTATGCGTATAGCCATCGCACAAATCAACCCGATCGTGGGTGATATCGTCGGGAATGCTGAAAAAATCTGTAAGGCTATTTCTGAAGCTCGCGATCGTGGTGCACAACTGGTCATCACGCCGGAACTCTCGGTACTGGGCTATCCACCGCGAGATCTGCTCCTCAAACCCGCATTGTTGTTACACATGTACGAAGCGGTGAAGTATATCGCCCGTCACAGCCAAGGGATTACAACCCTCATCGGCTTTGCGGACGCCAATCCCGCCCCGGTCGGACGAAGTCTCTTTAATGCCGCTGCGGCGGTGCGCGATGGAGAGATTTTGTCGCGTGCCTATAAAAGTCTCCTGCCGACATACGATGTTTTTGATGAAACCCGCTATTTTGAGCCGGGGCCGAGGGTAGAAACCGTCAGGATCGGCGATCAGATCATCGGCCTTTCCATCTGTGAAGATTTGTGGAACGATGAAGAGATTTTTCCACGTCCGCTATACCATTTTGATCCTATTCGGGAGATGGCTCGCGCCGGGGCGCAGGTGCTTGTGAACATCAGTGCCTCGCCGTTCGTACTTGGGAAAAATCTGCTGCGTCGAAAACTTATTGCGCATCAGGCGTGCCGATGGAAATTACCGATTGTTTACGTGAATCAGGTCGGCGCTAATGATGAATTGATTTTCGACGGTAATTCGGTGGCGATGGATGCTGATGGAAATATATTGGCGCGTGCCGCCGCATTTGTCCCCGAGTTGGTTGTATTCGATCTGCCGTCATCGGTGGTAACGTCTCAGACAAGCTCGGTGGTGACGACTGACGGGCCGGCTGAAATGGAGACGCTATACCGCGCTCTGGTGCTCGGCATCCGCGACTACGCATCCAAGTGCGGATTTAAGTCGGCGGTGCTGGGGCTTTCCGGCGGCATTGATTCGGCTGTGGTGGCGTGCCTGGCAGCGGCCGCGCTGGGCCCCGATCATGTGCTGGGCGTGTCGATGCCATCACGATACAGCAGCGAGCACAGTCGCAGTGATGCGGTCCTGCTGGCCGAGGCACTGAAGATACGTTATGAATCACTTCCGATTGAGCCGGCTCATCGTGGATTGGAAGAGGCGTTGAGGCCTCTGTTCAAAGACACGGCGCCGGGTCTGGCGGAAGAAAATATGCAGGCCCGCATACGCGGCAATATTCTCATGGCCCTTTCTAATAAATTTGGTCATCTGCTTCTGACAACCGGTAATAAAAGTGAGCTCGCCACCGGCTATTGCACGCTTTACGGCGATATGTGCGGCGGTTTGGCCGTGATCAGTGATGTGCCTAAGACGATGGTCTATGAACTGGGGCGCTGGATCAATGCACACGCAATAGAGACGGGCTCTCGGCCCCCCATACCCGAAAACACTTTTACCAAGCCTCCGAGCGCCGAGCTGCGTCCGAATCAGACGGATCAGGATTCGCTTCCACCGTACGATCAACTTGATGCGATACTGCGAAAATATGTTGAGGAAGAGCAATCGATTTGGGATATTACGGCTCAGGGGTTCGACAAGAGAATTGTGGAAAAAACGGTGCGTTTGGTGGACGTTAACGAATACAAACGTAAGCAGATGCCCCCGGGGCTTAAGGTTACGTCGCGAGCTTTTGGATTCGGCCGCCGCATGCCCATTGTGCAGCGATATGATCCGCTGGCCAAACTGCCTTCATCATGACGATCCGGTAAGTCTGCAGAGGTAATTTCGATCGGGTTAATGCCGAGACGAATCGTATTCCAGCAGCGCCGGTTGGACGAAGGGCAAGATGCTTTAAGGGGATACAATGCCTGACGATAAAATGCCTGAGTCGGCTGGACAACATGTACATGTGCGTAAGCGCCCGTCTAGTCGGCTGCTTCCAGCATTACGCCTTCTGATTTGCTTGGTCCTGCCGCTGAGCGTGAGTGCAAAGGCTTCGGCACAGATCATGGATGCCGCGCAGATGTTTTCCTCCAGTACCGTGGTTCGCGCCAACCAGATCATTGCCCGTATGCATGCCAAGACTGGCAAAACGATATGGGTGGAGACCTTTACCGGTATCCCCGTGGACATCAGTAAAGCGTTTCCTCACGCATCCCTGCACCGATTGTTCTACCAATGGGCGGGAAAAATTGGACAAACCGATCATGTTAACGGCGTGGTGATCATAATCTGCAGGAAGCCGGGATACCTGATAATACGCGGCGGTAAAGGCGTCCTCAAAAGCGTGCTCTCCCGCCGCGACGTGGACCGCGCCAGCCGGGTAATGCTGGCTCTGTTTCGTTCGGATCAATTTCAGAGCGGCCTGCTTACCGGGATTCAATTTATCAGCTCCACCGTCGAGCAGCACACCGCCGCCGCTCCACGGCGGATGCACGGGCGATCCGGACGTTCGCACCGAGTTTTAATCCTTGTGATCGTGCTGATGGCCATATTTGTCGCTTTCTGGCTTTTGACCCGAAGACCCAGACCGATGGATGGCCCTCCAATGAACGGTCCCGGGATTGATCCACAAACCTCGGGCCTCATGCCCAACACAACTCCAGTTGTTGCCGGGCCGCCGGCGGGTGGAAGCAGTGCCATGGGCACATTTGTCAGCGGCATGACCGGTGGCGTGGTTGGGGCCGTGGCAGGAAATATGCTTTACAACGCCGTCGAAGGTCAATCACCGGAAGTCTCCCCACCGGATCAACCCGTCGGATCAGATACGGGCGGCGACCTCTCCAGCGCGTCAACGCCTGATCCTGCATCGGACTGGACCGGCGGCGGTCGTGATGATGCCGCCGGTGGGGCCTTTGATGATTCGACCGACGCCAATAGTACCGACGGCGACGCCTCCGACGATTCTTCGGATGATGGTGATGGCGACGATGGGGGAGCCTTTTAATTTGGGGCGATCTATCCTCGGGGGCGCCTTCACTTTATCCATCAAAATGGTTGCCCGGAGCTATCTCAGGCAGGTGATATTCTGAATCTTCGGGTACACTACAATGGCATCAATATCGCTGGTGACTGACGAGGAGAATAAAAGTGAATCAGTTACTGTTTTATCAAAAACCGGAACCGCTCAATGCGACGCGGCATCGCGGCCTGAAACTCACAACGGAAGATCCCGATTTTTCCTTTGCAGCGGGCACGAACAGTATACCTCTCACGGTGGCGGAATTTCCGCGTGCCGCGCTCGATTTCCCCATCGTATTTGCTGGCCAACCGGAAAAGGCAGTTTCACCGGTCGTGATTGTCGGGCTCAAAAGTAATGAAAACATATTTGTTGGCGCGAACGGTGCCTGGTTGGCAAGCTATATCCCCGCATTTGTGCGCCGCTATCCGTTTGTTCTCGCGGAGCAGCCGGGCAGCAAGGAACTTACCGTGATGATCGATGTCACGTATAAAGGTTTCTCCGTAGAACGCGGGCAACCCATATTCGTCGATAATGATCAGCCATCGGAGTTTCTGAAAAATGCCATGAAATTCCTTCGTGAATTCCATGAGCAGGCACAGCGTACCGGTGAGTTCGTGCAGGAATTAAAAAATCTGGACTTATTGGTGTCGCGGCAATTTCAGATTGCGCAGGCGGGTAAACCGGTCTTCACCCTGCGTGATTTTCATGTTGTTGATGAGTCCCGTCTCGGTAAACTTTCTGATATGCAGCTTATCTCGCTGAGTCGGCGCGGCTATCTGATGCTGATCTACGCGCACCTGCTTTCATTGGCAAATATGCAGAAAAATTATTCTCGTCTGGTCGAAACGCTCAAAATGCCGACTCAGGCCGCAGCCGAATAGGCGACATCGCGATTAAAACACTCTGCCCGCATAATTTCCGTTACTTGGTATTCCGTTTGGGAAATGCCTGCAGGTAACCCCGATTATCTTTTCCAATTCCACCCGTCAGAGCCGTTTTAATTCTGTTATCCGGCATACCAAATTTTGCCTTGACTTCCAGAAGATCGTGCATTTCGCGGGGGGTAAGCTGGTTCACGCGTCCAAGGCTGAGGGTCAGCAGTAGAATACGGCAATAAGCATCCAATATTTCAAGTTTGTAGTACGCACCTGTTAACGATGAGTCAAAGCAGACCGCCCCATGGTTCCCCATCATGACTGTGTTGGTGTCCTGATTCATGACGGCAATGACCGATTCGCCGAGTTCTTTGTAACTGGGGGTCGTATACGGGGCCGTCGGGACCTTACCGAGGAACACTTCTGCCTCGGGGTGGATTCCCTCGGGAATGGGAATATTGGCCATGGCAAAGGCAGTAGCATGCGGCGGATGCGAGTGGATGACGGAGCGCACATTCGGCCTCGCCTTGTAAATCTGCAAATGCAGCAAAACTTCGCTGGTGCGCTTCATTTTGTTTTTTTTGTCAATTTGCTGCCCATCCATATCGACAATGGTGATTTGATCGGGCGTCAGGAATCCCTTCGATACACCGGTCGGTGTACATAGGACGCGATCTTCAGAAATTCGCACACTGTGGTTTCCTTCGTTGCCGGCACAATACCCTCGAAGCCAGACGCGATGACCAATATCACACATTTCTTTTCGGATATCTAAAACCGTCGACAAGCTAAGCTCCTGAACTCAATACAACGCCAAGCGGTCGAAACGGCGACCGCGTCACCAAGTCAACAGTTTAATCGCAGCGGCTGAATCGGGGAATACCGGTAATCGCCAAACTCATACTCGGTTTTATGGCGGTATTTCTCAACTTATTCAGCATGATGCGGCCAATCGTAAAGATGCTGCAGTCGTTTTGGGGCGATGCCGTCCAGCAACTCGGGCGACACCGGCTCCGGGACCGCAGACCCGCTCTGCAAACAAGGATGTAAGCCGGGCCAGATCGATCTTCTCAGGCGATGTGGGCAGGCCATCGCACCTCAAAATATTTGCTCGAACCAAGGGCACCGATACAATCGTGGCCGGAGTTGCAAAGTGACAAGAAGTATCGGAAAAACGGCGTTAGGATGTCATCGGACGGTGGTGGGCGGAGCGACGGCAACAGCATGAAGCAAATGATCTCGGACAGAAAATATTTCATCGGAGTGGACGGTGGCCGCCTTTCAATTACCCATAAGTTCGGTGGCGAAATTGCCTGCCACGCGGTAGAAGTGAAGGCTTGCCGCCATGGATGGCGGTGCGTTTGTGTTTATTCGGGATGACGGCATGGAAGCT
>JBMFVY010000084.1:0-11248 GCA_049965755.1 Phycisphaerae bacterium | reverse complement strand
GTCGAGACGCAAAAACCGTTGATTTTACGGCCTCATATGGCCCTGCGAAGCATCAAATTCTGATGGAACATCCGTTAGAAGAGAAAGAAAGACACTAAGATTTGTGTATTAATCCCGTGCGCTATCCTTGGTAGTCTTGGTGTCCTTCGCGGCTTGGTGTGAGATATCGTTATTCGCCCGTTCCAGCGTTCCCCTGCGGTTAACCGGGTTTGCCGCGACCCCGCGTGAGAACCAGCGTTACCGCCGTCAAGCCGGCGGCGTCATGGCGCCGCAGCGCGAACCATGGCGCACCCACCCCGATAAGCCATGGTGATATCCCGCCGAATCATTTATGCATTAGCAAGTTATCCATCGCCCGGCCCATCGCCATGCCGACATTCATGTACGTCTGGCAGTTGTGGTTGTAGTGACTGTCGCCCGTGCCTCCCAGTGAGTACGGATGCGTGTAGACCGTCGCCACATTCCCCTTGAAGTCGGGGTTCACCGCCGGATTGGACACGGCAAGCTGCGCATCAAGGATCACGCGTTCGGTTCCCTTCATTTTCCCTTTCACCGCCTCGCCGAGCGTCCCGAGCACAAAGGGTGCCTTGGGGGCATGGAGCGTTTTACGCAGCGCGTGAATATAGGCGGTAAGATTCTTTTCATAATGGGCGGCGTAGCCCGGGTCCTCCAGATCTTTTTCCCCCTGCCAGAAAAAGAATCCGCAGATTTTATAGCGGGTGGCGCCGGGATAATACTTCGACAGTTTCGCCAGAACGTACTCCTCGAATTTAGTATCCATGTCGTATTCCTTGCCCGCATACCAGTCGACTTTCTTGCGATCCGCCTTGGGCGTTCATTTGAGCCACTTCTGCGTTGATTGGCCTTAGGCTGCATATTCCCACGTCTTTCCATTTTGGGTGTAAAACTCATTCTTGCTGCCCGGCGGGAGCAGATCCCAGCCAATACTCCGGTTGCCATTGCAGCTTTTCAGAATCAGGATCGGCCCATGAACAACCTTGCTCAGTTCATAGGCGATGCCGAATTCCGGGCCGATGGACCGATGCCCTTTGACCGTCATCCACTGGTTATACCTGGTGCTCATCATGCCGTTGGGCAGCTTTTGATGCAGCGTGTGGGTACGCCAGTAGGCATCCCACTGCTTTTTGGTGTAGCCGGCTTTTCGTCCGGAGATAACCTGCACGTACCGAATGCGGTGCCACACCGCCCAATGGCCCGACTTGTTGAGCAGGAACGGATAAAGATGTTCTTTGTAAACGGCCCTGAGAAGCGAGCCCTTAAATGACATCGGCCCCACATGCCCGACGCCGACCATGTTGGATTGACCCGTGAGGATAAAGACCTTGACCGGCTCTTTGATCGGCCTGCCGTGTTGATAGGAATGGGCCACAGCCTGGCGTGCAAGCGCCGGCAAACCGAGCAACAGGAGGGCCGCCGCAGTACGTTGAAGCACATTCACGAAATTTCCTTTCTTTTAAAAATCCGGGAGGGGGGAGCAACACACGCTGCCCTGCCGTCACACCCCTGTTTTGGGTATACGTTTGTGCGTCGCCAATGGAACAGAAAAAGTTTGATGGTTGATCTGCCCCCTCCGCCCCCGCGGCTGAACGCAGAATTTGCAGGCGCCGAGGCCGCCCGTCGTGATACCCTCAGTACCGTGATACATTCAGGAGGCGTTTTTGATGCGTTTGATGGTGACGGTCCACCCTGCATCGGCCGGCGGCGGCGAAATATGAAATGAATGATGCATGGGTTTATTGATGACGATCTTGGAAAACACCGCCGTTGTGGGCGTGCCGTCCGGATCCACCCGCTTAATGGATACCGGCAGTTTCAGCCGGGTGTTGATGAGGAAGGTGAGGGAGTCAAATGTGAATGCCTTGGGATTGCGGGGTGTCAGTTTGATGGC
The DNA here is from genome assembly GCA_049965755.1 of Phycisphaerae bacterium. Lineage (GTDB taxonomy): Bacteria > Planctomycetota > Phycisphaerae > WQYP01 > WQYP01 > JAJZGD01. The sequence goes on along the minus strand of JBMFVY010000084.1, from coordinate 9,339 downwards.
GACACAGTTCGGCGAGAGCTTTTTTTTCGCCGGCATTTTGACATGAAATTCCCGCAGGACGGTAAGCGGCCGCTGGCCGACGGGAATCGGAATCGGGCCTTCGCCGAGTTTAAGCGGGTTGAAATGTCTGCCCGGTGGGGCGATTTCAATTTTACGGTAAATTTTGGCCGATCCATTGCGGTCGATCAGCCAGCGGCCGTCAAAAATAATATCATGATCGGCATGATGCCGGGCAATGGCTCCATCCACCGCGAGAATGCTGAAGTGAATGTCGAACTCGGTGTGCCCCTTGCGGGGATGCTCATACCAGATGCGGCCGATGTTGATATCCGTCTCACCGGATCGCAGGTGGTTGACGGTGACGCGGACGTGCGCCTGAAAATTTTTCAATGTCTCGCCGCGGTGGTAAAGCATCTGCAGGATGGACATGATCTTCGGGTTGGCCGGCGCCGGCATCGGGGGCGATGGTTTTGCCGGAGCGGATGCGGCCATGGCGGCCAGTGCCCAGCATCCGATGGCGACGAGTGCCGCCGCGACGGCTGAATACCTGCAGGCGCGGGTGGGGCGCCGGTAGCCTGTCGTGGTTAAAAGCCTATTCATACGGAAATGAGCCATTAACGCACCTTTTTCGCTCGCGCCGCGTAGCGGTCCGGATACTCAATCAGGGTGACGATATCGTCAAGAGAGCGGATGTGGTAATCGGCATCGGCCGCAAATTGGGGAAGCGGTTCGTCCGGCTCCAGCAGGAGCACGCTCTGCACTCCCGCCGCCTGCGCCGCCTGAATATCAAAAATGTAGTCACCCACCATCAGGGCGCGGTCCAGTTCCACTCCCAGCCGCCTGGCGATTTGCCAGATGCTTTCCGGGTGCGGTTTCATCGGCGGATCATCACGACTTGCAATGTGGTCAAAATCCAATGAATGCCTGGAGAGAATTAATTCCACGCTTCGACGGCTGTTTCTCGATAGCAGCGCCGTGCGGACACCCAGTGATTGGAGCCGGTAGAGTGTGGTCTTGGCGTGCGGGCGGAGTTCCGACGCGATGGCTCCGTCGTGTTCAAATTCATGCAGCGTCTGCCATGCCGATTCCCGTTCCCCGGGGGGCAATTCTGCGATCCATTCCAGCACCGGCTCCTGCACATTGATCCCGAGGCGCTGCCGCAGGTGGTCAAAATCCAGCGCGTCGATGGTGAGGGTGCCGTCCATATCAAAGATGATCAGATCAAAATGTCGCCTCTCATTCATACGGCGGATTATAGCGGTTGGCGGGCGGCTCCGCGCGAGACCCGGACCGGCGGTCCGGCCAGAACAGGTGAGAGTTGAGCAAGCACGTTTCATGCTGGCGCATGATGTAAGCGCCTTTTTTTTTACCGCAGAGGCCGCAATGGTACGCAGAGGCGTTGGCAGAGATTTTACTGGCTCTATGGAACCGTCTCGGCGTCTCCGCGCCTCCGCGTGAGACACGGCCTTGAGCTCTACTTGTCAACTGCTCTACTTTCTCCTGCTCTGGCGGCGCAGCCGCCCCGGCCAGGGTTTTCGAGAGATGGTTGCATATCTGCCTGAAGATATTTACTATTCACTTATCGGCGTAGCGGCAAAGCCGGTATCGGCTCTGCAGTCCTGCACGCCATGTTGTGGTGTCGAGGTCTTTCATGGAGGAATTACCTTGGCTCAAGCCAGTAATCATCCGCGCCTTCCCATGATCCCATGGGGCGATGTCCGCCGTCGGCCCGAGGATCGTGGCTCATCGAGTGTCATGGAAATCGACTGCCCCCTCTGCGGCCAGGCGTTGAAAGTGCCGGCCCGGGCGATCAATACCCGCTGCACCCATTGTCACAAGCATCTTTACTTGGAAAATATCGTCATCACGGATCTGTCTGGGCGGACGCGGATTAACACCTGCGGCGATGTCGTCATTGAGGCGGCCGGGAGATTTTCCGGCGAATTGCAGGCCACGTCGGTTCATATCTCCGGCAGGATGCTCGGTTCACTGGTGGCGACGCGCAGCGTGACCATCACCCGTACGGGTAAGTTTGCGGGCGTGATTGCCACCCGCGAACTGCAGATCGCCCCGGATGCGGTATTTCAGGGCGAGGCATTTGTCCTGCATGAAGACGGCACCGTCACCCACGTGCAGGGTGAGCCGCTTGAGGCCTGAGGCGTTGATGTCAGTCGGTTATATCCGCCAGACGGCTCACGCTGATGATGTGAGACCGATGCACCAGCACCATGGCTCGATTGGGGCGCACGCCCAGATCGCGGGTCTGCAGGAGATAGAAATCTTTGGTGCTCCGGCTGTCATTCATGTCGTGGACGTCGGCTTCGATAAGTTCAAATGCGTGGGGTGTCACACGCTTGAGCCTGCCGACGTAGATCAGCGGGCCGGCGGTATCCAGCACCACCAGTTCGCCGGATAATTCGATCAGCGGGTCGGATTCGGCCGATAAAGTCCGACAGGATGATGGGTATGCGTTTTGATCCATGTGTCGGTTCCTTGAGACTCACGTTGCGCAGGATTATAGTGCCGAGGATGTGAAGGGGGTTAGAGCATGATTCTGAAGTTCAGGTTCGGTGGGCATCGGTTGGAGTCGCCGGGCAATTTTGAAGGGGTAACATGATGGTTCGACGGATGTGCGGAAATGATCGGCCGATGATTCTGCGTGCTCTGTGCTTGAGTGTGGTGATGGGGATGGGGGGCGTGGCGGCGTTGCCTGCATCGGTTTCGGCCATGACCGTGGATCAGCATATCAAGATGCTGGAGTCGCAGATCAAGCCGGGCCAGGCTGCCGGACATGTGTCGCTGGCGCAGTATTTATACAGTCATAATATGTACTCCCGGGCGTTAACACAGGTGAACGTCGCCCTGAGCATCAGTCCGCAGAATCAGAATGCTGTTCTGCTTAAATCGCTTATCGTGACGGCAATCAAGCAGGGTTCCGCCCACACCGCGCCGAAAAAAGAAATTCAGGGGAAATCCATCGGCGGTCTGCTGACCCCGGCGGACATCAACAGCATTCGGCTTTGGGAATGGTCGGCGTCGGAAAGAGAGCCGATGCGCGGTGTCATTCTGAAACGTACCAAGACGCTCGCCGCATTCTGGAAAAAATGGATCGCGCCCAATCCCATGTATCAATCCATGGAATTGACGAAGGAGGATTACCAGCGGTTTACCCGTTTGAGTAATTTCGCGCGGCAGGTGGCGCTGATCATGCGCGTCGGTGATCCCAAATTCACCAAAATGGTCGCCTTGCAGAACAATCCCGGGGCGATCCGGGTGTTTCGAACCAGAATCCAACCCTTTGTGCTTCAGAGTTGCAGCACCCGCGGGTGCCATCGCGGGCAGAATTTTCACGGTTTCAAGATGTTCGGTGCGCGATCCATTCCCACGCTTACGCAGACGTACACCAATTTCTATATCCTCTCCAAATACAGCTATCATGGTAAAAAGCTCATCGATCGGTCCAACCCGTACAATTCACTGCTGATTCAATACCTGCTGCCGCGAAGTGTGGCCGCGACGGTGCACCCCGGTAAAAAGCCGCTTGAGCACCGTGTATTTAATGAAAAAACAGTTGTGTCGTGGATATCATCGCTCGCCTTTCCGATGCCGGCCTACGGTATCACATATAAGATGCCGGTATCCAAGGCCGCGAGTCACTGATCATCCGTGTGGTCCCGCCACCGGCACCTGCGCGGTGGAAAGCGCCGTCCCCGCGTGCGGCTGCACCTTGCGGTGTCCAGTCGAATTTCGCCGGCGGAAAGGGTGTAATCCACTCACGGCTACGTGCAAAGTGGCGACCGGTCGCCCGGCCCCAGCGTGGTGATGGTATGCGGTTCAAATGGGTATTTGTTCATTAAGTCGCCGATGCTTGGCAGATTCACTTTTTCGAGTTCGGCTAGGTCCTGCTCCAGGGTGCGGAATTCACGGTTGTAAATCCATTGCGAGCACAGATTGCGCATGCGCCCCAGCGGCAGCTCACCGGACATGACCGTGCTGGTGGAGATTTTGGTCTTGCTGCGGGCGATTTCGTCTTCCGTCACCCCCTGATTTCGCACGCGGCTGAGTTCCTTGAGCATTGTCTCTTCCACCAGATCGGCCTTGGCCGGGTCGCAGGACGCATAGGCGTAAAAACTGCCGAGCCCGTCGTGCGGAAATGTGGAAAAGTCCGCCTCCTCCGCCAGCCCCGGTTCAATCAACGACCAGAAAAACCGCGATCCGTCATGATCGCCGATCACGTCCGCAAGAACGGCAGCCGAGAATCGCTCCATGTCCTGAGCGCTGGGCCCCCGACAGAGCATGCAGATGTAATGTCGTTTGAGTTTCTCATCGCGGATATGGTGCCGCCGGGCGGAGGGGGTCAGGGGCGGGTACTGGCGTTCAACGGCGATGGACGGCCACCGGCCGCAGGCCTGATCGGTCAGTCGCACGAGTTCATCAAAATTGATCTGTCCCGCCGCCGCGAGAACCATATTGCCCGGTCCGTAATGCTGATCAAAATAGCCGCGCATCTGCTGCGGTGAGAGAGCCGTTATGGATTCTTTGGATCCGAGGATGGATTGCGCCATCGGATGGGCGCCGAAATGGTCCTCCATGATCCGTTCGTAGAGGACATGTCCCGGTTTATCCAGATAGAGTGATATCTCCTCCAGAATGACATTTTTTTCCATGTTGAAATCATCTTCACGCAGGGCAGGACGCATCATGTCGGCCAGAATGTCCAATGCCGCCGGGAGATATTCCGGCAGCACCTGCGCCCAGTAGCAGGTCACCTCGTTGCTGGTGAAGGCGTTGTTGCGGGCACCGAGCGAATCGAATTCACGATTAATATCGGCGGCCGATCGGCGCTGAGTCCCCTTGAACATCATGTGTTCCAGGAAATGGGAAACCCCGGATACCTGAGGCTCTTCGTCGCGGGAGCCGGTTTTCACCATAAAGCCGATGGCGGCGGTTTTCGCCGTCGGCATGACTTCGGCAATGATATCGAGTTGATTATTCAATTTGGCGTGCTTGAACGTACTCACGTGTTGTTATCTCCATGTCTATGGCCGCGGTTCAATATCCGCTGATTCATATCCGCTCTTCAGAGTTCCCGCCGCTATGAGCCGGGGGGTGTCAGTTCACCTGGGCCGATGGTCACGAGGGTCATCCGTTCCACCGGATGCGCGGCCAGATAGTCATTAACGTCCGAAAGCGCAGGCGATTCAATTCGATGCCGCAGTTCATCCAGCGACCGGGGCCGCCCGAGATGGTACATATCGTGCAGCAGGGCGGCGGCGCGGGCGCCGGTGCTTTCGCCGTTCATGACTACACGACTTTTCATACCGATGCGGGCCCGCTCCAATTCATCGGCCGTGATTCCAGCGCGAAGTTTTTTGAGTTCCTGAACAAAGGAGTCGAGGGTTCGCTGTGCCCGATCCGGCACAGTGCCGGCATAGCCGAAGATCATTCCCAGTGTGCGCAGGCTCTGATATCCCGCGTGCACGGCGTAGCAGAGTCCCTGTTTCTCGCGTATTTCGGAAAATAATCGCGATCCCATCCCACCGCTCAAGACGTTGACGGCCAGCATCGCCAGGATACTTTCGGGTTCACGTTCGGCGGTACTTTCAAACGCAAGACCAATTTGAACCTGATTGGTTTCCTGATGCACATGTCGGCTTCCGCCCAGTGCCTGACCCGGTGATGCGGGCAGTGCCCTCGCCCCGGTCCATGAGCCGAAGCAGTGGTTTACCAGATCATGCATCCGGTCAAATTCAATTCGCCCCGCGATGGACAGAATCGCCCCGTCCGGCGTAAATCGCCTTCGATAATCAAGGCGCAAATCGGCTGCGGTCAGCGCGGCCACATGTTCTTTAACGCCCAGGGTGGGGCGCCCGAGCGGAGGGGGCAGGTGCTGCTCACGAAGCAGGATATTGAGTTTCTGGCTCGGTTCGTCGTCGATAGCGGCAATCTGCCCGAGAGCTAAATCGCGACAAGCTGAAAAGCCGGCTTCCGGGAGTTGGGCATTTTGAAAAATATCCGCCACCAGCGGCAGCACGGCGGGAAGATTTTTAGCCAGCATGCCGGCGGAAAATCTCAGAAATACGGTATCAACGCCGCAACTTCGCTGCACGCCCAGTGAATCCAGTGCGGCGGTCAATGCGCGGCTGTCGCGCTCGCCGGCACCTCTCAATATCCAGTCCGAAAGCACATTGCCGCTTCCCACACCATGGTCCGGGTCGTGGGAAGCGCCGCCCATGATCGCCAGAACCATGGACGCCGATTGCACATCAGGCATCTGCTCCATTACCAGCGTCAGGCCGTTATCAAATCGGTCGACGCGCATCAGCGGCGCGGTTTGACTCACAATATCTCCTTCTATCTGTCGCCACAGCGATTTTATCAATCGCCCGGCACGCCGGCGAAAACGCTCCCTTGGTACGGGAACGGGTTCACAAGCGAAAATGGTACTGTAGGTGCGTATCCCCTTTGAGTAAAGGCGCCTGCGAAGATGGGCCCGCCGTAAACCGGGCGTTAACAAACGGATTGGACAAAGCGGATAAATCCGTGTTAGCCTAACGGTGTATGTGGAGTATGCAGGAGTTTCGCGACGGCATGGATTTCAGCGTTAACTGGACGGCTTCGGTCTGGCCTCTTCGGACTTCAAAGATCCGCAGCGGCGGGAAGCGGTTTGTGCGTTTGAATGGGCAGTTGATATGGACAGGGTGCGGGGAATCATGACCAAGCTCGAAATACCTTCCGTCGGCCAGAAAACGCCCGTTACGCCGCCGGAATCCGCAGCCCGTTTTTTCAACCGCGATCTGAGCTGGCTTGATTTTAACTACCGTGTGCTGCATGAAGCCATGGACGACCGTAATCCCCTGCTTGAACGCCTTAAATTCCTTGCGATTTTTGCCAGCAACAACGATGAATTTTTCATGAAACGGATGGCCGGTCTCAAACATCAGGCTGAGTTGCGGCCGACGGAGGTTGGAATTGACGGCCTGACCCACCGCAGGCAGTATGAACTTATCCGGCGTCGTGTGGCGGAATTGCTCCAACTTCAGGATCAGATATGGAAGGCGCAGATCAAACCGGCGCTGCGCCAGCAGGGCATTCTTATTCAGGACGCCAATGAACTCTCACCCGCCCATCAGCAAAAAGCGGCCGAATATTTCCGTCAGTATGTCTACCCCGTTTTGACGCCGCTGGCGGTTGATCCGGGACATCCATTTCCGTTCATCAGCAATTTGAGTCTCTCGGTCGGGGTGCTGCTGTCGCAGCCGGGACAGGTTGATCCCCTCTTTGCCCGCGTAAAAGTGCCGCGACTTTTCTCACGCTGGTATCAGATCAGCAACAACGGGGAGACGATCTTTATCCCGCTGGAGAGTCTCATCGAGAGCCAACTGGGGCTGCTGTTTCCGGGGATGCGTATTCATGAAACGTGCCGTTTTCGTGTCACGCGCAATGCCATCGTCGCGCAGGATGCCGAGGATGCCGAAGACCTGCTGGAAGAAGTGCAGGAGCAACTGCGCGCCCGCCGGTTTGCCGAGACCGTTCGTGTTGAAATTTCCGCCAATATGTCGGCCGAGATGCGCCAGTACATACTCGACGGGTTGGAAGTTACCGGGCAGGAGCTTTTTGAAGTCCCCGATCCTCTGGGGGTATCAGATCTGATGCAGATGGCAGCTATGCAGCGGCCGGACCTCAAACTTCCGCCATGGAAGCCGGTTTGCACGCCCCCGCTGGCGGATCTGGAGGCGAACATCTTCGCCATCATCCGGCAGGGGGACGTCCTCGTGCATCACCCGTATGAGGGGTTCAGCAGTTCCGTTGAACGATTTATTCTCTCGGCCGTGGATGATCCCAGGGTTCTGGCCATCAAAATGACGCTTTACCGCACCAGCGGCGATTCACCCTTTGTTGCCGCTCTGGCCCGGGCGGCGGAATCCGGTAAACAAGTGGCGGCACTGGTCGAACTCAAAGCCCGGTTTGATGAAGAAAGTAATATCCAGTGGGCCCAGGCACTGGAAAGCGCCGGTGTGCATGTTGTTTACGGCATGCTCGGCCTGAAAACCCACACCAAGATCGCGCTGATTGTGCGGCAGGAAGATGATGGTATGCGATCTTATGCCCACATCTCTACCGGAAATTACAACAGCCGCACGGCGCAGCTTTATACCGATCTGGGCCTTTTCACGTGCCGTGAGGACATCTGCGCGGATATTGTCGATCTCTTCGCCTACCTCACGGGCAGATCATTAAAAAGTGATTATCGTAAGCTGCTTGTCGCACCCGTCAATATGCGCAAACGATTCTTGGATCGTATCGACCGTGAGATTCAGCACGCTGCCGACGGGCGGCGGGCACGCATCATCGCCAAGATGAACGCTCTTGAGGATGTGGAAATTATTGATGCGCTCTATCGCGCCGGTCAGGCGGGCGTGGAGATTGACCTCATCGTACGCGGTTTTTGCTGCCTCAAACCGGGTGTTCCCGGGCTTAGTGATCGAATACACGTGTGCAGCATTATCGGCCGGTTTCTCGAACATTCCCGCATGTTCTGGTTTCAAAATGGCGGTAAACCGGAGGTGTTTATGGGGTCCGCCGATTGGATGAGTCGTAATCTCTCTCATCGGGTTGAGGCTGCCGTCCCGGTGGAAACGCCCGCTCTGGCACATCGCATCGAGGAAATCCTGCACATCATGCTGGCCGATCAGCGGCAGGCCTGGGACCTGGGGCCGACAGGTGTGTGGACGCAGCGGCAGCCGACGGGCGAATCCCCTCAGCCCGGCACCCACGCTTTGCTTATGGAACTCACCGAACATCGCCAGCACACCGCATTAGCCAGCAATTAAAAAGCGGGGTATTCTGAACCCATCGATACCATATCCGGTTATCCGACGTTCCTTTATCGGCGGCGAATATTGGACGAAAATCGATAAAATCGGCGAATTTTTTACGTTGTAATGGCTGATGAACCTACAATCGGAGGTAGGATGCTCTGGCAGGCGGTGCTGTCGGGCCGTATATCAGGCGTCCATTGCCATGGAGGCGGCCATGGAGGCGAGACGAACGATCACGGCGTCGGAAAGGCGCAATCGCGCCCGCGGGGGGTTGATCGTCCTGATTTTGCTCCTTTCAGCCCTGTCGGTGACCGCACTGCAAACGGCCCGAGAACTTCGCACAACGTTTTTATTGCAGGGTATTGTCAATCGGCAGATGCAGGCCATCTCGCACCTGCAACACGCTGCTTTGCTCCTGACTCAGAATCAGTTCATCGAATTCCCTCCGCACAGTCATGCACGCATCGAAGCGGTTACCGCCATTCGTCATGATCTCGCTGCGCTTCCCGACCGGAAC
>JBMFVY010000083.1:0-11317 GCA_049965755.1 Phycisphaerae bacterium | reverse complement strand
CAATCACCCTCACTATTCCAACCCCGATGCACCCGCATATGAAAACATTCTTCATGCCGACGGTTCGGTAGAGGGCGTAAATGATCCCACCTTCTACAATTCGCAGAATCAAGCCTCCAACAACCTCACCAACGCCAATTGGGCGGAAGCGCACGTTCCGTCCCCGAGTCCCAATGGCATCGGCGAGGTGCATTTTCAGTCCGGAGATCCGCGAGCCTGGGCTAACGACTTTAATGCAATCTGGACCGGCTGGTACTTCTATTGGCCCAACAATCCCAACTGAACCGCTGATGTCGGCGTTCCGATCAAATAGGTGCCAATGCCTGTATTTGGATTCCGACCTGGAATCAAAAAACGGTCCCGAGCCGGTGCTCGGCCGGTAAAACGATCGCTCGGGCGTGTTACCTCTGCGACTCGACGATTCATTTCTTGCCTTTTCCGATTTTTGGATTAACATTCAAGTGAGTGTTTTACCGAGGTGTTTTGTGCGGACAGATGCGGCTGATACAACATGGCTGCGACAGGGCGGGTTGAACCACACCACGCCTGCTGTCCGCGCGGGTATTGTCGGCTGATCTGACTATCGTTTCCTTCGCCATGGCGCCCGGAACCCTCGGAAACGCCGTTTCCGCCCGATATTGCCCACCCAATCGCCAGACGATGGATTTTCACGTATGATGAAAAAGAAATGATCGGATGACATCCGAAAAGGTCGTATGTTATGAAACGCATTGAAATCTATGACACCACATTACGCGACGGCAGCCAGGGGGAAGGGGTTTCGTTCTCAGTGGAGGATAAACTTCAGATTTGTCGTCGCCTGGATGAATTGGGCGTGGACTACATTGAGGGAGGCTACCCGCTTTCCAACCCTAAGGACGCCGCATTTTTTGCCCAGGCTAAAGAGCTTGCCCTTGGTCACAGTCGGCTGGCTGCTTTCGGCATGACTCGGCGAAAAGGAATATCCCCCGCTGAAGATGTCGGTCTCAGTGCACTGCTTGCTGCAGAAACCCAGGCTGTGACCATCGTCGGAAAAACATGGGATATCCACGCGCGGGAAGTCCTGGGTGTTACGCTTGAAGAAAACATTGCCATGATCGCCGAATCGGTCGAGTATCTCACCAGGCATGGGCGAAAGGTGATCTACGATGCAGAACACTTTTTTGACGGCCTCAAAGCAAATCGGGAATTTGCTCTTGCAACGATCAAGGCCGCCGCGCAGGCTGGTGCCGTACTGATCTGCCTGTGCGACACCAACGGAGGAACGCTTCCGTCGCAGGTGCACTCCAGCGTTAAAGATGCCATGGCTGCGGTCGGAATTCCAGTGGGGATGCACCCGCACAACGACAGCGGTTTGGCTGTGGCCAATGCGCTCGCCGCCGTGACTGCCGGGGCCGTACAGGTTCAAGGCACCATCAACGGGATCGGTGAGCGCTGCGGTAATGTGGATTTGACGACGGTGATCGCGAACCTGCGGCTCAAACTGGGATACGATTGTCTCGAGACCGATTCGCTCAAGCACCTCACCGAGGTGTCGCGCTTTGTATTCGAGACGGCCAACCTGAATCCGGTCAATAATCAACCTTATGTGGGCGTAAGCGCCTTTGCCCATAAGGGCGGCATGCACGTGCACGCGGTCAATAAAATGGCCAGTTCGTATGAGCATATTGATCCGGGGCAGGTGGGCAATACCCGGCGAATCCTGGTTTCAGAACTCTCGGGCATTTCGAATGTGGCTGCCAAAGCCGGGCGAAAATTTAATATTGAGCATGACCGAACCGCCCTGCGGCGGGTATTGGAACAGGTCAACAAACTGGAGGCCGGCGGTTATCAGTTTGAGGCGGCGGAGGGGTCGTTTGAATTGATTCTGCGAAGGCAGATCGGCAGATATCGGAAATTCTTCGACCTGCAATCGTATCGCTGCGCCGTATCGCGGGCTGCGGACGCCCCACCGGTTACCAAGGCGACGCTGGCGCTAACCGCCAAGGGGCAGCAGATACACTCATCGGCCGAGGGTGACGGCCCGATCAACGCCCTGGATGGAGCCCTGCGGCGGGCGCTGGAACCCATTTATCCCGCCATCGCGCAGCTGCATCTGATCGATTACAAGGTGCGGGTGGTCAACGCCGGGGCGGAGTCGGCGGCCAAAGTGCGTGTGGTGATTCAGTTCCGGTCGCCGGAGGGTATTTTCGGTACCGTCGGCGTGTCGGAAAATATTATTGAAGCGAGCTGGCAGGCGCTGGTCGATGCCCTTGAGTACCGCCTGATACACGATGAAGAACTGCGGAGCACCCCGAAGCCGGCGGCCGCGGATAACCATTAAATATTGATGAGGATGAACGTGAACGAGGAACTCGGCTCGCAATACGAGCCGTCCAGAACTGAAAATAGAATTTGGAACCGGTGGATGAAGGACCTGGGCGAATTCCGCTCTACAGCGGGTCGCCAGCCGCCCGAGCGGAGATTCAGCATCGTCATTCCACCGCCGAATGTAACCGGGGCATTGCATCTGGGCCATGCCATCAACGCCACCATTCAGGATATTCTCGTGCGCCATCACCGCATGCTGGGCCACGATACGCTCTGGATCCCCGGCATAGATCATGCCGGTATCGCGACCCAGGCGGTGGTGGAAAAAACGATTTTTGAAAAGGAAAAAAAATCGCGGCATGATCTGGGCCGGGATGAACTGGTCAGGCGTATCTGGCAGTGGAAGGAAACTTACGGCGATCGGATTTTGAAACAGCTTCAGGCGGTCGGTGCGTCATGCGACTGGACACGCACCCGATTCACACTGGACGATACCTGTGCGGCGGCCGTGCGCGAGGCCTTCTATCGTCTCTTCTCGGCCGATCTGATCTTTCGCGGGCTGCGGCTGGTCAACTGGGACGCCCAGCTTAAAACGGCCGTGGCGGACGATGAAATCTATTTTGAAACGGTTCGCGGCAAGATGACTTCCATTCGGTATCCGCTCGCTGAGCGGCGCGAAGGTGAGCCGGAATATCTCATCGTTGCCACCACACGTCCTGAAACCATGCTGGGCGATACCGCCGTCGCCGTCCACCCCGACGATCCGCGCTACCGTTCGCTGATCGGCCGCGAGGTGATGGTGCCGCTGGTGGGACGGCGAATCCCGATTATCGGTGACAGCCAACTGGTTGATATGGAATTCGGCACCGGAGCAGTAAAGGTGACGCCCGCGCATGATCCGAACGACTACGCTACCGGCCTCCGGCACCGGCTGGCGCAGATCAACCTGCTGACTCCCGACGGGCGCATGAATGAAAATGGTGCGGGTCAATTTCAGGGCGTTGAATATAACTATCGTGGGATGCGGTTTGCGGATGAAGCGCGAAAAGCCATCCTCACAGATTTGGAAAAACTCGGGCTTATCGCCGATCAGCGCGATCATGAACATGAAGTCGGCCACAGTGATCGGAGCAAAACGCCCATTGAACCCTATTTGAGCGAACAATGGTTTGTACGGATGGGAGATATTGACGGCGGTGTCGCATTGGGAAATGGCGAGCGGGCGTCCGGCCTGGCTCAAGCCGCCATCGATGCCGTTGCCGACGGTCGTATCAAGATCACACCGGATCGCTATGCCAAAGGGTATACGGACTGGCTCTCGCAAAAACGCGACTGGTGCATATCGCGGCAATTGTGGTGGGGACATCGCATACCGGTCTGGACTGTCGCTGCGGCCGGCGCTGAGGCGATGTTCACCGCCATACAGAATCACGACTCCGATAACCGCATGCTCTCCGTCCGCAGGCGCCATGATGGAACACTGCTGATCTGCCCACGATCGGAGTCGGCCGACCAGACGCTGGAATATCTTGCCCGGGACCTCGGCATCGAACTGCATCGCGACGAAGACGTGCTGGACACATGGTTTTCTTCAGCCCTTTGGCCCCTTTCGACGATGGGCTGGCCGCAGGACGGCACGGGCGACGGGCCGGAGGACAAACTGCTCCCCTATTATTATCCCACCAGCGTCCTTTCAACGGCACGCGAGATATTAACCCTGTGGGTCGCCCGCATGGTGATGTTCGGTCTTTTCTGCCGCGGTAATGTTCCCTTTCGACAGGTTTACATTCATGCGGTGATTCAAGACGGCAATGGCCGGCCGATGAAAAAATCGCTCGGTAACGGCGTTGATCCGGTAGATATTGTCGAAAGTCATGGTGCCGACGCGCTGCGATATACACTGGCTTCCATGGCGACCGAGACGCAGGATATCCGGCTGCCGGTGGTCAAGGACGCCCGCACCGGGCGCAACACCAGCCCGCGGTTCGATGTCGGCCGGAACTTCGCCAACAAGCTTTGGAACGCGTCGCGCTTCATCATCAGTCATCTGGGTGATGCGGGAAATTCATCGGGCGATTCCGTGGCAAAAATTCTCAAGGATGGGGATATGGCCGACCGTTGGATCATTTCATCCACCTGCCGGGCCGTTAATCAGACGCGCCGCTTGATTGATGAATTCCGGTTTGCGGAACTCGCATCCATGCTCTACCAGTACTTCTGGGGGGATGTGTGCGACTGGTATCTGGAAATCGCCAAGGCACGGATTCGAAGCGGTGATCCGCAGGTTCAGGCGGTTCTGGGATATGTGCTGCGTACCAGCTTGGCCCTGCTTCATCCGCTGATGCCGTTCGTCACCGAGGCGATCTGGGAAAAACTTCCGGGCGATTGCCTGCTGGCCCGGTCGCCGTTTCCCGAACCCGTCGGTGCGGTGGATACGGGGGCGACGGAAACGTTCAACATGGTTCAGCAGATTACCCGGGCCATTCGCGATATCCGCAATCAATACAACATCGACCTCAAGAGAGCCCTTACGGTGCATCTGCAGGCCGATTCTGCCGAAGCGCTTCATCGAATTGCCCCCGGGGTTCCGATTATTGAAAATCTGAGCCTCTGTTCCGTGCATGAAGCCGGTGTCACCATCACCCCTCCATCGGATGCGGCGATTGCGGTGGTCGGTGGGGTGACCATCTATGTCGCCGGTGTGGTGGATCGCGAGATGGAGATTGAAAAGCTGCAGCGTCGGCGGCAGGAACTGGAGAAACTCATCTCCAGCGGCCGAGGTAAGTTGGCCAACGACCAATTCGTCACCAAAGCGCCTGAGAAGGTGGTGCAGGGCATCCGTGATCAGTTGGCGCTCTATGAATCGGAAGTACAGCGTTTGGATGAAAATTTGAGCAAACTGCTCTCTGCCGTAAAGTAACGTCCGCTGGTCAGGACTGCAGTGCCGGAATGCGGACTTAAATATCATTTATTTGTGAAAGGATTTAATTTCATGCGTGATCAACGTCTCGATAAACTTGCCGACATACTGGTGCACTACTCCGCGGGCGTTAAAAAAGGTGATCTGGTGCGTATTCAGGGGGATGTGATCGCCCTGCCCCTGGTTGAAGCCATATATGAAAAAGCATTGGCGACCGGCGGCAATCCATTCGTGCTGCTCGGCAGCGATGCCATGGCTGAGGCGTTTTATCGAGTTGCAACTCCGGAGCAGCTTTCGTTTTTATCGCCGGTGAGCCAATATCTGGTGGAAAAGATCGACGTATCCATCGGTCTCTGGGGCGATTCCAATACGAAAAGCATGTCGCAGGTTGACCCGAAGAAACAGGCCATGGCGGCGCAGGCACGTCGTCCGATCAGCACCCGTTTTCTAGAAAGAGCCGCAAAAGGTGAACTCCGCTGGGTGGGGACACAATATCCGACGCAGGCGGCGGCGCAGGATGCGGAAATGTCGCTTCATGATTATGCCGACTTTGTATTCCACGGCGGCCTGCTGCATCTGGCCGATCCCGTCGCCGCATGGAAAGCGATATCGCAGCGACAGCAGCGACTGGTCGATTATCTCGATACCGTCTCTGAAATCCGGGTGATTGCTCCGGAAACCGATCTGCGCCTTGGTGTGAAGGGACGCAAGTGGATCAACTGCTGCGGGCATGAAAATTTTCCTGATGGCGAGGTCTTCACCGGCCCGATCGAAGATGCGGTCAACGGCACCATACGGTACAGCTTTCCGGCAGTACATCACGGCCGCCAATGCGATGATATTGTTCTGACATTCAAACACGGCCGGGTTGTTGATGCCCGAGCGGCGAAAGGTCAGGAATTCCTCCTGACCATGCTGGATCAGGACGCGGGCGCTCGAACTCTGGGCGAATTTGCTATCGGGACGAATTATTCCATACAACAGTACACACGCAACACACTTTTTGACGAAAAAATCGGCGGCACCTGTCACGCGGCGGTAGGGGCGGCGTACCCGGAGACCGGCGGAAAAAATAACAGCGGCCTGCATTGGGATATGGTCTGCGATCTACGGCGGCCGGGCTGCCGCATTGAGGCCGACGGCCGGACGATTCTGGAGGCGGGCCGATTTACCGACCCGAGCTGGCCGCAGGCAACGGTGTAATCGGCGGCAACTATCTCCTCAAATTTGTCTTCGCCAGATCAATCACCTCATCGCCTCGACCGTTGAGAACTGCACGGATCAGGTAGAGCCCGAAGCCCATGGCCTGGCGACCGGTTATTGTCGGCGGCATGGAGAGTTCCTGTCGGTTAACGAGAACATCCACCAAAACCGGTCCGGGATGGCTGCACGCCATATTGACGGCGGGCCCGAGCTCCTCCGGCTCTTCCACACGGACGGCGTGGATGTCCATCGCCTGCGCCATGCGGGCGAAATCCGGATTGAGCAGGTCGGTACCAAAATTGAGCAGCCCGGCCGCTTTCATTTCCAGTTCTACAAATCCGAGTGAACTGTTGTTGAAAATAAATATTTTCACAGGCAGCTTGAGCTGACGGACGGTCAGCAGTTCACCGAGCATCATGGAAAGTCCACCGTCGCCGCACAGCGCTATCACCTGCCGCTGGGGAAAAGCACACTGAGCGCCGATGGCCTGCGGCAGGGCACCGGCCATGGAACCGTGGGTGAATGAACCTGTCAGTCGACGTTTTCCGTTCATGGTCAGGTATCGCGCTGCCCAGATGGTGGGCGTGCCGACATCGCAGCTGAACACGGCATCGTCGGAGGCTGCGGCATCGATGAGTTTCATGAGATATTGCGGATGGATGGGTGTTCGCCCAGGTTTGCCGACGGCCAACTCATCGAGCTGTTTTCTGGCCTTTTGATAATGATTGCGGCAAAGCTCCAGATAGGTGCGATCGGTTCGCCGCTTTAGCCGCGGTAGCAGTTGGGTGAGCGTAGCGCGGACATCGCCGATGATTCCCAGATCGACGCGTGTCCGGCGGCCGATCTGTTCGCCGAGCCGATCCACCTGAATAATGCGGGCCTTTTCGGGAAAAAATTGCGGATACGGAAAGTCGGTTCCAAGCATCAGCAGCGCATCGCAATTTTTCATCGCATGATACCCGGAGGAAAAACCCAACAGCCCAGTCATTCCCACATCATACGGATTGTCATATTCAACATACTCCTTGCCTCTCAGGGCATGAACAATCGGCGCGGCAAGCCGGTCGGCGGTATCGATCAATTCCCGATGTGCATTTTTACATCCCGCACCGGCCAGAATGGCGACTTTCTCCGCACGGTTGAGGATTTCGATCGCGGCTGAAAGCTGCCCATCATCCGGCATCACCACGGATGGATCGGCCGACATGGGAGTCGGCATGATATTCAGATCAAATATCTGAGCCGCCACGTCCCCGGGAATGACGATGACCGCAACACCCGAGCGACTGATCGCGGTATTGATAGCAATCGGGAGAATGCGTACCAACTGATGCGGATGGGAGATGACGCCGCAGTAATGGCTGCAATCTTTGAAAAGGGCTTCGGGAGTGGTTTCCTGAAAATAGCCGGTGCCGCGTTCACTGCTGGGTATCTGGGCGGCAATGGCCAGCACCGGAGTTCTCGAACGCGCACAATCAAAAAGGCCGTTGATCAGATGCAGGTTTCCCGGGCCACAACTCCCCGCACAAACCGCCAGGCGGCCCGTGAGATGTGCTTCAGCCCCTGCTGCAAAGGCGGCCGTTTCCTCGTGCCGCACGTGAACCCACTCCATGGTGGGAGTCCGACGTATGGAATCGGTAATGGCGTTAAGCGAATCGCCCACCACACCATAAATTCGACGTACACCGATTTCGGCGAGGGTTTGAACCAAAACATCCGCAACTGTTTGTGACGCCATCGCACACCTCCATCTGCTTGTCATAGGATCGACCGAGAAGCGATGGAGTTCCACGAGCCCGCCATCACGTGCCCCGCAACTCGCTAATCGAGCCGCGCCATGGCCTTGAGGCCGAGCCCTTTCTACCGGTTCTCTCGCCCGGTCTGGGAGAGATTATTTTGCAACGGTCGTCCCAGACGTCGAGCCACCTCCGCAAGCCACCGGTCAACCGCCCGTATATCCGTGTAAAAATAGACGCTGTTGCATTGACGCCGGCTTTTGACCAGCCCGGCACCGCGCAGCATTTTGAGATGATGCGACACCGTCGGTTGGGAGAGCCCGAGTTCGGCGGCCAGTTCAATCACATTGTACATGTCCATGCAGCGGGGTTCGCGGGGCAGCAACTCCATGATGCGCAGGCGCATCGGTTCGCCGAGCGCTTCAAAGACCAGCGCATAGGGGTCCTGCTTCCGACGCGAGAGCGTGACTGTTCTGCGGTTTGACGGCAATGGACTTCTCCACACCGGGGCCTATTTTGCTCGACGTTCAATGCGGGGAAGCACCATGCTTCGCACCACCTGAATTCCGGGCCCCCCCTCCAGCAGTTTGAGGCACTTTTCGCCCGGCGGGGTGTCGAGTTTAAGCAGCATGAGCGCCTTATCGCCTTTGCGGCTGATGGCCATGTCGGCAATATTAATTTTTTCCTGCCCAAACGTCATGCCCACAAAACCGATCACCCCCGGTCGATCGGTATTGACCACCAGCACCATTGGGCCTTCGGGAATCATATCCATATGATACCCCTTGATGGAAAGCACACGTGGAAGATGATCTTCAAAGACAGTCCCGACCATGGAGTGCCCGTGGTCGCCGTCGGAAACGACTATTTCAATGTGATGGCTGCTGCGGGTGCCCGCTTCGGCGAGCACCTCGTGCTGAACGCTGATGCCCCGCTGCTCGGCGAGGTGCATCACATTAACCACATTGGGAATTTCCTGAATCTGCCCCTTGAAAAGCTCGACCATCGCCACGCGCTGAAGCGTATTGGCGATCCGCCTGGGAAGCGCACCGGCGGTTTTGAGCGTGATGGTTTGATATCGTGTATCCACAATGGCCGAGAGGACGGCTCCCATGCGCTGGGCCAGATCGACATATGCTTTTTCCGCTTCGGACAGATCCATCTGGATACCAGCGGCATTGACCGCACCGGCAATCCCCTGGCCTCGCAAATACAGCAGCAGTTCAGCGACGGCATCCACCGATACCGCACGCTGCGCTTCAATGGTACTGGCGCCGAGATGCGGCGTAACGAGCACGCGATCGCCGAGTGCAAATAGCGGATGATCTTTCGGCGGCGGTTCCTGTTCAAAAACGTCCAGTGCGATGCCCGCCACATGGCCGGCAGATATGGCCGCCGCCACCGCATGTTCATCAATAACCCCGCCACGGGCGCAGTTGATCAAGCGAACCCCCTTCTTGCATTTTTTCAGGGCCGATTCGCCGATCAGGTGCCGTGTCTTATCTCCGGGCACATGCACCGTAATGAAGTCGCACAACGGCAGCATTTGATCGAGTTCCTTGAACATCTCCACCTGTCCATCAAGGGCGTTTTCGGTGTAGAAGAACTGATCAAATGCGACCACTTTCATCTCTAAACCGAGCGCCCGACGGGCCACCGCCCTCCCGATCCGGCCGAAGCCGACAATCCCCAGAACCTTTCCCGCAAGCTGGGTACCCAGAAACTGATTGCGCTCCCAGAGGCCGGACCGTACGTGTGCATCGGCGGCGGCAATTTTTCGTGACAGTGCCATCATGAGGGTGATGGCATGTTCCGAGGTGGTAATCGTATTGGCGTCGGGCGTATTCATAACCAATACACCCGCTCGGGTTGCTGCCTCAACATCGACATTATCCACGCCGACACCGGCCCGGGCGATGGCTTTTAGCCGCCCCGGCGAGGTAAGATCAGTGGTCGTAATTTTCACTCCGCTGCGGATGATGACCCCATCGTACTGGCCGATGACGCTGGAGAGTTCACCCGGATTCCACTTGGGCTTATTGGTTAGTTCCACATCAGCCTGCGTGCGTAGAATTTCCAATCCCTCTTCAGCGATTTTGTCGGCCACCAGAATTTTCAGCATTCTTTTTTCACCTTAAACAAAAAACCTATCCAATCGGAGGTAACTGCTCGATCCTTCCTGTTCCATGAGTATAGGCCTTTGCCATGTGGCGTAAAGGCATTCCCTACCCGACCAAATTCGAGGCTCGATCTGTTGGTCGAATCCGATCGCCACCCCCCTGACGATCGCGTACCGGAGACCATAGCCGGGCCGACTACCAGAGCGTCGCTCCCGTCGCCAAAGGCTAATGCCCAAAACTATGCAACATCCAACTGCGGCATTTTTTGCGAGCGCCCGCCCCGTGCGTATCTGAAATGCGAACAACCACCGAACGCGACCATCCTGAATGCGATCCGGTGGATTTATTCCACCGGAAGTTTCGTCCTGCCCCGCGCCCACTGTTCGCTTGATTCCGCCCGCCCCGCGCGTTATCTTCCGAAAAATAGTTGAAGTGTTGGGGCTCGCATGGTCGCCATCGATGAAAACACGGTAGCCGTCGGCAAGCGGAAAACACGCAGCACAGCCTGCCGTTCCGCCGGCCGGCTTATCAGCGATACCGTCACCACCCTCGGCGCCGGCGTCGATGGCTCCGTCCGACGCATCGATACCTCCTACAACGCCCAAGGCCTCGTCTATCAGCTCACCAGCTATGCTGATACCGCCGGCACCACCATCGTCAATCAGGTGGAAAATATCTACAACGGCCTCGGCCAGCTCGCCTTCCAGTATGAAGCCCTCACCGGCGCCGTAGACCTCGCCACCACCCCCGTCGTCCAATACACCTACACCACCCTCGGCACCGGCAGCCTCCCCAGCTCCATGGTCTACCCCAATGGCCGCACCATCACCTACAGCTACGGCTCCGGACTCACCAACACCAATGCCCCGCTCGATCAGGCCATCGGCCGACTCGACGCCATCGTAGACGGTGCCAACTCCGGCGATTCCGGCCAAGTGCTTGAACAGTACAGCTAACCCGGATTATTCACGAACCGCCGGGAGGTTGCGGGTTTTGGGGGCATAAGTATCGTAATTGCATGTAGTTAG
>JBMFVY010000082.1:0-11572 GCA_049965755.1 Phycisphaerae bacterium | reverse complement strand
CATCACGCGGAATTCGCGGATTCAGCAGAACTCAAAAACAGATTCTGGTGTAAAGCGATTTACACAAACTCGGCCCGGCACGTCGCCATGCGGAAATGCCAACATCGCAACCGGCTCGGCGACATCCGCCTGCCCTGTGATTACAATAATGGACGGATACAGCCGGAAAATTGAATCCGGTGCAACTGATTTCAATTACGGGAGATTCAACCGATGAAAAAAAAGATTCTACGTGTGGCCCTTGGAATTTTGCTCCTGATTCTTATTGTTCTGGTGGTACTGTTCTTCTCGTTGGACAGCATTATAAAAAGTCAGGTCCAGTCCCGCGCCAGTGCCGCACTGGGCGTACCGACCTATCTGCAGAACGCCTCACTTAATATTTTCGGCGGCAGTCTGACACTCAACGGACTCAAAGTCGCCAATCCTCCGGGCTATCAGGGCAAGTACCTCCTGACCATGGGCACGGGTACGGTCACCGTCGATACGGGCAGCCTCCTGAGTTCCACGGTCCAGATACCGGAAATTTACCTCAACAACATCCATATTACGCTTGATGAGAGCGGATTATCCAGCAATCTCGCTGACGTGCTGGCTAGCGCGCACAAGTACTCCGCCTCAGGTTCCGGCGCCAACGGTTCCGCCGCCGCAAAGCCATCCAAATCGTCGTCCGCCGGCGGAAAGCGGCTTGCCATCAGCCGAATCGTCATTCCAAATTGCTCCGTTACGTTGCGCCTCGCGGCGGCGAAAGGGACACCGGGCGCGGGTGTCACCTTTCAACTCCATAAAATCATCATTAATAAACCGCTTGATCCCAACGGCCGCCCGCTGCGACTTGCCGACCTGACCAGCGTCATTCTCAGCCAGATCGCCGTCCAGATAGCCGAGAATTCGCATTTGCCCCAGGCCCTCAGCGCAGCTCTCAAGGGTTCATCTAACTTGATCCTCAATTCGCTGGGGAAAGTCATGCAGGGGGGGGCGGCCGTTACCAAACCGATCGGAAAGGATATCGGCAATGCCCTGAATAATATTTTCCATCAGGGTGGTTCGTCGAAGTGAGCATACCCCCGGTCAGCGTTGTATGGACAAAAGAATGGCCTGATGTCGCGATTTTCGCCGCCACCTACCTCGGATTGGCCTTAGGGGGCGTGCCAAGGACGAAGCTTGACCGTAGTGCCATCGCACTTCTCGGGGCCATTGCGGTTCTTCTGGCCCGCCGCCTTTCATTCAATGATGCGATGAGGCAGGTAAGTTTTCCCACCGTAGCGCTGCTCATATCGCTGATGGTCATTTCCGCTCAACTGCGCCTGGCTGGATTTTATCAGTGGGTGGTGATGCGAATTGTAGAAGTTGCCCGTCGCCCGCGCAGCCTGCTCTGGGGTGTGATTGCCGCGTCCGCCGGGCTCTCCGCCCTGTTTGCCAATGATGTGATCTGCCTGATCTTTACGCCGGTGCTCTGCATCGCTCTCAAGCGGGCGGGACGGGATCCAGTCCCGTATCTCATGGCGTTGGTCACGAGTTCAAACATCGGTTCGGCAGCCACGCTGATCGGTAATCCACAAAATATGCTCATCAGCCAGACTGCCCATCTGAGTTTTTTCGCTTACACGGCAATGGTCATTCCTCTTGTGTTGGCCGTGTTGATTTGCGACGGCCTGATCATCGGTTGGGTTTATCGCCGACGATTGGTTGCCGTCGTCTCCGTGCCGGGCAAATTACAGCCGTCGCACGAAAAAATTAATCCCCAGTGGGGCATCATCCGCAAAACGCTCTTCATCATGTCGCTGTTGCTCCTGGCCATGCTTCTGGGAGATGTGCTGCATCTCCCCATTGCGATTTCCGCCATGACGGCCGCGGGACTGGTCATGATCTCCCGAAAAACCCGTCCGGCCGATCTGTTTTCTCTTGTGAGTTGGAATCTGATCCTGCTTTTCGTGGGGCTGTTTATCGTCGTTGGGGATATTCAAAGCCGACAATTGCTCGATCCGGTCATCTCACACCTGGCTTCCATGGGGGTACATCTGGAGGCATTCCTTCCCCTTTCCGTCGTCACATTGGTACTTTCCAATCTGGTCAATAATGTCCCCGCCGTTCTGCTCCTGAAACCGGTCATTCCCCTTTCCGCCACTCTGAGTTGGTATGTGTTAGCCGTTATCAGCACTTTTGCAGGTAACTTTACCATGCTCGGATCCATCGCGAATCTGCTGGTCAGCGAACAGGCTAAAGCCAATGATGTGCGGCTCGATTATGTCGAATATCTGAAGGTCGGCGTTCCGATCACGCTGCTGAGCGTTGTCTTGACGGTCGGTTACTTTACATTCATCGCACATATGTAAATGGCTGCAAATAACCTAGTTATGTTTGATTATCGGACAGTGTCCCTCCTCTTTGTTTGGGCGGCCGGGATTTTCTGCCTCCACCGCGTTTCGCTTGAACGATGCGCCATTGGGCGTCCGAAAAATACCTTTCGCCTGATTTGACGCCCCTAGCCCACGCAGTAGAATAGACTGTCTATATTGACGGAAGGCTGCAGAGTGCCCCATACGCGCGGTGCGTAGGGTGATCTGCGGCAAATAACAGGGTAAATCATCATGGCGCACAAAAAAGGGCAGGGTTCCACCAGTAACGGACGCGATAGTAATCCAAAATATCTGGGCATTAAAGCCTACGCTGGGGAACTGGTCACAACCGGTTCCATCATCGTGCGTCAGCGCGGGACCAAATTTAAGCCGGGCAAGAATGTCGGCTTGGCGCGGGACGATAGCTTATTTGCGCTATCGGATGGAAAGGTGGCGTTCGCCGCCAATCATCGGGTATCGGTTGAACCTCTGACCCAATGATCAACCGGATCGGCGTGAACCGATATCTCCATGGGTAAACGAGATTTTGGCGGCGGGGTGGTTGGTGACAACCTGACCCGCCGCTGATTTTTTACGCATCTGCCTCGTAATCGGCCTCGACCATGCAAAACATGGCCTGTTTCCTCAGTTCACGCCTCGGCATCCCGGCAGGTGATTTGAGGCCAACCCATGATCGCAGAAAAGTTTCCGCGATAAATGATCTCAGTTGTCATGATGATGCGATGAAATAATCGATGGCTCCGCTTCAAGGCTTGTTCATGCGAAGCGGTCTTCCCCCAAGGGATGTGTGCAATGGACAGGGGGAGCGGGGATGAGGCCGAGTAGCGGCAAACTCCGGACTCAGGCTTATTTATCCCGTCCGCCGACATGAAAACCCGCAGGGGAGATGGTTAATATTTTTGCGGCACGCTATTTGCGCATCGCGGTAAATCGATTACATTAGCCCACGCCCGAGTTGGGTTACAGAAAGGAATACCAGAGCCATGCAAAAGCTGCTTGTCGCCAATCGAAGTGAAATTGCCATTCGCGTAATGCGGGCGGCGACAGAACTCGGCCTCCGAACGGTTGCCATTTATTCGCATGAAGATCGTTATTCTCTGCACCGATTCAAAGCGGATGAAAGTTATCAGGTGGGGGGGCCGGATGCACCGGTTAAAAATTATCTCAACATTCCCGCCATCATTGAACTGGCCAAGGCGCACAATGTCGATGCGATCCACCCTGGTTACGGCTTTCTATCAGAAAATGCCGACTTCGCCGAGGCGTGTCAGGCCGCCGGTATCACGTTCGTCGGGCCGACGCCGGAGATGCTGCGCAGCTTTGGCGACAAAACGGCCGCCCGCGCCATCGCCCATCGTGCCGGCGCTCCGATTCTGCCCGGCACGCAGCACGGGGTCAGCGACCCGGCGAAAATAAAGAAGATGGCCCGTGATATCGGCTTTCCGCTGATCATCAAAGCCAGTTTTGGCGGCGGCGGACGCGGGATGCGTGTGGTACAGAAACCGGCCGATCTTGCCGCCAAACTTGAAGAAGCCCAGCGCGAAGCGGGCGGCGCTTTCGGAAAATCCGAAGTCTTTCTCGAACGCTACATCACCCATGCCAAACATATTGAAGTGCAGCTTCTCGGTGACAGCCACGGCAACCTCGTGCATCTTTTTGAACGCGACTGCAGCGTCCAGCGACGCCATCAGAAAGTGGTGGAACTCGCCCCCAGTGTCGGACTGGACCCTGAACTGCGGCAGCGTATCTGCGATACCGCCGTGCGGATCGGCCGCGAGGTGAATTATCGCAATGCCGGCACCGTCGAATTTCTGGTGGATATCGATACCGGTGAGTTTTTCTTCATTGAAGTTAATCCGCGGATACAGGTCGAACACACCGTCACTGAAATTATCACCGGAATTGATCTGGTTCGGTCGCAGATTTTGGTTGCCCAGGGACACAATCTGCATGAAGCGCCGCTGAATATACCGCGGCAGCCGGACATGACTTACCGCGGTGTGGCCATTCAGTGTCGTATCACAACGGAAGATGCCGCCAATCAATTCACGCCGGATTACGGTCGGATATCCAGCTATCGGTCGCCAGCGGGTTTCGGTGTGCGTCTCGACGGCGGCACGGCATACGCCGGTGCAGTGATCACGCCATATTTTGACTCTCTGCTGGTCAAGTTGACCTGTTTTGCACCGACGCTGGAAGAATCCATCAGCCGGTCTTTGCGGGCCCTTTCAGAATTTCGTGTTCGTGGGGTTAAAACCAATATTCCATTCCTCGAGAATGTCGTGCGCCATCCGGATTTTGTTTCCGGCCGTGCTATCACCACGCTCATCGACTCCACACCGTCGCTGTTTCGTTTTACCAGCCGGCGAGATCGTGCCTCAAAGTTGCTCAGTTATCTGGGAGAGGTGATTGTCAATGGATCGCCGGAGGTTAAAAAACTTCCTGATCTGTCGCTGATGACGCCGCCACCGGCGCTCCCCGAGGCCGGTTCCGAGCCTCTGCCGCCGGGGTCTCGCGATGAATTTCTGCGGCTCGGTGCACAGAAATTCTGTCAATCATTAGTCAACACCCGGGCCGTGCTCGTCACCGACACCACCATGCGCGATGCCCATCAGAGTCTGCTGGCCACACGCATGCGCACCATCGATATGCTTCCGGCGGCGTCGGCAATAGCGCGGCGGGCACCCGGGATTTTCAGTCTGGAGATGTGGGGAGGAGCCACCTTCGACAGTTCCATGCGGTTTCTGCATGAAGACCCGTGGGAGCGGCTCTCCCAGCTTCGCACCGCCGCCCCCAATGTTCTCTTCCAGATGCTGTTGCGGGCGAGCAACGCCGTCGGCTACACCAATTACCCCGACAATGTGGTGAAGTGTTTTGTTAAAACGGCGGCGGCCGGCGGCATTGATATCTTCCGCATCTTTGATTCGCTCAACTGGACGCGCAACATGCGCGTGGCCATGGATGCGGTTAATGAATACGGCGCCATCTGTGAGGCGGCCATCTGCTATACCGGCGATATCCTCAACCCGCAACGTAAAAAATACACGCTTTCCTACTACACCAAAATGGCCCGGGAACTTGAGAAGATGGGCGCCCACATTCTGGCCATCAAGGATATGGCCGGTCTGCTCAAACCCCCGGCCGCCAAGGAACTCATCGGTGCGCTGCGGCAGGAAATCGGTCTGCCGATTGCACTTCATACCCACGATACCGCGGGTGTGCAGTCCGCCACGCTGCTGATGGCTGCGGAAGCCGGCGTCCAGATCGTCGATGCCGCCTTCGGCCCGATGAGCGGAATGACCAGCCAGCCGAATCTGAATTCACTGGTCGCCGCGCTGGCCAACACCCCGCGTGATACCGGCCTCGACAGTGCGATTCTGGCGGAACTCTCTGATTACTGGGAAGCCGTCCGACGCTTTTATCAACCGTTTGAGGAAGGAATGCTCGCCACCACCGCCAGCGTTTATCAGCACGAAATGCCCGGCGGCCAGTATACGAATCTGCGCGTGCAGGCTCGCAGCCTGGGGCTTGGCGAACGCTGGAATGAAATCACCCGCATGTATGCCGAGGTGAATCAGCTTTTCGGCGATATCGTCAAGGTGACGCCATCGAGCAAAGTGGTGGGTGATATGGCGCTTTTCATGGTTACCAATAATCTCAAGCCGGCTGATATTCTCGATGAATCCCGCCACATCGATTTCCCGAAAAGTGTGGTTGAGATGTTCCGCGGCGATTTGGGGCAGCCCCCCGGCGGTTGGCCGAAAAAATTGCAGAAAATCATCCTCCGCGGTGATAAACCATCCACCGCCCGGCCCGGCAGCAAAATGCGGCCGGTCAATATGGATAAGGTGCGTGGTGAACTGGCAAAGAAAATTCATCGTGAAGTTGCCGACGCCGATCTGGCGAGTTATCTCATGTATCCGGAGGTCTTCACCGCGTTTGAAAAGTTCCGCCGTCAGTTTGATGATGTCAGCGTGCTTCCCACCAAGGCCTTCTTCTATCCGCTGCAGCCTTTTGTAGAAGTGCCGGTGGAACTTGAGCCTGGAAAAACCATGCTGATTAAATTCATCACTTCCGGTGACGCCGATCCCGATGGGATGCGAACCATTTTCTTTGAACTCAACGGCCAACCGCGTGAGGTGAAGATTCATGATCGCTCGCTGAGCGGAAAATCTCGAACCAGCCTTCCCAAGGCGGATCGCGATAATCCGCGCCATGTCGGGGCCCCGATGCCCGGGAAGATATCGACTCTCGCAGTGAGCCTCGGCCAATCCATCGCCAAAGGTGAAAAGCTTCTTTCCATTGAGGCGATGAAGATGGAAACCAGCGTGTATTGCCCCGTTGACGGTAAAATAGCAAAAATCGTAACGCCGCCGGGAACCATTGTTTCCTCCGGCGATCTGCTTATTGAATTGGAATAGGAGACTGCCCGGGCGTTTGCGGTTGATGCCCCGGATACCGGGCATTTGTGAAAAATGGCGTCCCGTGGTTAAATCCGGTGGATGATGAAGCGTCTGGTTATGTTCGTGGCTGCGGCGGGATTGCTCACCCTTTCAGGTTGTGTGGAACGATCCATCACCATCGTCACCGACCCACCCGGGTCCATTGTCTATCTCAACGATGTTGAAAAGGGGACCACCCCGCTGACCACCTCCTTTGAATGGTACGGCGTTTACGGCATTCGCATCCGGGGGAAGAAAAACATCGGCTCGCCGACCGATCCGAAATATCAGTATTATTATCTCCATACTCACCGTGCCACCACCCGGCCCTGGTTCCAATACTACGGAATCGACCTGATTGCCTCCCTGCTGCCGATTGAATTTAAGGATCACAAGATCTGGGCATTTGTGGTTCCGCCCGTCAAAACATTGCCGACCAAACAATTGATTCAGAACGCGCAGAAAATGCGGGACAAACTTAACGCCCTGCCCAAACCAAAGTAAAGTCTGAAATGCACTCGTCGGGGGCGGGAAAGGAAGGTGACCGGTGAATTCGCAGTCCAGAAGCAACCTGCCGCCGAACCCGCCGCCGGGTGCACCGCAGAACAGCGAAGCATTGCTCAGGGCCCAACATCGCGCCGCGGTGCAGAGAGCAAACCAACGCCGACGACTTATTCTGACTCTCGCGATCATGGGGTATATTCTCGTGCCCGTTGGTATTACGGTGGCATGTCGGTCGCAAATAGGCATTCATCGATCCGATGCCGACCGGGCCATTGCCCCGTGGCAGATGGGGGCGGGCGCGCTGATTATTGCGATCGGGGTGGGGCTGGTGATTGCGGCGAGAATTCTGTACCGTCCGGCCCCCATCGTCAGAAATTGCCGCTGCGGCTACTGCGGCCCGTGCAGGCATGAGCGGGGAGAGGAACGCGTCGGATCGATGCCGATGACTGATTTTCTCTGTGCGGCCTACTCCGTCGGCTGGAACCCGATCTGCCCGCAGTGCGGTAATCGCTGGTCGTGAATCCACGGAAACAAGATGCCGATGTGTGCAGCACAGACGCCATTACCCCGGTTCGCCGCGATCCTCCGATATCTGATTCGTGCCGATGGCGGCTGGCACAGACTGCCGCTGGAATCGCAGCCAGATGTAACCAATCGCCAGGGCCACCGCCACGGTGAGCAGGGCCGCAACCGGCGCCGTGCCGAACCCCAGACCGCTCGTCTGCTGCGGCTTATCAAACCAATCCGCAAATGATGCCCCCATGGGGCGCGTGAGAATATAGGCGATCCAGAACGCCGCCACTTCGTTGAGCCTGAAAACAAAATATGCAATCCCCGCCGCCGCAAAAAGGAGGCTGAACATGATGGCCGAATTGAGATACCCGAGGCCGAATGTGGACGCCGTCAAATCCCCGGCCGCCGTGCCCAGCGCAAAGGTGGCAATCACGGTCGCCCAATAAAATAATTCCCGCCGCGGGGTGGCGACGCTGTGAATGGAGAGTGTTTTTTCACTGGCATTCCATCCCCACAAAATAAGCAGCAGACTGCCGGCGAAAAGACTCGTGGATATTACGTACGGCACGCCCAACACGACGTGAATCACATCCGCCACCATCGTGCCGAAAATACTCACCATCACCACCAGCAGCCAATAGGCAAGGGGGCGATACCGCGTGGTTCGAAATTGCAGCCACAATGCCAATAGAAAGCCCAGCCCTCCACTGACCACCGCCACATACGGATTAACATGAAAAACAAGAAAGTCGGATGTCGCCTCACCCATCGCCGTGGAAAGTATCTTGGCCACCCAGAACGCCAGCGTAATTTCCGGCACTTTTGTCGCGTAATATTTCCGCTCATCAATCTGCCGAAAAATTTTGGCCCAACCCATTAAGCTCTCCTTATGCTTGCAAGTACACGACCGGACACATCCGTCCCGGCCCATGAAATCAGCGGAAAAACGCCCGTATCCATTCCCTGTGCACGCCTCTACACGCGACAGGGCGCGACCGCTTGATCCGATACGCCCAGCCCGACCGCGGGCGGGAACCGCAGTTTATCAAGTTTACGCATCAGAGCCAAAAAAGTTTTTCAGAAAATCCGCTTGAAAGCAATCGATGCGGGAAATGGATGGCGGCGCTAATCCGCGGATTCATCGATGTGCACCCGCTGCATAAATAATTATGAGACGCTCACCCGCTCGTCCCGCCCGATCAAAAAAAAATCACGCGCGGTTTATGCCGCATCGATCAGCGGATCGGGCTTTACCTCCTCCGCCCCGCGTTTAAGCCGTAGCAGAATCACATGCGGCGGACAGAACATGCGTACCCGCAGGCCCGCCTTGCCAACGCCACGATTCACCACCAACCACGTATCGCCCACGCGATGCACCCCCGTGCACATGTAATTCGGTAATACATCGTGGCGGATAATCGGCTTGCCGTCCGGATAGCAGATTTGCCCGCCGTGGGTATGGCCGGCCAGGCACACATCAATCCGGGCTGCAGCTGCGGCGTGAATCAGATCGGGATAGTGCATCAGCATCAGTTTGAAGGCCTGCGGCGGTATCCCGGCAAGGGCCGCCGGAATGTCGGTGTCAATCCGCCTGTGCTGCGCCAGGCCCACAACCGCAATCTGCGACTCCCCGCGGGTAAGCCATTGCGATCGATTCATCAACGGCGTAAAACCGCGATCCTCCAGCGCCGGCAGAATTTCTTTTGCGTCATGATTGCCGAGAATAAAAAAACGCCCCAGCGGCGCCCGCACCGTTTCCAGCAGGCGATGGATAGAGGTCAGCGATGTTTTCCACCGCCAACTTCGATGCCCCAGATCGCCGGTAATCACCAGCAGATCGGTGGAGATGGCCTCAAGCCGCCGTGAGAGCTCCGCCGCCGATGCCGTCCAGCGTGTAAGATGCAGATCGGAAATATGTAATATCCGCACATCATCAAACCCGGCGGGCAGGCGGCTGCTGGATAAGATAAGTGGTTCAATCGTTGCGGTTCGGCGCATAGCGCAGCTCCTTTCTCCTTATCTTATGCCAATCACGCCCGGACGAGGCGGCGGGTGGGTCCGACGATGCCGACAGACAGGGGCGGGCAGCAAGCTGAAAGCAGTCGTGCCCCCTCCTCGCAGTGGATATCAACGGAAAATCACGGACCATTTCCCGGTGGTGGTACCGGGAATTGCAGCACCGACAAGGCCAATCACCCAGAACGCAAGCATGATCACCACGAATAGTTGAATCAGCCGGTGCGCTCTGGGCGAAGGCCCCCCTTTATTAAACCTGCAATTCAGACCGACTAACCAGTCACCCATCAGGTAGGCGAAAATCGGCGCCGTGAGGAACGCGAATGACGGTACCCATTTGGACACCAGCATGCTTATTCCCGCCATCGCATAAATTGCAATCGTCGAGATGAGGAGCCCGAATCTTGCAGACAGGCTCGGCAGCCCGAAACGTCTATTGTTTCCTCCTGAATCATTCGTCATGATCTGCCTCAGAGTCAAAATGAGATGTCTACCCCATTTGGTTGCGCTGCGCGCCAGCTCCGAGTGGATCGCGCATCGTATCCTGATGGAAACTATACACGCGAAGCCCCCTTCCATACGCCGGGTAAGAGCGGCGAGCGAGCCGCTTGCGATCACAGCCAATGTCAGCCGACAAATTTATCCGCCGGTGGCCCTTCCGGGAAAAAGCATTTTAATCGCAGGGGACGCGAAGTGCCGCAGAGGAAGTAAAACCATATCTCGCGCGGAACCGCGATCATCCTAACCCAACTTTCGCACTTCGGGGGTAAAAACCGCATTCCTGTGTAACCGGGGCCAAAAGTTTCCACCACAAACCCATCCTCGGGTGGTCGGTTTCGGAGCCGCACCTCCGCACGATTGACTTTTTCTACCGCAATGGGCGCTGATGGGCGCAGAGACCTTGGCACTGAATCGGTACGCTTGATCGCGCCGTCCTATCTTGCAGATCGCGGCATCGGGTCCAACTGAGTGTGGCACAGACATTCTTGTCTGTGTTCCCTGCCATCGGCCGGGCCGAATTCAATCTCGCGGCCCCCTGCGCCGTAATTTCACCTATCGCACCCGAGGCACTTGCTCCAGCGTCCGAATGCCACGCGCCTTATCGCCGCGCCACGGGCCAACCAACAACGCTAAAAGCCCCTGCGCTCCTTCACTAAAAGGGGCGCGCCGCCGTCCCGCTTTCCAAGGGGCGAGTTACTCGCTCCCCACCGCCGCGCGTGCCACCCTGATATCCGTGCGCAGATTACCGAGAAGGGCAGCAGCGCCCGGCTTCCTGGCCGCCACCTCCGCCTCCAGCAGTGGCTTCGCCCGATCGAACCATTTCACGGCTTTCGCCGGATCGGCTGCGACGCCGTCCCCCCTGAGATAGGCAAAGCCCAAGTTGCACATCCCCAGAATCGAGCCCCCACGTGCGGCAAGCTGGAAGCAGTGGAATGCCCTCGCGGGGTCGCGTTTGAGGTAGCGGCCGGAACTGTAAAGGCTGCCCAACGCACGAAGCGCCTGCGCGTCCCCGAGCCTGGCGGCGGCCTTGATCCAGTGCAGTCCGCTTCGTACCTCCCGCTTCCAACCATACCCGGTGAAGTATTGCAGCCCGAGGCTGTACATTCCGGCAGGGTAACCCGATTCTGCGGACCGAACGATCCAACGGTGTGCGGCGAGCCCATTTGGCTTGGTGCCGATTCCGTGGAGATAGCACGCGGAAAGATGCATCGTAACCGTTCACGGCCTTTTGGCCCTTCA
>JBMFVY010000081.1:0-11594 GCA_049965755.1 Phycisphaerae bacterium | reverse complement strand
TGTACCAGACCATCAACAACCACTTCGCGGGGAAACCCACACCCTCGCTTCTTCCATCAGGCCCGTGAACGGTTACCGCAGGAGTTACCTGTCAACATTTCCTCCGATGGCCACCGCTTTATGTGGCCGAGCGTGCATCACTGTCGTATACTTCCGCACCATGAAACGCGCGGGCGCAAGGATCGTTGGTTCAGCAGTTGTGATGATGTCGCTCGGCGGCTGCGCACTGGTGAGCAAGCCGAGACCCAATGCACCTCCTCGCCCCACCGCTAAATGGATTCTCAAACATGGCGTATGGCTGCCGGTTGTAAAGCCGGGGACTGATACACCACCCGGGAAAGTGGCGACCATGATCGCCGAACTGCACCAGAACGAAGCGTATCGGGTGATCCATCAAAGCAAGAAATTTCTTAAACACCATAAAACTGATCCATTGGTGCCTGAAGTTCTGCTGCTGCAAGGCGACGCCTACAACCTTATCGGCCGCAAGTATCGCGCACTATTTCCCTATGAAGATTTGCTGGATAATTTCCCCAACAGCCCGCTGTACGGGCCATGCTTGGAGCGCGAATACAACATCGCATGTGCATTTCTGGCCGGCTACAAGCGGAATTTATTGGGAATGAAGATTATTCCGGTTACGGGTGATGCGCTGCGCCTGCTGAGGCGAATTCAGGATCGCCAGCGCGGCTCGCCGCTGGCCGAGCTCGCGGGTATCCGCGTCGCAGATTATTACTACACCCAGGGTGAATTCCATTCAGCACTGAATTCTTATCGAAATTTTATCCGCCGCTATCCGTACAGTCAGTTCGTCATCAAAGCCGACATTCGCGAAGCGCAGTGCATGCTGGGCTCGTTCAAGGGGGTTCGATTTGATCTTACCCCCCTGCGCAATGCGGAAGCCAAGCTGGATTCGATAATTCGGCATCACCCCCGGCTGGCGGAAAAATACCAGGCCCATGCGCTGGAAGAACGCATTTATCAGGTGGAAGGGAAGAAAGAACTGCTCGTGGCGAGGTTTTACCTCCGCTTCGGTGAGCCGCAAGCCGCCAAATTTTATTTCCGTCGTGTCATCAATGGATGGCCCGATACCATTTGGTCAGTCCGGGCGAAAAAAGCATTAATCAACCATTTTGGAGCGGGGGCGATTCAATGAAGTGGATGATTCGAACAGCACTGTTGATGTTGCCGATGCTTTTTCTGACCGGATGTGGCTATACCACACGGTCCTTATATAACTCCAGCATTAAAACCGTCGCTGTACCCATGTGGCGAAACGAAACATTCCGGCGCCAACTGGAATTCAAACTTACTGAAGCCATCGACAAAAACATTGAAGCCCGCACCCCCTACCGGCTTGCCTCGCGATCCACCGCCGATTCAGTTCTGACGGGTACCATTGTCTCCGTGCAGGAGAATGTGCTTAACAGCAATTTTCAAACCAATTTGCCGCAGCAAACGCAGGTCAGCATTGCCGTGGATTTCACGTGGCGTGATCTTCGCACGGGTAAGGTGCTTGAAGTGCGGAAGAATTTCTCCGCGTCGGCATCGGAGGTGCCGGCGCTGGGGACGCAGCTACCCGATGCCGAGCAGGCGGTCATTGAGCGTCTCGCAAGACGTATTGTAGATTCAATGCAAAAACCATGGTAGTACATGGCAGCCAGTTCACGTTTCGTACTCTGAGCCCCGGACGGCAAATAGAAACGCTTCGGCATCGGCGGCGATCTGGACGGAAGATAATTTAAGCGGAATATGATATGCAGGTAACGATTGTCGGCGGCGGTGTGATGGGGATGAGTTGTGCGTGGCGTCTTGCGCAGCGCGGCATCACGGTTACCCTGCTGGAACAGGGCGCTTTCGGCAAAGAAGCAAGTTCCGCGGCGATAGGGGCACTTTGGCCATCTTCCATGCCCGCACCCGGCCCTCTTCAGCGTGTGCACCATGAGAGCTTGCGGCAGTATCCACAGTTTGTAAAAGAATTGAGCGCCACGACGCGACGCTCCATCGGCTATATGCGGAGGGGAAAAGTTGAGCTGGTCACTTCGGACCGTCACCTTACACAAGGGCGGAAAGAGGTGGAATCGGCCTCGCATTCATGGTCTGCGCCGGATGATCAGCCGGTGCTGGAATTGCTCAGCCCCGAAGATGCCCGCCAGCTGGAACCCCATGTAACCGTGGGAGAATTCGGAGCCCTGGTTTGCCATCGATCCGCCCAGATTGATGTCCCGGACCTGCTCGCCGCACTGGAGTCCGCGTGCCGACAATCGGGTGTCCAGATGCGACAGGATGCGAAAGTTCTGGATGCGGATTTGGATGCGAACCGACCAACAGTTCGACTTGCCGATGGTGAGATTGAAGCAGACCGTCTGCTCGTCTGCGCCGGCAACGGAACGCCGACGCTTTCCCAGACGCTCGAACGAGTTGCGCCGGTTAAACCGATCAAAGGACAGGCGATGCTCATGTCTACCCGCCAGCCCGTCATCGGCCACATTGTAAAAAATGAGGCGATTTTTCTGGTGCCTTGGCCGGACGGACGAGTCCTGGTTGGTTCGACGACGGAGCCGGACGCGGGCTTTGATATTTCCAATACTGCTTCCGGCGTGCAATTCTTAATCCATGGGGCCATTTCAACCTGCCCGCCTCTGGCGGATGCCCGCATTGAGTCCATTTGGGCCGGTTTGCGGCCGACTGGTCCAAAACGTAAGCCTTTGATGGGGCCTCTTCCGGAGAGATCGAATGTTTTCCTTTGTGCCGGACATTTCAAAGTTGGAATCGGCATGGCACCGCTGGCTGCAGACTTGATGACTCGATGGATGCTTGATGAAACCGTTACCGACGACGAACGCCAGTTCGCTCCCCAGGCCGATTCCGAGCGACTCCTGTGATCTACTGAATCAGGGCCAGGCACTGAGTCGAGGCAAGTTGGTGCGAATCCACCGGATGGCGAAGCGAATGGCGATTCCGCGGTGGCTGATCTGAGATTTTTCATCAAGAGTCAACTCCGCAGCCGTCCGGCCAAGTGGAGGAATAAAAAAATAGGGGTCGTATCCAAATCCACCGCTCCCTTTTGGCGTAAGGGTGATTTCGCCTTCAAGATGCCCGGTGAAGGTGGCGACCAGTGCCTGCGGACAGGCCAGCGCAACGACGCAAACATAAGAGGCCGGGTGATGGTCGACTTTCAGATTCCGGAGCTGTGTAATGAGTTTGGTGTTATTCTGATCGTCGGTCGCGTCCGGGCCGGCGAATCGCGCACTGTATACGCCCGGCATTCCCCCGAGCGTCGGCACACATAAGCCGGAGTCATCGGCCAACGCCCAACTGCCATTAGATTTGGCCGCGGCGGTTGCTTTGATAATGGCGTTGCCGATGAATGTCGGCTGGTCTTCCTGAGGGCTTTGATAACCGGGAAGGTCGGCAACGGTCCTGGTCGCAATGAAGCTCAGTCCGGCGCTATCCAATTCATGCTGAATTTCGCGTACTTTGCCTATGTTGGTCGTCGCGACGATCAGGGAATTTATTTTGGCCATGGGATCAGGTCGCAGTGAATCGGAAATCGATACAACAAATCCTGCCTCCTTGCGTTATACACATGATGTCTATTATGGCTCCTAAAGCGCGAAACCGCCACGGCGGTAAAGTGGTGGCTCCCGGGGGTACGGGCGCGCCCGCATCGTCCGGTGTAGCCCCCCCAAATTCCGACCGAATGAAAAGTTTGATCTTCTGGATCGGCTTTTTCGCCATTTTGGCCTTTGGAACATTCCTGCGATTTTGGCGACTGGGTGAACAATCATTCTGGTGCGACGAAACCGCCACGCTCGGTCGGGTGTCGGGTACGTTCGGTCATCTGATGAGGTCCCTCAACGGGCAGGGGTTTCCTCCCGGCTGGTACACGCTACTGTGGGCGTGGGGCGGCTTTCTAAAGAACTATCTGCATATTTCAACAGGATACATTTTCATCCCCTCGGTGCTACGGATCCCTGGTGCGTTTTTCGGATCGCTTACTGCGCCGGTAGGTTATTTGTTGGCCCGACAATTTATAAATCGTCGAGCGGCGCTTCTGGTCATGCTGCTTTTTGCAATCAATCCATTTTTGATCTACTACAGCCGTGATCTGAAGATGTACGGGGCATTTTATTTTTTTGTGACGCTTAATGCGGCATTGTTTTTGTGCTGGCTCCGCGGACGATGGTGGATATGGTTTCCGCTCTACGCCGTCAGCGCAGCTGCTATGATCATGACGGATTATCTGGGCTGGCTCTTTTTGGCTGTCGAGCTTTTCTGGATGATCACCCGCACCCGACGGCGCGGATTCGATATGCCGCTATTCATTTCCTCCATCGGAATCGACGGCATGCTGACGTATTGGTGGTGGCGATACCATACCTGGTTTTACCAAGGCGTTGCTTATCACCATACGGAGGGCGGACTCACTTGGGTAGCGAGGTATACCCAGATGAATGTGCGTACCGTTGTGGGGCAGCCGACGATAAGCCTTCTGGGCTTTCTTTGGCCAACGTATCCGCCGACCATAAAGATATTGGACTGGTATCATCTTGGCCCCGGATTTCTTAAACACCTTGCCACCCGTGGTTTCCCGGCGGTCGAGCAACTCGAATTGGGTGCTTCGGTGGTGATGGTGGCCGTGCTGGTGCTGGGATTATTTCCGTGGGATCGGATCGGCGGGAAAAAACGCTCGCTCCAAATTACCGACAAAGAGGCGGAAAAGCAGGATAAAGGGCGGGGACGGTGGTGGTTCGTGGCATTGTGGCTGCTTATACCGGGGCTTATTTTTGGACTTGGATCTTTGCCAAAATCCAATCCGTTTTCGATCTATCCGCATTTTGTTATCTGGCTGCCACGATATATGGGGCTGATGGCGATCGGCTGGATTTTGTGGCTTGGCTGGTCGATTACTCGACTTCCGGGCTTGGTGGTGAAGATTGCAACCGGTGTCTTTCTATGTTGCGTCATGACCGCATCAGCCCTTACCAACAATCTGATATGCCGCCAGGAACCATGGGATTTTGTGAATCGCAAGGTTATGCACTATTACAATCCAAGGGACCATTTGGGCATGTTCATCGCGTATTCACTTACCAATCATGCCTTCGACGACGCCGCCGTGAACATGCTTCAGGTGTTACATCTTCCGCTGAAATCCTATCCAGGCTGGCAATTCCCGAACTCGGTCTACTGGCGTATACCGCGATTTGCCCTTCTTCCCGATGATCCGGAGCAATGGCGCAGTATCGCGCGTTGGGCGTACTACAACAAGGGGCTCAAGACGCTTGTTTTTGCCGATCGTAACGGCGACATCCACACCGGTTCCCTATCCACCGTGGCCATTGACAAGTTGCTCGGGCCGGACTGGCATCTGGTATACCACGAGGATTTCAAATGGTATTACCAGTGGCATTATTATTTTGCATCAACATGGCGAATTCGGGTATGGAAGCGAATTGCGCCCCAATTACCAGCCAGCATCAGGAACGCAAAGCAGCCGAGTCACGCGAACACCAAACCCACCAAAAAGACTACGTCGAAGTGATAAAGCACCTTCGCCGATATGCGGGGCGGGAATGCAATAGAATCAAGCATGGTGGGCGATAACAGCCGCAACATGCGCCGTTTTTACGGGGTGTGCCTTCTCCTTTTTCTTGAGATAGTTCCCCGCGCCGATAATTAACGTGGATAGCACGAGCGTAGCAACACCGGCGGTAATGATCCAGTGTGTCTTTTTGCTCGTCCCCTTCCATTCATGCAGGACGACACCCCAAAGCGTGGCAAAAATGATGATGCTGGCCATATGAAGAGTCCAGCCGGAAAATTTGGCCGCTTTGGGCATTTTCGTCTGCCCCATGGTGTAGAAGAAAAATTGAAAATACCAAGTCACCCCGGCCGCGGCAGAAAACAGATAATTTCCCAACAAGGGTACGCGATTCAATTGAGCACCGGTCTTCGCGCCGGGCACGCCCGTATATCCCGGGCCATCCAGTCCGGCCACAATGCGATCAGCATCGGCTTCGGCAACGGGTGCGACGTACTGACCGCCGCTCTTATTTTTGAAATGAAGGATCAGACACCAGACAAAGTTGGTTGTGAATCCGCCCCAGAGCAATACAACGAGGGACGGAAGACCATCCCAGATGGGCATGGCATGGTGAGTTATCAGCAGCGTCTTTGAGGCGTGTACGATTGGTGTGGCGGTAGTCAGGCCGTAACTGAAGCATGCACTCATGATTCCCGAAAACGTTGCGACCAAAATACCTTTTTTGAAGTTGAATTCTTTGACGACCTTTTGTTTCTGTTCCGGCGGAAGTTCCTGTTCCTTGTTCCAGCCCGCCCAACCACTGATGGCAATACCGCTCAAACATACCAATACGCCGAGCAGAATGACTTGCCCCCAGTGTTCTGTAAGAAGGGTCACCAGTTTACCGGCAAAAATGGGCGGAACGAGCGTGCCGAACGCCGCGCAATAACTCAGGGCGATCGCCATCCCTAAACCGATGCCGAGATATCGCATCGTCAGACCGAAGGTAAGCCCGCCCATACCCCATAGAACACCGAATACGTAGGTCTCGATGAGCACCTGCCCATTGGCGCCGGAGATGGCCTGCCAGAAGTCAGGTACCAGCAGCCACGCGAAGAAAATGGGGGCGATAATCCAACTGAAGAATCCACCCACGAGCCAGTAGGTTTCCCAGTTCCACTTTCGCACGAAGCGAAACGGCAGGTAAAAACTCGCCGACGCCAATCCACCGGTCCAATGCAACGCAACCGCCTCAATCCAGTTGGAACCTGATCCCGTATTCAATTTAGTCTCCGAAACGATACCGCCATACACTTCCGATGGATAAGAAGTGTAAATGGTAATGGCTGATTTCTCAACACCGGGGCGAGATGAGAGACAGTTCCCAGATTTGAGATAGATACCATATCTCTTTTGCGCTTTTCTGTATTACGTGATATCATCCTTGTTAAATCTGTTAACCGCGGAGTAACCGCGAAATCTATGACGGAAGGAGTGAATCCAAGCAATGCCTAACCAAACCTATATTGCCGTTGATCTGGGAGCTGAATCGGGCCGCGTGATCACGGCTAAACTCGGAACTGATGGAATAACACTCAAACAGCAAAATCGCTTTCTCAATGAGCCTGTCAGGGTGAGATCAACCCTTTACTGGGATATTCTGAGTCTCTGGCGCGGAATTAAAGCCGGTATCGGTATGGCCATACGAGAAGATTGCAACATCCAGGGTATCGGCGTAGATACGTGGGGTGTTGATTTCGGTCTGTTGGACCACGACGGGAACCTGATCGGCAATCCGGTGCATTATCGGGATGAGCGGACGAACGGTGTGCCGGAGATTTTTTTCAAACGGATGCCGCGTGCTCGTCTTTACAATATTGCCGGTATCCAAACCATGAATCTCAATACACTTTTTCAACTCACATGGATGGCGGAGCATCGCGCCAGGTTTTTGGAGCAGGCTAAATTCATGCTCTATATACCGGATTTACTCAATTACTGGCTTAGCGGCTATATCGGAAATGAATATACCATTGCCAGCACATCGCAGATGCTTGACGCACGAACCCGTCAATATGCCGCCGAAATATTAGGCGCTATTCCGCTGCGCAGCACGCTGCTGCCGACGATTACGACACCCGGAACTATTCTTGGCCCAGTGCTGCCCGGTGCAATCGACATTCCGATTGCGGCGGAGGTTCCCGTCATCGCCGTGGGCAGCCATGACACCGCCAGTGCTGTGATCGGGGTACCCGGCGAGGGGGATGACTGGCTGTTTATCTCCAGCGGAACCTGGAGCCTGCTGGGAGCGGAAATTGACCAACCTGTTCTGACGCCCCGGGCGGCACAATTGAATCTGACCAATGAGGGTGGAGTCGGAGGCAGGATACGACTCATTAAAAATATACCCGGTATGTGGCTTCTGCAGGAATGTCGACGCGCCTGGGCGGCAGACGGTCACGACTACGATTATGCATCGCTGGTTCGCATGGCCGGTGATGCTCCGGCGCATCAGGCCGTCATCGATCCGGATCATCCGCCATTTTCACAACCGGGCGAGATGCCGCGAAAAATTGCCGATTACTGTCGGCAAACCGGACAGGCTGTCCCGGATTCACCGGGATCGATTACCCGAGTCATTCTCGAATCGCTTGCCGCCGCATATGCCCGGGTTGCGGGAATGATTGCGGAGGTCACGGGGAAAAAGTTTTCGCGGATCCATATTGTTGGCGGAGGATCGCAAAATGATCTGCTCAATGCTTTTACCGCCGATGCCACCGGGATGACCGTCCTTGCCGGTCCCGTCGAAGCGACGGCTATCGGCAATGTGATTACCCAAGCGATAGCCGTGGGACAGTTATCGTCCATCGCAGAGGGCCGACGATTGGTTGCCCGAACAGGGAATATCCGAGAATTTATCCCGCGAGAAACCGAAACTTGGAGGAGGAATGCGGATAAACACCGACACCTTTTTGCCGATCAGGCGAAAGAGTGATCAGTTTTGACGCCTCTGCTCCGCTTTGCCGCAGCTCGGCGCTCGTAGCCGCTCGCGCGATGTGCCGCAACAGGATCGATCGGCAGCCCGTGAGATTTTCTCCACTCAGCGAGCATGGGTCGAGTGTCGGTGAAGAAAGCCGCCCGGAGAATATTTTCGCTGGTGACCAGATCTTCCTTCGCCTGAGCGGACGCAAGGGATTTGCGGTCTACCAGACAAGCCTTGAGATATAACTGTTGCGCTGTATCGACCGTTTGTATCATAGCTTCGATTTTTGGCTTCAGATTGTGGCTTTGATCGACCATGTACGCCAGCGCCGGCGTCCTGCCGGTGCGAAAACGATGATTCTCTATTTCATGGAAGATACGGAATACCTGATAGGGATCGATTGAGCCGAGGGTCAAATCATCATCGGCATATTTACGGTCATTGAAATGAAAACCGCCAAGCATATTCTCATCCAGGAGCCAGGCGACAATCTGTTCAATGTTGGTTGCCTGATAGTGATGTCCAGTATCTACGAGCACCTTAGCCCGCGGGCCTGCTGCACGCGCAAAAAGCATGGCCATACCCCAATCGGCAATGTCGGTGGCGTAAAATGCGGGCTCGAAGGGCTTATATTCCACCAGCATCGTCATGTCTTCAGCCATTGCATTGTGAATGGATTTCAAGGCATCGGCCATGAGATGCTTTCGCTCAATCAGGTCGGCTTGTCCGGGATAGTTGATGCCGTCAGCAAACCAAAGCGAGATATATTCACTACCCACGTGCCGGGCGACTTCGATCGAATCACGTATGTGTGCAAAAGCCTGTTCTCGGATCGCAGGGTCACGGTTGGTCAGTGATCCCCATTTGTACTGTTGCGACTCGAATACATTGGGATTTATCGCGCCAATCGCCACGCCGTATTTTTTGGCCGCCTTGACGACGGACGCAATACTTTTTCCGCTTGGGAAATCCCAGAGCGTATGGACTGCAACTGTCGGACAGGCACCGGTGAGCCGATGAACCTGCCCTGCATCGGCGAGCTTTTCCTCGATGCTGCGGGCGGCCGCAGGCTGCAGGAATT
Source organism: Phycisphaerae bacterium (assembly GCA_049965755.1). Lineage (GTDB taxonomy): Bacteria > Planctomycetota > Phycisphaerae > WQYP01 > WQYP01 > JAJZGD01. The sequence goes on along the minus strand of JBMFVY010000081.1, from coordinate 2,000 downwards.
TCCCGAAGCGTGTGCCGGTATCGGCAAAACCCCATGACGGAAGTTCCACCCGGAATTCATCAAGACGTTTTAATACATAATCATTTTTTGCCAAAATAACCGCCCCTTATCTGTTCCATGCCAAGGCGTAGCACCATGTTTCCGCCGACAAACACAAGAGTAAAAGCAACCATTGCGATCCGTCAAGCGCCGCAGCGGCGATGCCGACCAACATTGACTTTACATGTCGACACCAACCCCCAACCATCAATTCGACGGATTACGCATGCCTTCTTTTTTCCCCACAGGCCCGTAAACCGTTGCCGAAACCATAACACCTATTTCCTCGTCCACCACGCAATTCTGTGCAGCGGTTCGTCGGCGCTGGATGATCCAACGGCAATTTCATATTTGCCCGGCGGGACCTGCCAGTCTCTGCGAGTGGTGTTGTAATATGCGAAATCATGCCAATCCAGTTTCATCGTCACGGTTTTGCTTTGCCCCGGCTGCAGATTTACCCTTACAAAACCCTTCAGCGTCTGCACGCAGCGATTTTTCCGATCCACCAGCGGGTGGATATAGAGCTGTACCACCTGCGCACCGGCCATTTTTCCGGTGTTGATGACTTGCGCCGTTACGGTCAACGTGCGTTGTTTTCCCTTACCCGTGGATGTAATCCGCAAGTGATGCATGGCGAAAGTGGTGTAGGAAAGCCCGAAACCAAAGGGAAAGCGTGGTATGATGTTCTTTTTATTAAACCAGCGATAACCCAGATAAATGCCCTCGGCAAAGTGCACGGTGTTGTTATGGCCGGGATAATGGCCGTAAGCCGGTGCATCTTTCCAGCGTTTTTCAAAGGTTTCCGGTAATCGACCGCTGGGATTTATTTTCCCGAACAAAATACCGGCGACAGCCAAGTTGCCGTTCTGGCCGGGATACCAAGCATCCAGCAAGCCGGCAATCGAATGAATCCATTGGCGCATCGCCACATTACCGCCCCCATCGAGCACGACGATGACATGTGAATTCAGCTTCCCGGCCTGTAAAAGCAGTGCGTTTTGCGGCGCAGGCAGGGCATAGGGATGATCGACGCCCTCACCTTCCAGATTCGAGTTCCAACCGATACAGGCGATAACAGCATCCGCCTGATGCAACATCGTTTGCTCGGCCGGTGTCTGCAGTGATTTCAGGTACACCACCCGAGTGTCGGCCGGAGCCATTTTTCTGATGGCCGCCAACATACTTACCGGTTTGACAATGGGTAGACCATAGGAACTTCCGCCGCCTTCAAAAGGACTTCCACCGTCCGGTGTAACCGACCGGGCGTTTGGGCCAATGACAACAATTAAATGATGATATCCGGCTGATAAGGGGAGAAGATGATTTTTATTTTTCAGAAGAACCGTGCCCTGTTTTTCAATTTCGTAAGCGATATGGTCACTGTATGGATCATTGAGAGCAATGGATGCATCTTTTTGCGGGTAATTCATGATATCCATCGCTACGATCATCCGAAGCAGCGGTGTAATGAGTGCATTAAGCCGGGCAATTCTGAAATCACCGCTGCGGATCAACGGCATGATACGTTTGGCGGTGTAATGTCCGGCCGAAGGCATCTCCAGATTAAGTCCCGCCCGCAAGGCACGTAACGTGCTGACATGACTGCTCAGACCCCAGTCGCATACGACCAGTCCCTTAAAATGCCATCGATGACGCAGCACGTCGGTTAGAAGATATCGATCGGCTGAACACCATTCGTAATTCAACCGATTGTAAGAGGACATAAGCGTCCAGACGCCGGCCTTCTGAATGGCTGCCTTAAAAGGTGGAAAATAGAGTTCTTCCAGCGCCCGATGGCTCACAATTGAATCAATCATCCTGCGGTTGGTTTCCTGCTCGGTAACCGTTCACGGGCCTGATGGAAGAAGCGAGGGTGTGGGCTTTCCCGCGAAGTGGTTGTTGATGGTCTGGTACAGGAACTCAAAGACGCTGCGTTGTTGCTGCGTGCAGGTGGCAATAGC
>JBMFVY010000080.1:0-11909 GCA_049965755.1 Phycisphaerae bacterium | reverse complement strand
GGCGGCTTTATCGACACCATCACACCGCCGCAAGCATCGCCGCCGCCTCGGCCGCTGCGGCGCTGCTGATTGGCGTAACCGTGCTATGCCTTCATAAGCTCATCGGCCCCAATAATCTGCCGCTGCTCACCGCCGCCGGCATCGCAGTCTGTCTTCTGATCTGGCGGGCCGTTGCCGGCCGCTACGCCCAGGCCGCCATGATCCGGTGGGTGTTGGGTTTAGGTGTGCTGGCGGCCGCCTATCCGCTGCTGAGCCGACTTTCAGATGCGGTTTTGGCCGCGAATCATATGGTCGGCAGCGGCATAGGAAGCGGGAATCTCCCCCCCGAACCGTGGGCATTTTCAGTGCTTCTATGTGTTCCGCTGGTGCTGCTGGGCTTCCTGCAATGGCTGCTGATCAGCGGTCAAAAGCCGACTTACCTGCGGGCCCTTTACGTGCACGCCCTGAGCGGCTTCTACATCGGCGTTCTCGCCAACCGGCTCACCACTTCGATATGGTGCTGCGTCGGAAATCTTCGATCCTGTTTATCGGGCGGCGACCGCGCTCCCGCCCCCGCATCGCAGGAAATCTGATGGATACGTCTTACATATAAAAAAAGGACGGTGATGCCATGACTTGTGTACTTCAGCCGACACCCGCAGACGCTGCAGCCACCTCGGCCGCCGGCGTATTTGAAAAGATTGCCCCGATCTGGCCACTGGATGGCTTTGTTGCGGTGAACCCTTTTTGGGGACACATCGATTTGCCCTTCGAAACGATCCTGCAGCAGATGCAGTCTGCGATGGGCCGCCGCCTGTACATGCCGGAAACGTATTACGCCCATCGATTGCGATCCGGCGGGATTACACCTGCAGATGTGCGCATCGCCATGGAGCGTCGTCTGCAGTCGGGTGCCGCCGCGTCATTCGACACCCTGCAGGCCTCCCTCGATGCCATGGTGCAAAAAGCGGAAACGCTCACCTCTGATGAATCGGACACTGCATCCCATACGCAGAGCGGCCATCCGTATCCGACGACGCTTCTGGATCGCCTGCCCGAAAATCTGCAGCAGGCTGTGCTGGATCATGTGGCGCTCTGGTGCAGTGCTTACTTTGATCGGGGGCAGGCGGCATGGAATATGATGGATCACTCGAAGAGGTTTTATTCAGCCTGGCGGCAAATGGCGGAACTGGACCGCATGATTGATCTCGCCGGTCTCAACGGCTGCCGATCCATTATTAAATCCCTCCCTCCAACGCCTGGCGAAACCATCCATTACGTTCTCGATCAGATCGGCATCCCGGGAAATATTATCACCGATTACTTTCAACGGCTTTTGCTTGATCACCTCGGCTGGGCCAGCCATCTGCGACTATACAGTTGGCGGCAAATGCCTCCAGCTCAGGATAATCCGCTTTTTGATCTGCTTGCCGTGCGCATCAGCTATGAAATGGCGGCGTTTAACTTTCTGCGGCGGCAGGGAAGCACTCCCCATTGGACCGAACGCCCCAATACACACGCTTCGGCCCGGCATCTTACCCCTGCACTGTGCCTGGAGGCACACGAAATATCGTATGAAAGAAAACTCACCGCCCTGCTGCGCGACCGTCTCGCGCACGCCGCCTCCGATGGGCAGGAAACTCGGCGGCCATCGGCCCAATGCGTCTTCTGTATCGATGTCCGATCGGAACGGATACGCCGGGCGCTGGAATCTGCTGCGCCCGATGTCGATACCATCGGCTTTGCCGGGTTCTTCGGCTTTCCGATCCACTATTCGCGGCTAGGCGACGAGCATAGCACCGCACAATATCCCGTTCTGCTTTCATCCTCATATCAGGTCGGCGAAGCGATCGGCCCTGATCGCCACGGTCGCCATGATCGCCATAATCCGGACGATTCAGCCCGGCACGCGGTGAATCGGCGCAGCAAGCGACAATTTGCGGCCGGTTGGTCGCAACTGACCGCCTACGGTGTGTCATCTCTGAATTTTGTTGAAATGCTCGGCTTGGGTTACGGCTGGAAATTGATCCGTGACGGCCTGATTCAACCCTCCGACGATGCCCCGCCGATTGCCCGCCCCGACATCCATTGCAGCGGGGCCGTAGAGGGACATGCGTCGGCGCAGAATCATTTCTCACTCGATGATCAAATCACCCTCGCACGCGGCGCCCTGACCAATATGGGACTGACCCGAAATCAGGCCCGGCTGGTGCTGCTGTGCGGCCACAGCGCGGCGACAACGAATAACCCGTACCAAGCGAGTTTGGATTGCGGGGCATGCGGCGGACACGCCGGCGGCCCTAATGCCCGGGTTGCGGCGGCCGTTCTTAATCGGAGCGAAGTACGCACGACATTGGCCGCTGAAGGAATTCATATTCCGTCTGACACATGGTTCCTGGCCGGCGAGCACAACACAACCACCGACGAGGTGACCATTTATGACCTCGATCAGGTTCCTGCGAGTCATCTGAAAGAGTTGGCCCAGTTGCAACACCATCTCGCGGATGCGGGAGAACGGGTGCGAAAGGAAAAGGCGGCTCTGGAGGCGGAAATGAGTCCGCAGTCGGCCGGCAATCTTTCGGAAGCTGCCAGGCAGCGGGCTGCGGACTGGTCCCAGGTGCGTCCGGAATGGGGTCTGGCTGGCAATGCGGCGTTCATTGCCGCACCACGGCATCTCACACGCGGGATCAATCTGGAAGGGCGCACATTCCTGCACGACTACGATTGGCGGCAGGATAAGGATCTGTCCATCCTGACGCTGATCATGACCGCTCCGATGGTGGTCGCCCACTGGATCAACATGCAGTATTACGCCTCGACCGTCTGCCCCGGAAAACTTGGCGCCGGCACCAAGACCCTTCATAACGTGGTAGGAATGCACGGGGTATGCCTGGGCAATGCAGGCGATCTGCAGATCGGCCTGCCGATCGAATCGCTCCATGACGGTATCCAATGGAGGCATGACCCGCTGCGTCTGCTGGTACTGATCGCCGCTCCGCGATCCGCCATTTCGCAGGTCATCGAGAAGCATGCCGTAGTACGGACGCTGCTGGACAACCGGTGGATACATCTTCGATCCGTCGATCCGACCGCAGGTAACGCCATCTTTCGCTATCAGTCCGGGGGTGGCTGGATTGGGACGGAAATTCAGGCCTGAAGGGCATACGTTCAACGACTGCAGCCGCCGGCATTTTTCATGGCTAAAATAGTCGGTGCACCATCCGCAGCCAGGAGCAGATTCGCTTGGGAAACGCCATTCATTGGTTTCGTCGGGACCTGCGCATCCACGACAACAACGGTTTGCAATTCGCCGCCCGCCGGGCAGGTGCCGTGATCGGGGTCTTTGTCATCGATAACCGCTGGTTTCCGGCCGATGCGGAAAAGACCGGTGCTTTTCAGGCAACCTTCTGGCTGGAGAGCCTGCGCGAGCTCGCCGCAGCGCTCGACCGGCATCACATTCCACTGCGGATATTACGCTCCGACGACCCGGTGAAGTCGATATTAAATCTCGCCCGGCAAGCCGACGCCACCCTGATCACATTTAATAAAGATTATGAACCGCAGCAGTTGGCCTTGGATCGACGTCTGGCCCGTGAGGCGGCCAAGTGCGGCATTGAAACCGCGGGCGTGAAAGATGCGGTGATCTTCGAAGAATTTGAAATCCTCACCGGCAGCCAGAGCGCTTACACGGTCTTTACCCCGTACAAAAAAGCGTGGTTGGCAAAATTCACGCCCGATCATGCCGAGGATAGCGGGCTTCCGAGAATATCGCATCGCCATCCGATGCAGTCCGATCCAATCCCGAGCGCCGAATCGCTGGGGTATGCCAAAGTTACCCTGCCGATTGCGGCCGGCGAGGCGGGCGGAAGTGCCATGCTGAGCGAATTTATCCGGCACCGGGTGGGATATTATAAAAAAGATCGCGACTATCCTGCGATTCAAGGCACATCGATACAATCAAGCCACCTCAGCGCCGGCACCGTTTCCGTCCGTCAGTGTGTGCGGGCGGCGGTGCAGCAGGGGGCCCTGCGCGGCTGTGGCGGAGCCGAACACTGGCTCTCTGAATTGATCTGGCGGGAATTTTACAAAATGGTCCTGTTCCACTTTCCCCATACCGTCGGGCAGGCGTTTCAGCAGCGCTACAGCGACCTGACATGGAGCAATCCCGACGAGCACATCCAATTCTGGATGCAGGGCCGAACCGGTTACCCCATTGTGGACGCCGCCATCCGGCAAATTCAAACCACCGGCCTGATGCACAACCGCCTGCGCATGATCACCGCGATGTTTCTCACCAAAGACCTCGACACCGACTGGCGGATCGGAGAGCGCTGTTTCATGCGGTGGCTCATGGACTATGATCAGGCGAGCAATGTCGGCGGCTGGCAGTGGAGTGCGGGCACGGGCACCGACGCCGCCCCCTACTTCCGCATCATGAACCCGATTCTTCAGGCCCAGCGCTACGACCCGCAGGGAGATTTTGTCAGATCCATGCTGCCGGAACTCGCCCGTGTGCCGACCCAATTCATTCATGAACCATGGATGATGCCGATATCGTTGCAGCGGGAATGCGGCAGCGTCATCGGCAGTGATTATCCCGCCCCGATCGTTGATCACGGCGCGGCGCGAGAAGCAGCGATTAAGAAATTTCAGGTTTGTTGAACGCTCCCGCCCAAATCGCGGGAACTCTTCACTTCCGATCCGGATCCTGCTCATCGGTCGGGTCAATCGGGCGCGAGGTCATGTACGTTCCATCCATCCATCGTCCCAGATCAATCAGGCGACATCGATCACTGCAGAACGGAAAAACATCCTCATTCGGCGAAGCCGCTGGCTTTTTGCAGATGGGGCAGCGCGGACGCAGCGGCAAATTGGAGTCGGTCATGGCGGGACTCACGATTTTGATTTACCCAATTTCTTACCCGAAGCCGCCGGTTTACTTTCAGCGGCCGGGGCGGCCGACGGCGTCGCCGGAGCGGCGGCGGAAGTAGCGGGAACGGCCGGGGCGGAATTATTCTTTCCGTCTGCGGCGGGTTTGGCCGTTTCGGCGGTTGGTGTTTCTTTTTTGGCGGCGGACTTGTAGCTTTCCGACCGATAATCGGTCTCATAGAATCCACTGCCTTTGAAAATAATCCCCGCTCCGGCGGAAATCAGCCGCTGCACGGTATTTTTACCGCATGCGGGGCATTTTTTAATCGGCTTGGCGGAGATGGATTGAAACGCCTCGAATTTATTTCCGCACGCTTTGCATTGATATTCATATGTCGGCATATATTAATCTTCCACTGTAAACCGCGGCAGTACGGATTTACGACATCGCCGCCGATACCTTCACCTTCGCCGACCGAAGCACACGGTCGCCGCACCGATACCCGCGCTGCAGCGTCTGAATGACGGTCTGGGGCGGCATCTTATCCGTCGGCTCGATGGCAATCGCCTCGTGGCGGAACGGATCAAACGGCTCACCAACGGGATCGAATGCTTCGATCCCGCGCTTTTGCAGGATTTTGATCAATTCGTCATAGGTAATTTTCACGCCGTCGAGAATACTCTTGGCATCAACCTGAAGCGGATCAACCGAGAGCGCCAGTTCAAAGTGATCCAGCACCGACAGAAGCATCTTGGCGAAATCCGCCTCGGCCGCCTGCCGTGATTCCAGCAGTTCCCGGGCCGACCGTCGCCGCAGATTTTCATAATCCGCCTGCCAGCGGGCGACACTCGCCCGGAGTTCATCCATTTCCCGCCGGTTATCTGAAGCCGAAGCTTCCGTATCCGCGTCTTGTCCGCCCTGCGTGGAGGCGTCGGCCGATTCGTAATCCGGCGTTTCTTCGGTCTGTTTTGATTTGTTTTCTGTCATTGTTTTACCCCTGATATTCTGTTGGTCTACGACTTGGCGTCTGATGTTGATGAATGATCGCCCACAACATAATCGCGCATTTTCTCAAAGAAGTTTTTGCGTGCCGGCAACACCGCTTCATCTTCAATCTGAGCATACTGCCGCAGCAACTGTTCCTGAGTTTTGCCCAGTTTCCGGGGCACTTCCACCATGATCCGTGCGATGATATCGCCCGCCCGCCCGCCGTGAACATCCGGCAGGCCCAGTCCTTTGGCGCGTAATAATTCACCCGGCTGGGTTCCGGGTGGAATGTGAAGCGTGGTTTTGCCGGTGAGCGTGGGGAGTTCAATTTCCGCCCCCAGCGCCGCCTGTACCATGCTGATCGGCACGTCCAGATAGAGATGATTTTTGTCCCGCTGGAAAAATGAGTGCGGCGCCACACGCACATACACATGCAGATCCCCGTGCGGCCCCCCTTCATCCCCCGGCTCCCCTTCTCCCCGCACGCGCACCGCCTGACCATCATGGATGCCGGCGGGAATTTTGACGGAAATTTTCCGCTTCAGCAGCGTCCGTCCGCTCCCATGGCATTCGGTGCACGGTTTGTCGATGGTGGCCCCTTGCCCGCCGCATTTGGGGCAGTCGGTCACCATGGAGAATATGCCGCCGAAACCACGCTGCACCACCTGACCACGCCCGCCGCATGTGGTGCAAATTTTCTTTTTTGTGCCGGGCTTGGCCCCCGATCCGCCGCAGGTCTGGCAGTTATCGTGCCGGGTAAATTCCACCTCTTTTTCGGCCCCGGTCTGAACTTCCTTGAGTGTCAGGGAAATTTGCGTTTCCAAGTCAAAACCGCGGCTCGGCCCTTCATGCCGCGCCCCGCCGCCACCGCCCATCCCGCCGAAGATGTCATTGAACATCGAAAAGATGTCGGTGTACTGCATGTGCGAATAATCATGCACCGCGGCACCCTGGAGACCGTCATGACCGAACTGATCGTAGCGGGCCCGCTTTTCCGGGTCGGAAAGTACCTCATAGGCTTCAGCACATTCCTTGAAGCGAACTTCCGCCTCAGTATTGCCCGGGTTGCGATCCGGGTGATGCGCAATGGCCGCTTTGCGGTAGGCGCTCTTGATCTCCTCCACAGAGGCGCTGCGTGAAACCTGCAGGATTTCGTAATAATCACGTTTAGTTGGCATAAGCATTCCTGCCGGCACAAAAGAAAAAAGCCCGAGCCATCATCCGGCGTCGGGCCATGGAACTCTCCCTTATAATACGGCGGGATGAGGAGAGATAAAGCCAGTGCTCCGCACAGCCTCAGTTGCAGGCATGACGAAGCACGACCCGTCGATCAGCGAACGGCGCCCGGTATCTTCTCCGCATCTTCCTTGACATCCGTTACCAGCACGTCCGTGGTCAGCAGCAGGCCCGCGACGGACGACGCATTTTGCAGTGCCGTGCGATTGACCTTGGCCGGATCGACGATGCCCATCTTGAACATATCGCCATACTTTCCGGTGGCCGCGTCATAACCAAACGAGCCTTCTTTCTCAAGAATGGCTTCCACCACCACACTGCCGTCTTCGCCGGCGTTTTCCGCGATCTGGCTGGCCGGAGCCTTGAGCGCCTCGATCACAATATCAAAGCCGACTTTTTCATCACCGCGGGCCTTGGATTTGGCATTTTCAACCGCTGAAATCGCCCGCAGGAACGAAACGCCACCGCCCGGAACAATCCCTTCCTGAGCTGCAGCACGAGTGGCATGCAGGGCGTCATCCACGCGGAATTTCCGCTCCTTCATGTTGGTTTCGGTTGCACCACCGACACGCAGCACTGCCACGCCGCCGGTGAGCTTCGCCAGACGCTCCTGGAGTTTCTCACGGTCGTAGTCGCTGGTGGTCTTTTCGATCTGCATGCGGATCTGGGCCACTCGAGCCTCAATATCCTTCTTCTTACCGGCCCCTTCTACGATGGTGGTATTGTCTTTGTCCACCACAATCCGCTTGGCCCGGCCGAGCTCTTCGAGTTCGATGGATTCGATCTTGGTGCCCAAGTCTTCCGAGAAGAACTTGCCGCCCGTTACGGCCGCGAGATCACCCATGATCGCCTTGCGACGATCGCCGAAGCCGGGAGCTTTCACCGAGCAGACTTTCAGGATGCCGCGAAGCCGGTTGACCACCAGCGTCGCCAGCGCTTCAGATTCAACATCCTCCGCCACAATCAGCAGCGGCTTGCCTGCAGTGGCAATTTTATTGAGCAGCGGCAGGATGTCACTGATGGTGGAGATTTTTTTCTCAAACAGGAAGACATACGCATCTTCAAGTACGCATTCCAGCGTGCCCGGATTGGTCATGAAATAAGGCGACTGATATCCCTTATCAAAGGACATCCCCTCGACAAGGTCCATGGTGGTTTCAATCCCCTTCCCCTCCTCGATGGTCACCACACCGTCGCGACCGACCCGGTCAATCGCATCGGCGATCAGGTTGCCGATGGCGACATCTGAATTAGCGGAAATCGTCGCCACTTTGCACAGATCGTCGCGCCCCGACACCTTGCGGGCCATATCACGAATCGCTTCCGCGGCCGTTTCAACCGCCTTGTCGATGCCGCGCTTCACCACCACCGGGTTCATCCCCGCCGTGAGATGCCGCAGACCCGCACCGTAAATCGCCTCCGCCAACACAGTAGCGGTAGTGGTACCATCGCCGGCAATATCGTTGGTTTTGCCGGCAACTTCATTGACGAGTTTGGCGCCCATATTTTCAAACGGATCGGGCAGTTCGACTTCCTTGGCCACGGTTACGCCGTCGCGTGTAATCTGAGGCGAGCCCCAGCTTTTGGATAAAACCACGTTCCGACCGGACGGCCCCAACGTAACCTTAACAGCCGACGCCAGCTTCGTAAGCCCGTCAAATACCTTATTCCGGGCCGCCATATCGAACATGAGTTGTTTTGCTGCCATAGTTAACCCCTAAAAATGTTTTCCTTAAATTTCAGTATTCAGGCGGATACTCAGCGAGTGACCACACCCAGCAGTTCGCTTGCTTCCAGAATCACATATTTCTGGTCGTCAATTTTGATCTCGGTTCCCGCGTACTGACCGTAATAAACTTCATCGCCCACCGACACTGACGGTGGAACTCGCTTGCCGCTGTCGAGCAGTTTGCCCGGCCCAACTTGCAGCACCTTGCCCCGCGTCTGCTTTTCCTTGGCACTCTCCGGCAGCACAATACCGCCGCTGGTGGTGCTTTCCGCTTCCGCAGGTTTTACGACAACTCGATCTTCCAAGGGTTTAATCTTCATATCGATCTCCGTATTCATTCGCTGATCATCCGTCAGCGGTCTATTCCTGAATTCCAAGATGTTCAACCTGAACCGGCAAATGGTGTACCGGTCCCGCCGCCCTGAAACGGGCGACTTACATCATGTCCATTCCGCCCATACCACCCATTCCTCCCATGCCGCCCATGCCGCCACCCGGAGGTCCGCCAGCATCCTTGGGCTTGGGTTTCTCAACGATGATGGCATCCGTGGTGAGCAGCAGCGTTGAAACGCTTGCCGCATTCTGCAGGGCGCTGCGCTCAACCTTGGTCGGCGTGATGATTCCAGCCTTGATCATGTCCGGCTCATATTCCAGAGTCAGGGCGTTGAAGCCGAAGTTGTCTTTCCCGGCCATGATCTTCTTCACCACCACCGCACCATCTTCGCCGGCATTTTCCGCGATGCACCGTGTCGGCTCCTGCAGAGCCCGGCGTACAATCTGAACACCGGTCTTTTCATCACTCGATTCCGTCTTGATGGAATCCAATACCGAAAGGCTGCGAATCAGCGCCGTACCGCCGCCCGGAAGAATGCCTTCGGCAACGGCCGCACGTGTGGCGTGCAGGGCATCTTCCACACGGGCCTTTTTCTCTTTCATCTCAGATTCGGTTGCGGCGCCGACATTAATCTGCGCCACACCACCGGCCAGCTTGGCCAACCTCTCCTGCAATTTTTCACGGTCGTAATCCGAAGTGGTGGTATCAATTTCGCGGCGTATCTGTTCGATACGGGCCTGAATCGCCTTCGACTCGCCAACACCCTCGATGATCGTGGTGTTGTCGGCGTCGATTTCAACCTTACGGGCCTGACCCAGATCGGCAATCGTCACCTTCTCCAGATCAATCCCCAGATCTTTCATAATCGCCCGGCCGCCGGTCAGCACGGCAATATCTTCCAGCATCGCCTTGCGACGATCGCCATAACCCGGAGCCTTGACCGCCGCCACGCTCAGAATGCCCCGCAGTTTGTTGAGCACCAGCGTCGCCAGCGCTTCAGATTCAATATCTTCCGCAATAATCAGCAGCGGACGCTTGGCCGCCTTCGTCTTTTCAAGAATTGGAACCAGTTTGGTCGCGCTGGAAATCTTATCCTCATAAACCAGAATGAACGGCTTATCGAGCACCACCATCATGTCATCCTGATTGGTGATGAAGTTCGGCGAGATGTATCCGCGGTCAAACTGCATCCCTTCGACAACATCGACAAATGTTTCGAGCGATTTCCCCTCTTCCACCGTGATCACGCCGTCTTTACCCACCTTTTCAAAGGCGTCGGCCATGATGCTGCCGATTTCCCGGTCGTTGTTGGCGCTCACCGCCGCCACATTCGCAACTTCCGTTTTGTTGGTTGCATCCAACGGCTTGGAGAGTTTGCCCAGGTTTTTGATTACCGCATCAACCGCCAACCGAATGCCGCGGGCCAGGGCCATGGCGTCGGCACCAGCCGCAAGATTTCGATACCCTTCCTTAAAGATGGCTTCCGCCAGAACGGTGGCCGTGGTGGTCCCGTCACCGGCTACATCGCTGGTTTTTGTGGCGGCTTCTTTGACAAGCTGAGCCCCCACATTTTCAAATTTGTTTGAAAGCTCAATTTCTTCGGCCACGGACACGCCATCCTTGGTGACGGTCGGCGCGCCCCACCCCTTATCCAAAATGGCGTTACGCCCACGGGGCCCCAGCGTGCTTTTCACCGCCGAAGCCAGCTTGGTGACTCCCTCAAGCAAACTTTTACGTGCGTTTTCATCAAAACTGATCTGCTTTACTGCCATCGAGATAAACTCCTTTTATGTCGCCCCGGCTCCTGAGGCCTGCCAACATTCAGCACGGCATACTCGCGGCGATCTTACCCGCTTCCGCGCAGCGCCCATGGCCGGACACGCTCAACGATTATGCAACCGCTATGCCAAGATCGAATTCCAGTGGCCATATCGCACCATAACTACATGTAAAACAAAACGTTAACGAATAATCGATCATTACAATCCCAGCGGCAAGCACAAGCGAAATTCTGCCGCTGTGGCAGCGAGGCGCCAGTGACCCCGCCCCCGGTTTGCCATAACGGCAGTGAAATGCGGAGGCACGCCACCATGGCCCATCCCGACAGGCAGATGTCGCGTTACGAACCGTCAAATCATCATCTTGATCCCCAAAAGGGCATCGGGATTCAGGGGAACGCGAAGGCCTCGGGAAAAATACAAGTGATCTGTCGGACCGCCGTTCATATAATACACCGCTGAGCTCAATTGGAGGGTGCCATGGACATCAGACAAAACTGGTGTCATTGCGAAAAAATTCGCATTTTGTCAAATCCCGGCAATTTTGCGCCAAAATCCGAGCCGAATTTGCAATTCGGCCTATCCATTAGTATAAAGCTAACTGGGGATGCCTCTGGGGCAACGAGAAAAGCAAGCTGAGCGATTTCTGGCGATTTCGGTTTTGGGAGTTACTCACATGCTTACTCGTTTCCACCGCGGCTTGTCCGCGGCCGTATTGGCGTCATCGGTTTTATCGGCCCCCGCGGTCTTCGGGGCGACCACCGGCACGGTCCTCTTCAATCCTTACCTTTACGGTTCCCTGGGCTCCTTGAATATCAACTCCGGTACGGTCGATATCAACACCGGCACCGCGACCTCGGCCCCGACCCTCACCATCGGCTCATCCACCTACACGGGGTACATCAGCAATCAGAACGGTCTGGCACAGGGAGCGTCCAACGGCATTCCCTATGTCGGCGTGTTTGATTTTTCCGCCATTAACATCGGCTCGGGTGT